>JBBRTJ010000029.1:0-33608 GCA_038244535.1 Acidimicrobiales bacterium | reverse complement strand
CGATCTCTTCAATACGCAGCCCATGGAAGTCGGGGTTGACCCGCATCTCCATGAGGGCACCCAGCTTGGCGATCGACGCGACGGCCGCGTCGAGGCGCTTCTTGGAGGTGACCACGTTCCCGGCCCGCAGGGAACGGACGCAGTTGTCAGCTTCGGCGTTGTACGCCCGCAGCATCAGCTTCGACAGGTCGCCGACCATCTTGCGGCCCTTGGCGAGGCTGTTGTTGAACGTGAACATGTCGTTGGCGAGGATCGCCCGACCCTGGGTGACACACTCGGCGACGCGTCGGTCGAGTTCCGCCAACCGATCCTTATAGGAAGCGGCCGCCTCGAGCGGGTGGTGGTACCGGTAAATGCCGACTTCCTGCAGGACGCGTTCGTCGTCGAGGAGGACCAGGTCACCGCCGTCGGACGCGCTTCGGGCAGATGCAAGCTGGGCCTCAAGCTCCACCACCCGCGCCCGCAGCTCCGTCAGCTCGGCGGGCTCCGCCTGTGCCGGAGGTGGGTTCCACGTCGAAGGCAGCGCCGGGGCGAGTGGCGCCGACGCCAGGACAGGCGGGCCCGGGATCGGGGCGGGCTCTGCGCTGACGGGAGCCGGGACGGGTGGGGACCGCAGCGCGTCGACGCTCGGGGCGGCCGCCGGCACGACGGTGGGATCGACAATCCACAGCTCCCAGTCGGGCGGCGGCTCGGGCCAGCGCGGATCCGGTGTCCAGTTGGGCGGCGGCGTCCAGTTCGCCGGCGGGTTCGGCCATCCGGGTGGCGGGTTGAAGATGTGCCCCTCCATCAGTTGCGGCCCCGCACGGCGGCACCCGTGTCGACCGCCACAAGGTCGACCGGGCTCCTCGACATCACCCCGCCGAGGTGCTTCAGCGTGGCCGCCGGCACAACGTTCGCGAGATCAAAGCTCATGAACGTCTCTCGGTCCGCGGCGACGAGCGCCAGCGGGACGAAGCCGTCGCGGCCTGTCGCCGGGTCGAGCGCAGTCGTGCCCACCGTCGTGGCGACCGTCCGAATATGACCGGACCTGTCCGCTTCGAACACCTCGTGCAACGTCCGCAGTGCCACATGGAGCACCGCGTTCGCGTACCGGTCCTTGTGCTCCCTGGCGGGAAGCGGCGTTGGCGTGATCGCGTCGGTCGCCTTCGTGTACCTCCAAGCCTTGACTGACGGAACCTCGGTCGGTCCCGGGATCGACACGGTCAAGGTCAGCTCACCAGTGGCGGCGTCGAACACGTGGTCGTGGGACACCGGGAAGCTGTCAGGGTAGGCAGAGTTGGCGAGCACGATCGCCACGTATTCCTGGACGGTGGAGTCGACGCCGTAGGCGAGCCCGGCGATCAACTCGTCCAAGCTGGCATTGGCCTCCTCGACCTGCTGCTCACGCTGTGCGCACTCGGCGGTGTACCCGGCCCGGGCCTCCTCGAGGCGAGCAAGCCGGTATCGCTCACCCTCTTCCCAGTGTGCCCTGGCCTGTTGCTCCCACCGCTGCAGGTCGACGATGTGCTGCTCCCATGCGGCATAGGCCGCCTCGAACGCCTGCCGGGCCGCCGCCACCTGCTCGGCGTGCTTCTTCTTGCCAAACAACCCGCCCGACGATGGGGGCTCCTCCCAGACCGGTACGGATGGCGGCTGCGGGGCCTGCGGAGGTGGTGTCGAACTCTCCAGCTCCGGGTGCGGGAATGGCGGGTGCTCGACCTGCTGGCGCAGCTCCTCCAGGTCGACGAAGTCGTCGACGGCCAAGGTCGCCTGCAGCAGTCCGTCGATCTCGGCGAAGGTGTTCGCGAGGGCAGCGTTGCGCTCGGCCACCTCGGCCTCCTGCGCAGCGACCCGGGCTTGCTTCGCTGCGGCCTCCGCCGCCTTTCGCTCGGCCGTCGTCGCCTTAGCTGCTAGGCCCTGGGCGCGCTCCCAGTCCTTCACCGCCTTCTCGTACTCACGCTGTCGCTGCTGCTGCTCACGGTATGCCTGCTGCCCGGCCTGGAGCTTCCGCCTTTCAGCCTGCTGCGACTGGTAGTGCAGCTCTGCGAGGAGCCCATGCTTCTTGGCCACCGTCAACTTCCTCCTCTGAACCCCCCGAAACCGCACAGCTCCGGCCCACGACACAACAATCGTGAGTTTTCCCACAACTAGCACGTGGGTGCCAAGCGTGCCGCGGCTCAGCGTGCCCAGTCCATTGACATACGGCCAAGCAAAGGCACTCGTCGGCCGCGCTCGAGTCAGAGAAGGGAATCGGTCGCCCTAGTGAGGGCGTCCGCGTGGCACAACGGCGGGGTACCTCAGGAGCCGGTGCGTACTGCTTCAAGTTCACACCAGCAGACAGGGTCGATTCTGTGATCGGAACTGGAGCGAAGTCACACTCGAGCTGGCCGGCAACGGGCCAGCTTTCGTGAAGCTCAGCCCGTCGTTCCGGCGTAACTGCGCAGAGGTGCGCTCGGCGAAATCGGTCATTGGTTACTAGCGGCCGGGGTCGCTCTCTGGCCGACAGGCTGCCTCCCTGGAATCGCCGTGACGCCGGGCGAGGACAACAGCTTCTCGGCGCGGATCCTCCGCCAGCATCAACTCTCGTTGGGCAGAGTAGGCCTGCTCACCGGCTATGGGGGGCGGCTCCTCGAGGCTCGGACCAGGATTAGGGGCGCCTGGGGATTCAGGAGTTCGCGATCACTGCGAGGCTCGCGCCAGCACCGCTCTGACCACCGACCAGTTGGCGCAGCTACTGCACGAAGCGCAGGCGGATGGAGGCGACGATGGGAATCGAACCCATGTACAGGGCTTTGCAGGCCCTTGCCTAAGCCACTCGGCCACGTCGCCAGCGCCGTGAACCCGAGACCCTGCGGCCTCTTGCCCGCGGAGCAAGGTAGATGACTCTAGCGGGGCGGTGCGACGACGACCGCACCGTCTCGACCCGTCCGGGTGACGTTCGTCAGGCTCCGCACCCCACCGACGTCCACCACCGTGTCCGTGTTCGGACACCCGTCGGCCGGGAACGTGAGCCGCAGCCGCTGCGGCCCCAACGCCTGGCCCGAAGCGGTCACGACCGTCAGAGAAGACCACCGCACTTCGGTCGGCGGGTCCGAGCAACCGGCGAACACCTCGGCCCACACGATCGGCGAGGTGAGGCGCTCGCCCCCGGCGAACAGCCGGCGCACCTCGTGTGTGACACCGCTCGACCCGTCGGTGACCGACCCGGCCCAACCGTCGGCGGCCCGCTGGATGCGCAGTGTGTACGGCACGCCCGCTCGCCACGGGTAGTCCCGGGTGTTCTCGTCGTTCGGCCGGCTCGGCAACGTCGAGCGGGACCCGGACAGCACCGAGCTGGTCACGCTCGGATCGCCGTAGCCGCCCCAGTTCACCGCCGTGAGACCAGGGTGCAGGGGGTTCCACTGCAACCCCAGGTGCGCGGCCCCGTAGCCCCGCCGCCCGTCGGAGAACGAGGCCTGCAGCGCCCAGAAGTAGAGCTTGTCGACCGCCGGCGGGGTGACCACCTCGATGGTCACGGCCACGTCGACGATCGGCTCGTTCGACGGCCAGTCTTGCCACCAGGCGTGGAACGACGACACGCCGCTGCGGGCCACGGGCGGCCGACCCTCCGCCCGCCCCTGCCACCACGCCCGCACGGACTGCCACGACGCCATACGAGAGCCGACCGTAGGCGGCCCGAGCCGCTCGGCACCGGTCGCTCATGGTTTCCTGAGAAGTGGAGCTGACCTCCCGGTCGGCCCACCGACTGCGGTGACCAGACGGGGAGCGGCGCAGAGGTAGGTTCACGGGCCTGTGACCCCTCTGCGCCGTTCCTCGTCGCTGGTCCTGCTCGGTGTCCTCTTCGCCCTCGTGCTCACGCTCGGGATGAAGGTCACACCGGCGCACGCCGCCAGCAGCTCGACCACCGACACCACCAAGGCCGGTGAGGAGCTGTCGACGTGGAAGGCGGTCGTCCTCGGCGCGGTCGAGGGCATCACCGAGTACCTGCCCATCAGCTCGACCGGCCACCTCGTGGTCATCGAGCGCTGGATGAACGTCGGCCAGGACGACGCCACCAAGGACGCCATCAAGCACTACACGATCATCATCCAGATCGGTGCCATCCTCGCCGTGCTCGTCCTGTACTGGCGGCGCATCGTCGAGATGCTCGAAGGGATCATCGGCCGCTCCGACGAGGGCCGGCGACTACTGGTCGCGCTGATCTTGGCGTTCATCCCTGCTGCCGTGATCGGGCTCACCCTCGAGAGCTCGATCCAGGACCACTTGCTCGAAGCGGGACCCGTCGCCGCGGCATGGATCTTCTTCGGCATCGCCATCCTCCTGATCGCGCCCCGCTTCCGGGACAGCAACAAGGTCGGCAAGAAGCTGGAGGACCTCGGCTGGCGCGACGGCTTCATCATCGGCTGCGCGCAGGTGCTCGCCCTCTGGCCGGGCACCAGCCGCAGCCTCGTGACGATCGTGGCCGCGCTGTTCCTCGGCTACTCGATGGCCGCCGCCGTCGAGTTCAGCTTCCTGCTCGGCCTCGCCACCCTCGGCGCCGCCACCCTGTACGAGGGCGGCAAGTACGGCAGCGAGGTGAAGGACGCGTTCGGGCTCGGTACCCCGCTACTCGGCATCCTCGTGGCCTTCGTCCTTGCCGCCGTCGCCATCAAGTGGCTCGTCGGCTACCTCACCAAGCACGGCCTGAGCATCTTTGGCTGGTACCGCATCGCCATCGGCGTCATCACCCTCGGCGCCCTCGCCTTCGGGTGGCTCTGATCCGTCAGCCGCCTCCTGTCAGCGCGGATCCAGGCACGTCCAGGGCGAGCCACTGAGGAGCAACTCGGGATCACCAGTCCACAGCTCGGCATCGTGCGCATGGGCCGTTGCGGCTGCGAAGGCGTCTGCGTAGGCGGTGTTCCCGGGATACTGATCGACGGTCAGTCCGCTCGTGGTTGCGGCCGCCTCCTGGCATCGGCCCGCCTCGGATGCTCCACTACCACCATGTTCAAAGGCTTCGAGTCACACGACGTCGAGGTGGCGCCCGGTGTGTCGCTGCACGCCCGCACGGCCGGCACGGGCCCGCCGGTCGTGCTCATCCACGGCTACCCGCAAGACGGCGTCTGCTGGCACCGGGTCGCACCGGCGCTGGCCGAGCGCCACCGCGTCGTGGTGCCCGACCTGCGCGGCTACGGCTCGTCGAGCGCCCCGCCGGACGACGACGGCCACCGCGCCTACTCGAAGCGCACCATGGCGGCCGACGTTGTGGCGCTGATGTCGGCACTCGGCCATGAGCGGTTCGCCGTGGTTGGCCACGACCGCGGCGGCCGCGTCGCCTACCGGATGGCGATCGACCACCCGGACCGCGTCGAGCGCCTGTGCGTGCTCGACATCGTCCCCACCGTCGAGCAGTTCGAGCTGCTGGCATCCAGCCGCCGCGCCGCGGTCTACGGCTTCCACTGGTACTTCCTCGCCGTGCCCGCGCCGCTGCCCGAGACGATGATCGGCGCGGCCCCGGCCGAGTGGTTGACACAGGTGATGGGCAAGTGGGCGGGGACGGTGCCCGGCGCCGACCCCATCACCGACGAGGCGATGGCGCACTACGTCCGGGCCTTCACACCCGAGGTGATCGCGGCGTCGTGCGCCGACTACCGCGCCGGCGCCACGTTGGACGCGGAACTCGACGAGGCCGACCGCGCCGCGGGCCGCACGATCGACTGCCCCACCCTGGCCCTGTGGGGCGACCGCCGCAGCGACGAGGCCAACGCCGCCTTCGTCGCCACCTGGCGCCGTTGGGTCGCCGCCGACCAGCCCCTCACCGGGCGCCCGCTGCCCTGCGGCCACTTCATCCCCGAGGAGCTCCCCGCCAACCTGCTCGCCGAGCTGGCCGGCTTCCTGCCCGCGGAGGCGTGATGACCACCTACTGCGAGGCCGCCCCCGGCCACCCGCTCCACGGCCCGTACCACGACACCGAGTACGGCTTCCCCCAACGCGACGACTCGGTGCTGTTCGAGCGCCTGGTGCTCGAGATCAACCAAGCCGGGCTCTCGTGGCTCACGATCCTGGCCAAGCGCCCGGCGTTCGTCGCCGCCTACCGCGGGTTCGATCCGGGTGTGGTCGCAGCGTTCGACGAGGGGGACCGAACCCGGCTGCTCACTGACGCCGGCATCATCCGCAACCGCCTGAAGGTCGACGCCGCCATCGCCAACGCTGCCGTGGTGTGCGACCTGATCGCCCAGCACGGCTCGTTCGGGGCCTGGATCGACGCCCAGCACCCGCTGCCCAAGGACGCCTGGGTGAAGCGGTTCAAGCAGACCGGGTTCCGCTTCGTCGGCGGCGAGATCGTCGGCGAGCTGCTGATGAGCCTCGGATACCTGCCGGGCGCCCATGCCGAGTCGTGCCCCGTGTACGCGGAGATCGCCGCGCTCGCGCCGCCCTGGCTCGTCAGTACGTAGGAGCCAGAGTCGCCGCGTCACGGACCGAGGCGTAGAACGCGAGCAGGCCCGGAGACGGCTCGTACAGCTCGATGAAGTGACCGAGCTCGCCCCCGTCGTGGAACGCGAAGCGGGTGCCGGTGCTGGTGCCGGCCAGCATCGCCTCGGGCAGGCCGAGCTCGGTGAGGGTGGCCTGCGCGGCGTCGAGGTCGTCGACGAAGCAAGCGACGTGGTGGAGGCCCGAGCTGCGCTTGATCTTCGCCCCGACCGGACCTGTGCCCGCGTCGTGGACCTGCACGAGCTCGACCATGACCGAGCCCCACTGCCCATAGGCCGACGAGTGGTCGAAGACCGAGTCCTCGCCCCCGATCCGGGCGAACGCGAGCGGGATGTGGCGGCCGAAGACGAACGGCCCCGCCCCGAAGCGGGCTGCGAACGAGGCCGCAGCCTCGTCGACGTCGGAGACCGCGTAGGCGATCTGGACAGCCCGCAGCCCGCCGGGGAGGGTCGGCGCCGGCGTGCTCACTTCGTGAGCTGGTCGAGCTCGGCCATCACCTCGTCGGTGAGGAGCGGAAGCACGTCCATCGCGCCGAAGTTCTGCACCACCTGCTCGGGCCGGCTCGCCCCGGTGATCACCGTGGACACGTGCGGGTTCTTGGCGCACCAGGCAATGGCGAGCTGGGCCAGGGGCACTTCGAGGCGGTCAGCCACGGCCTTGATGGCGCGGACCTTGTCGTTGCGCTTCTCGTCGGTCAGCGAGCGCTTCAGCCAGTCGTAGCCCTCCAGCGTGGCCCGGCTCGCGTCGGGCACGCCGTCGAGGTACTTGCCGGTGAGCAGACCCGAGGCCAGCGGGCTCCACGTCGTGAGGCCGAGGCCGATGTCGTCGTAGAGGCGGGCGAACTCGCGCTCGACCTTGCGCCGATCGAGCATGTGGTACTGCGGCTGCTCCATGACCGGCTTGCGGAGGTGGTGGCGCTCGGCGATCTCCCACGCGGCCCGGATCTCGTCGGCCGTCCACTCAGACGTGCCCCAGTAGAGGACCGCACCCCGCTCGATGAGGTCGTTCATCGCCCACACCGTCTCCTCGATCGGCGTGTTGGGATCGGCCCGGTGACAGAACAGCAGGTCGACGTAGTCGACGTCGAGGCGCTCGAGGCAGCCGTCGATCGATGACAGCAGGTACTTGCGGTTCAAGGTGTTGCGGCGGTTCGGCCCGTCGTGCAGGCCCCAGTACACCTTGGTCGACAGCACGTACGCATCGCGGTCGAGGCCCAGTTCGTTGATGGCCTGGCCCATGATCCGCTCGGACTCGCCGCCCGCATAGGCCTCGGCGTTGTCGAAGAAGTTGCAGCCGGCCTCCCAGGCCGCGCCGATGCACTCACGAGCGAGGCCGGTGTCGAGTTGGTTGCCGAAGGTGACCCAGCTTCCGAACGACAGCGTGCTGACCTGCAGACCGGACCGGCCGAGCCGGCGAGACGTCATGGGCATGCCCGGCAACCTACCCCCGCCCCCCACCCGGTGAATTGTCCGCACTTCGGCTGGATGCGCTCAACTGCTCCGCCGTGCCTTCCGACCTGCCTGCTCCCTTCCGCCCCTTCGACCTCACCGGACGCGTGGCCATCGTCACCGGCGGCTCTCGCGGCCTCGGGCGCGCCGTCGCCCTCGGCTTCGCCCAAGCCGGCGCGTCGGTGGTGGTGGCCAGCCGCAAGCTCGATGCGTGTGCCGCCGTCGTGGCCGAGATCGAGGCGGGAGGTGGCCAGGGCTTGGCGGTGGCGGCCCGGATGCAGGATCCGGCCGAAGTCGCGGCCCTCGTCGACGCCGCGGTTGTGCGTTTTGGTCGCCTCGACATCGTGGTCAACAACGCCGCCACGGTGCTCGACCGCGGGATCGACGCGCTCGACGAATCGGCGTTCATCGGGGCGTTCACGACGAACCTGCTCGGGCCCCTGCTGCTCGTTCAGCACGCGCTCCCTCACCTGGCCGCCGGCGGCCACGGTTCGGTCATCAACATCGTGTCGATCGCCGCTCACGCCGGCAGCCCCGGGCGCTACCTCTACCCGCCCGTCAAGGCGGCGCTGGCCCAGGCCACTCGCTCGCTGGCCCGCGATCTCGGACCCCAGGCGATCCGGGTCAACGCCATCTCCCCCGGCACGTTCCGCACCGACATGGTGACCAAGGCCTACGACGACGCCACCCTCGCCCGGATCGGCCGGATGGCTCCGTTGGGCCGGATCGCGGAGCCCGACGAGATGGTGGGGCCGGCGCTGCTGCTCGCCTCCGACGCCGGCTCGTTCATCACCGGCGCGCTCCTGATCGTCGACGGCGGGGCCACCGCCTGACGGGATCGCTCAGTGGTCGGGGGCCTCGCACGGGTGGCACTCGACCTGGACGGTGAGGTGGCTCACGCCGAACCGGTCCCGCAGCGCGTCCTCGACGTGCGCCGTCAGCACCTGAGCCTCGTGCACGGTGCGCTCACCGTCGACGAGCAGGTGGGCCGACACCGCGACGTCGTCCGGGCCGAGCGACCACACGTGCAGGTGGTGCACGTCGGTCACCCCGGCGACGCCCTTCATCACTGCGGTGATCGCCTCGGGTGCCAGCCCGGCCGGGGTGGCGTCGGTCAGGACCTGACCGGCCCGTCGCAACAAGCCCCACGTGGCCCACACCACGACCACCGAGAGGCCGATGGAAACAAGCGGATCGACCCGGCTCCAGCCGGTGACCGCCACGACGACGCCGGCCACGACGACCGCCGCCGAGCCTCCGGCGTCGGTGAACAAGTGCAGGCGGGCGGCTCGTTGGGACAGGTGCGTGCCGCCGCTGAGCAGCAGCGCGCAGCCACCGTTGACGGCCACGCCGAACAGCCCGAGCAGTGCCACCGGGCCACCGTCGACTGTCGTCGGATCGGCCAACCGGCTGACGGCTTCGACGAGCAGCCACGCCGTGGAGGCCAGCAGGATCAGTCCGCTGACCCCGGCCCCGATGGCATCGGCGCGGCCCCAGCCGAAGCTGCGCTGCGGCGACGGACCGCGCCTCAGCAGGCGCAGGGCCACCAAGCTCGCCGTCAGGCCAACCACGTCGACGGCCTGGTGGATCGTGTCGGCCAGCAGCGCCACCGAGCCGAAGGCGAGACCTCCGATCACCTGGGCAACGGCGAGCACGACGTTGAGCCCGATGACGATCAGCAGCCGACGCTCACCCACCCCGCGGTGGTCGTGCCCATGCCCGTGCTCCTGCCCCTGGTCGCGATCGTGGTCATGTCCGTGGTCGTGCCGGTGGTCATGGGTGTGGCCCTCGCCGTGGTCGTGGCTCACGCCCGCCATGCAACCACGTCCGCGTCCGCCATGATGCAATGTGGATTACGACACGATCGCTTCGGTCTTCCTCGACCCGCCCGCTGCGCACCACGCCGGCCCTGAGGTCCCGACCACCCCCGCCCGCCGCCTTCGCGACGCGCTCGAACCGCTCGCCACCCACGGCATCTGGTGCAGGGCCACCAACGAGCGCTACGAGGCGCTCGGGCTCAACTTCATGACTGGCTACGTCTGGGGCCGGGCCGCCGCGCTGGGCGAGCCATCACCAGGCGTCGTGGTGTCGTCGTTCGGCGTGTTCGAGCCGGCCTTCCTGACTGCCACCTACCAGGAGGGGCGCGCCGCCGCCTCTCGCGCTGACGTCCTCACCGCCAGGGCCGACGGCGCCGTCCAGAGCCTCACGGCGCTGCTCGCCGGCGAGGACCACGCGGTGCTGGGCGAGATCGCCACCGCGCTCGATCGTGCGATCCGAGCCCAGGACGGCGCCGCCCGCCCCCTGTTCAGCGGTCTGCGCGACCTGCCCACGCCCGATGGGGCGGTCGCTCGGCTGTGGCGGGCGGCCGAGCTCGTCCGTGAGCACCGCGGTGACGGCCACCTCGCGGCGTGCATCTCGGCTGGGCTCGACGCCCCATCGATGACCGTGCTCACCGAAGCGTGGCTCGGGATGCCGCCCGGGTCCTACCTGGCGACACGGGGCTACGGCCCCGAGGCGCTCAGCCATGCCGAGGTGAAGCTGCAGGAGCACGGGTGGCTCGACGAAGAGGGCCTCATCACCCTGAGGGGCTTCGATGCCCGCAACCACATCGAGGCGACCACCGATGCATCCGAGGCTGGGCTGGTCTCGGCCCTCGGCGTCTGGCTCGATGACATCGTGCACGCGGCGTCGGCCTGGTCGACGCTCATCGTCGAAGCGCATGCCTTCCCCGCTGATCCGTTCAAGCGAGCGGCTGGCTGAGCACAGTGAGCGACGACATCCTCTACCACGTCGGCTTCGGTCCCTCCGACCTCGCCGATGGTGGCGTGCCAAGCCTGGTGCTCCTGTCCGGCGATCCGCAACGGACGGCAACGATCGCCACGACCAAGCTCACCGGCGCCCGGCTGCTCAGCGACCACCGCGGCCTCACCAGCTACGTCGCAGCGTTGCCCTCTGGGACGCGGGTGCTGTTCTGCACGAGCGGCATGGGCGCGCCGTCCACGTCCATCGTGGTCAACGAGCTCGCCCAGCTCGGCGTGCGCACCATCATCCGCATCGGCACCTGCGGTTCGATCCAGCCGGGCGTACCGGCCGGGTCGGTGGTCATCAGCTCGGCCGCGCTGTGCCGCCAAGGCGCCGCCCTCGACATCGCACCGGTCGAGTTCCCGGCCGTCGCCGATCCGTTCCTCACCGTGATGCTGTCCGAAGCCGCCACGGCCGCGGGCATCGAGCATCGAGTCGGCATCACCGCCTCGGTCGACACCTTCTTCGAGGGTCAGGAACGCACGGCCTCGTCGGCCAACCCCCACCTGTTGCACCGCCTCGTCGGCATCACCGACGAGTACCGGCGCCTCGGCATCGTCAACTACGAGATGGAAGCGGGCACGCTGTTCAAGCAGGCCAGCGTCTACGGCTTGGCGGCCGGGTGCGTGTGCGGGGTCGTGGCGGCCCGCACCGAGGACGAGCAGCCGCAGCTCGACGAAAAGGACGTAGCAGTCGACCGGGCCATCACCGTCGCGCTGTCAGCCGCAGCTCGCTGGCTGAAGCGCTGACGACGCATGCTCCGTTCGTCGTCGGCAGGTGGTCCGATGCGAGCCACCCGCCGACGATGAACGAATCCAGCTCGTCTAGAGGTTGTCGACGAGCGTGCGGAGCTTGTCGACGGTGGCGATCTTCTGCTCGAGGCTGCCGAACAGCCCGCACTGCAGGTAGGTCACGCCGGCCTCGTCGTAGGCGGCGAGGCGCTCACGGACGTAGCCCTCGGGGCCGACGAGCGAGGCCTTGGACAGGTAGTCAGCCGGGATCGCGGCTGCGGCCTCGTCCTTCTTGCCGTCGAGGTAGAGGTCCTGGATGGTCTTGGCCTCACCCTCCCAGCCGTACGCGCTCATGATGTCGTTGTAGAAGTTCTTGCCGCGGGCGCCCATGCCACCGACGTACAGGGCGGCCTGGGGGCGGCCCATGTCGAGGATCTTGTCGACAGGCAGGTCGTCACCGATGGCGACGGCGCCCCCGGCGACGATGTTGAGCGGGCCGAGCTCGGGATCGCGCTTCTTGAACCCGAGGTCCAGGGCATCGCCCCACACCCGGTCAGCCATGTCGGGGATGTAGAACACCGGGATCCAACCGTTGGCCAGCTCGGCGGTCGCCTCGACGCTCTTGCCTTTGAGCGACGCCCAGTACAGCGGGATCGAGTCGCGCACAGGATGGTTGATGAGCTTGAGCGGCTTGGCCAGACCGGTGCCCTGTCCGGCGGGCAGTGGGATGTCGATGGTCTTGCCGTGGTAGTCGATGACCTCGCGCTTCCAAACCTTGCGGCAGACCTCCATGGTCTCCTTGATCCGCTGCATGGGCGCCTCGTAGGGCACGCCGTGGAAGCCCTCGATCACCTGCGGGCCCGAGGCGCCGAGGCCGAGGTTGATGCGGCCGCCCGACACGTAGTCGAGGCCGGCCGCGCTCATCGCCAGGAGCGTCGCGGTGCGGCTGTAGACGTTGATGATCGCAGAGCCGATCTCGACTCGCTCGGTCTTGGCGGCCAGGTACCCCATCATCGAGATGGCGTCGAAGCTGTACGCCTCAGCCACCCACACGGCGTCGATGCCCGCCTTTTCGAGCGCGGCCACCTCGTCGGCGGCCTGCTTCACATCGCCCGCGTAGTTCAACATCATCGAGAGCTTCATTGCCTGATCTCCTCGTCGTGGCCCATTGGCAGCAGTCGCTTGGCCGTTGCCTAGTCGCTCCGGAGGGGTCGGGGCGAGTCTCAGTGCTGCTCGGCCTACGGTCGCGGACCGTGACGCCGACCTATGACAGCACCGGTGACGAGGTCGTGCTGCCCGGAGGCATGGGGTCGGGAGGGGCCGTCGTTCGGGTGGGTGACACGGTACGGCGACCCGCCAAGCCCACCGACCACTCCGTCAACGCCTTTCTCGTCCACCTCGAGCGGGTCGGCTTCGATGGGGCGCCCCGCTACCTCGGCACCGATGATCGAGGGCGCACCGTGCTGTCATTCATCGAGGGCAATGTCGGCGTGCCCCCCTACCCCACCTGGACCACGGCCGACGACCTGCTGGTATCGGTGGCCGCGCTGCAGCGGAACCTGCACGAGGCCGCCCGGTCGTTCGTCGTGCCGGAGCAGGCGCACTGGGACCGCGCCAACCTCCCTCCCCTCGGCGTCGGGGCGCTCGTGTGCCACAACGACCTGTGCGTCGAGAACGTCGTCGTGCGTGACGGCCGGGCGGTGGCGTTCATCGACTTCGACTTCGCCGCCCCCACCGACCCGATGATCGACCTGGCCATCGCCGCACGGCACTGGATCCCGTTCAAGGACCCCGTCGACCTCGAACCCGGCCGCTCCGGCATCGACCAGATGAGCCGCTTCTCCTTGTTCGCCCACGCCCACCGCCTCGACGGTGAAGGCCGGGCGCGCCTCGTGACTGAAGCGCAGACGTTCCTCGACCGAGCGATGGTGTCGATGCGCCTGCGAGCCGAGGAGGGCCAACCCCTGTACGTGGAGGCGTGGAACGGCGGCTACCCCGACCAGAACCGCCGCTCGCACGCCTGGCTCGCCCAGAACGCCATCCGCCTCGCCACGGCCGCAGCGGCGGGCCGGTCAATTCCACGGTAAGAACGCCGAAAACCCCGCCAGGCGGGGAATCCGACGGTCAAAACGTCGGATTGCATGCCAGCGGGCCATCCCACGGTCAAAACGCCGAAAACCCCGCCAGGCGGGGAATCCGACGGTCAAAACGCCGGATTGCCTGCCAGCGGGCCAGCGGGCTCGGGCGCCGCCAGCGGGAGCGGGCGGGGGGCGGGGTGATGGGCTAGCGAGCTCGGCGGAGCTGGTCGAATGCGGTGAGGAAGCGCTCGGCGGTGGCCACCGTGGCGTTGGGGCCGAGGAGGCCGACCCGCCACGCAGTGGCACCCCACTCGGCGATGCCCGGCGAGATCTCGATGCCGAACTCGGTGCGCAGTCGAGCCCGATCTTCGATCGGGTCGAGGTCGTCGGGCACGGCGAACGTGGTGATCTGTGCGAGCCGGTGGGAGGGCTCGGCCAGCAGGCGAGCTCCGCGGGCCTGGAGGCCGTCCTGCAGAACCCGGCCGGCCTCGGCGTGACGGGCCCACACCTGCTCGACCCCTTCGGCCAGCATGACCCCAAGGGCGGCATCGAGTGCGGCGAGCATCGTGAGCGGCGGCGTGAAACCGTAGCGGTGCGCCCGCTCGTCGTCGCCCAGCGCGCGGGCGATCGGAGCGAGGTCGTACATCCACGTGTGCGGGTTGGGCACGAACCGCTCGACGGCCCGAGGCGAGAGGGTGACGGGGGCGAGCCCGGGCGGGGCGCCGACGCACTTCTGCGATCCGCTGAAGGCGACGTCGATCCCCCAGTCGTCGACCCGCAGCTCCTGGCCCCCGAACGACGTCACGCAGTCGGCCACCACGAGCGCGTCGCCCTTTGCTGCCGCCACCGCCCGCACGTCGTTCTCGACGCCCGTCGAGGTCTCGGCATGGGTGAGGGCGATGATCGCTGGGCTGGGATGGGCCGACAGGAGGGCGTCGACATCGAGCGACCTACCCCATGGCGAGCGGACCCGGATGACGGCAGCGCCGTACGCCTCGGCGACGAGGCAGAGCCGCTCGCCGAACCAGCCGTTCACGCCGATCACCACCGGCACGCCGGGTTCGACGAGGTTGGCGAACGCCACCTCCATCCCCGCCGAGCCCGGCCCGGGGACAGCCAGCGTCAGCACGTTCGTCGTGACGAAGGCAACGCGCAGGCGCTCGGTGATGCGTTGTTGCAGGTCGATCTGGGCCGGGTCGGTGACACCGATCATCGGGGTGGCCAACGCCTCGACGACCTCGGGGTACGGGTTGGTGGGGCCGGCGCCGAGCAGCAACCGCCCGGCCGTCTCGGTGATGGTCATCACCCTCCTTCTATCGCACCCCGCTACCTTGCCCGCCCATGACCTCCGCCCGAGCAGCCGTCCTTCGCAACCGCGACGAGCCCTACGACCTCGAGACGATCAAGCTGCCCGACCCTGGCCCGGGAGAGGTGCTGGTGCGGATCGTCGCTGCCGGTCACTGCCACACCGACCTGTTGCTGCGCTCGCACGCCTTTGGCCTGCCGCTACCGACGGTGCCCGGGCACGAGGGCGCGGGCGTGGTCGAGGCCATCGGCACCGGCGTCTCGTCCGTCGCCGTCGGCAACCACGTCATCTGCTCGTACGCCTGGTGCGGCACCTGCCGGCCATGTCGGCGGGGGCAGCCCTACGCCTGCGAGCAGTTCGCGCTGCTCAACCTCGTGGGCCACGACCTCACCGGCCGCATCGTTGGTGCTGACGCCGCAGGAGGCGCGGTCGGCGTGCGCTGGTTCGGCCAGTCGAGCTTCGCCACCCACTCGCTCGTCAACGAGCGCACGCTCGTGCGCGTGGACGACGACGTTCCGCTCCACCTCGTGGCGCCCCTCGGCTGCGGCATCCAGACCGGTGCCGGCTCGATGCTCAACGTGCTGCGGCCGGCGGCGGGCGATCACGTCGCGGTGTGGGGTACCGGAGCGGTCGGCCTCGCCGCGATCATGGCCGCCGCCGCAGTCGGCTGCGCCGCCATCGTCGCTGTCGACCTCAACGCGAAGCGCCGTGAGCTGGCCCTCGAGCTCGGCGCCACCGCCGCCGTCGATGGTGCCGCGCCCGACGCTGCCGAGCAGGTGATCGCTGCCACCGGCGGCGGGGCCGATGGTGCCCTCGACACGACCGGCCTCCCCAGCGTGATCGCCGCGGCCGTCAGCGCGCTCCGGGTCCCGGGCACACTCGGGCTCATCGGCGTCGCTCAGGGCGACATCGTGCTGCCGGGTTCCGCGCTGTCGCTCGGCAAGACGATCGTCGGCATCATCGAGGGCAGCGCCCAACCCCAGGAGTTCCTCCCGCGCCTCATTGCGCTGTGGCGAGCCGGGCGGTTCCCGCTCGAGCGCCTCGTTGTGACCTACCCGCTCGACGCCATCGACCGGGCCGAGGCCGACGCTCTGGCCGGCCTCGTGATCAAGCCCGTGCTGCTACCGGGGTGAAGCGCACGGGCATCGACTTCACACCGGCGATGAACGACGAGGCGAGCAGCTCGCGCGGCCCGGCCGGCTCGAGGTCGGGCAAGCGGGTGAGCAGCTCGCGGAACATCGTGGCCGTCTCGAGCCGGGCCACGTGCAGCCCGAGGCAGAGATGGGGGCCGCCACCCCCGAAGGCCTGGTGCGGGTTGGGGTTGCGGCCGACGTCGAAGACATTTGGAGCGTCGAACACGTCCTCGTCACGGTTGGCCGAGCCGTAGAACACCACGACCTTGTCGCCGGCGGCGATGGGGACCCCGCGCAGATCGGTGTCGGCCATGGCCGTGCGCCGGAAGTGAGCGACGGGGGTCGTGAAGCGCAAGAGCTCCTCGACGGCGGTCGGCACCAGACCGTCGAGGTCGGCGGCGAGACGAGCCCGCTGGTCAGGGTGGTCGAACAGCAGTTGCATGCCCGCGGCCACCAGGTTGCGCGTTGTGTCACCGCCGGCGTTGACCAGCAGGAGGAAGAACCACTGGAACTCCTCGTCGGTCAGCCGCTCGCCGTCGACCTCGGCCTGCACCAAGGCGGTGGCCAGGTCGTCGGCCGGGTTCGCCCGCTTCGCGGCCGCCACGCCCTGCGCGTAGGTGAGCATCTCGACGATGGCAGTGAGGTGCTGCTCGGGCGTGGCGACGGCCAAGTCCGTCGTGTGCATGATCTCGGTCAGCTCGTACAGGCGCTCGCCGTCGCGGCGCGGGATGCCCATCAGCTCGGCGATGAGGCCGCTCGGGAGGCGCCCTGCGATGTCGTGCACGAGGTCGCACTCGCCCCGCTCGGCAACGTCGTCGATGATCTCGCAAGCCAGCTCGGCGATGCGGGGAGCGAGCAGTTGCGCGTTGCGCGGCGTGAACCCCTTGCTCACCAGGAGCTTGAAGCGATCGTGCTGGGGTGGATCCATGTACAGCATCATCAGCCGTTGCGCGGCAAGGCCGGCCTCGTCGGCATCGCCCAGCATCACACCCTGCTCGTAGGAGCTGAAGAGCTTCGGCTGGCGGCTGACGGTGCGGATGTCGTCGTACTTCGTGATGGCCCAGAACCCTGGACCATCGGGCTCGGGGTGGCGGTGCACGGGGTCGTTGGCCCGCAGCCAGGCGTACTGGGCCCACGGATGGCCGTTGGCGAACGCGGCGGCGGAGACCAGGTCGATGTTCGGCGTCGGATCGCTCACTGGCCTACCGCCCTGATCACCCGGTCGGCGAACGCCGCCATCGCATCGGGTGCTGACGGCCGCATCAGGGCGAACGCCGGCACGACGATCCGGCTCACGCCCAGGGCGGCCAGCTCCTCGACGGCGCCGACGGGATCGTCGCCGAAGATGCCGGGGGTGCCGGCGGTGATCTCGATGGCGGCCGCGTCACGATCGGCAGCCGCCGCGGCTTGGTGGACGATGTCGATCATGTCGCGCAGCTCAGCCGGCGTGCCCTTGCCCGGGAAGAAGCCGTCGCCCAGACGTCCCGCTCGCTGAGCGGCCGCCCGAGAGTGCCCACCGACGACGATCGGGATCGCCCGGTTCACCGGCTTCGGGTTAGAGGACACCCGCGTGAACGAGGTGAAGTCACCAGCGAAGCTCGCCCCGTCCGCGGCCCACAGCGCCCGCATGGCGCCGACGTACTCATCGGTGCGTGCTCCGCGCCGCTCCCACGGCACACCCAGCGCGTCGAACTCTTCCTCGAGCCAGCCGACGCCGATGCCGAGCTCGACGCGGCCGCCCGAGAGGTGGTCGAGCGTGGCCAGCTCCTTGGCCAGGACCACCGGGTTGCGCTGCGGGAGGATGAGGATGCCGGTGGCGAGGCGAAGCGTGGTAGTTGCAGATGCAACGAATGACAGCCAGATGAGCGGATCAGGGATGGGCGTCGATGGTGCGGCGGGCATCTTGCCGTCGGCGCTGTAGGGGTAGGCCGACGCGTAGTCGTCGGGGTACACGACGTGCTCGACGGTCCACAGGGACTCGAAGCCGGCCGTCTCAGCGGCTTGGGCCGCCTGGACCGCCCCCGGCCCATCGGCCCACGACATGGTGTTGGCAAAGACGATCCCGAAGCGCATGAGGGCGGACAGTAGCGATCACGATGGCATCGTCCATGAGCTACAACGGGGCGGTGATCGACGTGACGACCTTCCACCTCCGCGACGGCGCTGACGTCGATGCCTTCGTGGTTGCGGACGCTGCGTTGCAGTCCGAGTTCGCCTACCAGCAGCCAGGCCTCCTGCGCCGCACGACGGCGAGGAACGACGACGGCACCTGGCTGGTGCTCAGCGTGTGGGCGTCGCCGTCACACGCCGACGCGGGCGCGGCAGCACTCGGGTCCCCCGTCGAGCCCACGGTCACCGCGTGGTCGGCCTTCGTCGACGAGAGCACGGTCGTGTCCGCCCGCTTCACCGAGCTGGCCTGACTACTGCTGCACGAGCGTCACGCGGTTGCCCTCGGGATCCTCGATCCCGGCCAAGGTCGGTCCGCCGGGGACGTCGAAGCGCTCGAAGCGCACCGTGCCCCCGAGCGCCCGCACCTGCTCGAGCGACGCCGCGAGGTCGAACACCTGAACGTAGAGGCTGAAGGCACTGCGCTCGCCGGCGAGGAGGTGCCCGGCCGGACCCGGCTCGGGCCCACCGATGCCGGCGGGGATGGCCATGATCGGCCCGTCGCCGATGTCCCAGTGGAACAAGGCGCTGTAGAACGCCCGCTGCCGTTGCGGATCGCGGGCTTCGAGCTCCCAGTGCACCACGGGCCGTGCCCAGTCCGACGCCATGTCGGTGACCGTACCGAACAGGTCGGCCAAACCGCGAGACTGTCTCCTATGGCCTTGCGACCCGAGGAAGCCCGAGTGCTGGCGTGCCTCATCGAAAAGGAGGCCACCGTCCCCGACAGCTACCCGTTGACCCTCAACATGGTGCGATTGGCGTGCAACCAGACCAGCAACCGCCACCCGATCGTGAGCTACGACGATCGCACGGTCGACACCGCGCTCCTCTCGCTCAAGTCGATGGGGCTCGTGCGCTTCGTCCATCCCGCGCACGGCGGGCGCACCACCCGCTACCGGCACACGGCCGACGAGCGGTGGCACCTGTCCCCCGCTGCCCTCGGCGTCCTGGCCGTGCTGGTGCTGCGTGGCCCGCAGACGGCCGGCGAGGTGCGGGCCCGAGTCGAGCGCCAGATCGAGGGCGTCGAGGAACCCATCGACGAGCTGCTCGACGAGCTGGCCTCCCGCAAGCCCGAGCCCCTCATCACCCGGCTCGAGCTGCGCAGTGGCGAGCGCGAAGCCCGCTTCGCTCACTTCCTGCTGGGCGAGGTCGACGACGTGGCTCCTCTTGCAGCTGCTCATCGCGAGACCAGCGGCGCAGCATCGGCACTGACCGAGCTCACCGTCGAGGTCGCGGCCCTCCGGGCCCGCCTCGACCGGCTCGAGGCCCTGCTCGGCGTGACCGACGACGACGCCAACGACGACGCCAACGACGCTTGACAGGCCCCGTTGGTCCCGCCTGACCGCCGCCCCATAAGGTGCGCAGCCGGGGAACGCGAGGGGAGCAACACGATGACGGTCACCGACGACTACCGGGCCTTGTTCGATCTCGATCCGGATGCCATTCGGTGCCCGTATCCCGCCTTCGCCAAGCTGCGGGCCGAGGCCCCGGTCCACTTCGTCGAGGAGACCGGCGTCTACCTCGTCACCCGCTACGCCGACGTGATGAAGGTGGTGCGCGATCCCGAGACGTTCAGCTCCCGCATGCCCACCGGCCCTCATGCGGTGATCGAGCTCCAGCGCATCATCGGCGAGCTGGCGGCCGAGTCGCAAGAGATCCGTGACCTGCTGGCCGACACCCGGATGGGCGGTCGCATCCCTGTGCTGCTCGGTGCCGATCCGCCCGACCACCCCCGCCAGCGGATGCTGGTCAATCGGGCGTTCTCGCCCCCGCGGGTGAAGCAGATCGAGGGCTCGATCCGTGAGATCTGCGACCGCCTCGTCGACGGCTTCATCGCCGACGGACGCGTCGAGCTGGTCACCCAGTTCGCCGTGCCGCTACCGCTCACCGTGATCGCCGGCGCCCTCGGGGTGCCCGACGACGACCTCGGAACGTTCAAGCGCTGGTCGGACGACTTCGTCGTGCTCGTCGGCAACCACAAGCCGCCCAAGGAGCGCATCGCTGACTACCTGCGGAGCCGTTCGGAGTTCAGCGAGTACTTCGCGGCCAAGATCGCCGAGCGGCGCGCCGACCCCCAGGACGACCTGATCTCCGACGTCGTCACCGCCCGCATCGAGGGCCAAGCGCTGAGCGAGGAGGAGATGCTCGGCATGTTCTCCCAGTTCCTCGTCGCCGGGAACGAGACCACCACCAAGCACCTGACTGCCACCTTGTGGCTCCTGTGCGAGCACCCCGAGACGCTGGCCATGGTGCAGAACGACCTGTCTCTCGTGAGCAACGTGGTCGAGGAGTCGTTGCGGCTCGAGACTCCGGTGCAGGGTCTGTACCGCACGGCCAACCGCGACACCGAGATCGGTGGCGTGCCCATCCCCGAGGGCGCACACGTCATGGTGATGTACGCGTCGGGCAACCGCGACGACGCTGTGTACCCGGCGCCGGACGACTTCGACGTGTGCCGTGCCAACGCCAAGACCCACCTCGCGTTCAGCCAGGGCCCGCACTTCTGCCTCGGCGCGGCGCTGGCCCGATCAGAGAGCCGCATCGCGCTCGAGACGCTGCTCGGCCGGCTCCACGACATCCGCCTCGCCCCGGGCAACACCTTCGAGATGGAGCCGACCTATGTGCTCCACGGCTTCAAGGAGCTCCACCTGGAGTTCACCGCCGGGGCTTGACGGGCACGGGGAGCCACGGCGTCCGCGCCAGAGAGCCCGCCCCGGCTCTACACGCAACAGCGCACCGAGATCCCGCCCTGGTGACAGCCAGACGGATCACGATCTGGGGTAGGTCCGATCGAGAGTCCTTGGACCAGCGGAACCACACGCTCCACGTCGGTGGTGAACCGGCGGCTACCGAGGACCGTGGCGAGCTCGGTGTCGACACCGAACTGGTGCGACAGCCCGTCGGCCGGCCTGAGATCACCGTTGCCCTGGTCGGGTTCACCATGTGACGGCTGATAGAACCGATCCCGGCGTAGCCGTTCGGATCGACCAGGTTTTCACCGAGCACTGCCGGTCCCGACCCATCGGTGTCGAGGTCATGTCCAAGATCCACGCCCACCGATTCGAAGTGCTCCCAAACGATGAATCGTGGAGCGATCCCGGGCATGGCTCATGAACAACCGGCGTCACCAGGTCGACTGTGAACGCGACCCGATCATCCTTGAAGGCTTCACATGGGCAGCCCACAGCCGCTCCCTCCGACGCGACCTCACCCAACCAGCCACCCGGTGAACGCGCCGGCACAACCATCGCGCCAGTCTCGTACCTCCGGTCGCCTCCCAGTTGACTCCTTCGGGCATCTTGGATCAAAGTGCTCCCGGTCATCAGTCCACGCAGCACGACCGGCGAGCGAGCGGCACCGTCCTTCGGTCACACACACTCAGATTGAAGGCGAAAGTGAGCGAGGCTCATGGCTCCGGCGGTTTGGCCGCGGGAGCGTTCAGGCGGATCGGTGCGTTCTTCGTGCCTCTGGCAGCGACACTGCTCGCACTGTCGGGAGCCGCGGCCTTACCCACATCGGCGGCATCGGAGGCGCCAAGTCCGCCTTCCATCACGACTGATCAAGCGGACTCCTCCGGTGGTTCCACCGTCACGCCCTCCGGTTTCGTTTCGCCCGTGCCCCGAAGAGGCACAGCACCAGCCGGTCCCCGTGAAGGTCGGGGTGCAACCAATGGCTCTTGACTCAGGCGGGGAGCGCCGGACACCGCGCACGGATCGCGCCCACGACGTCTCACGGCGTCAGCTCATGCAGGGCGCCGGCGGCTTGGCCGTCGGAGCCGCGCTCTTCGCAGCTGGGCTGCGCTGGCCATTCGCCACTGCCTCAGCCGCATCCGCGGCATCCGCTCTCCACCGAGTCGACAGCGCCCCGTCGGACGTGTTGCGTCCCTGGCTGGGGCCTGAGCTGTGGGCCAACCGGCTCGCCGACTGGCAGCTGAACCAGGGTCGGATCGAGTGCCTGGTGTCAACGACGACCCTCGGCATCCGTACGGTCGGCATCCTCACCGAGGAGATGGTGCCCGGTCCCTGGTCGTGCCAGCTCACGGTGCACACCGGCACGCTGGCCTCTGGGATCGGCGGTTCGGGCTTCCTGATCGGGGCCGGGGGGGGTCAGCTCGACTGGCGCGCGGCGGCACTGGTGCAGCGCCTCGCAGGGACCGGCGGCGGCTTCCTGTGCCTCTTCGAGAGTGATGGCCAGGTCCGGTTCCGAGACCACGCGCAGGAGCTGAACCCCACCGCGCTCCCGGTGCTGCCCTCGGTGAACACGCCAACCACACGCGTGCCCCGCTCAGTCGCCGAGGACGTGCTCCTGACGTTGGACATCGCCCCATCGGCGGCCGTGGCGACCTTCGACGTCACGTTGACCGCCACCGATGCCACGACTGGTGCGCTCCTCTCCCAGGCCACCCGGGTTGGCGTGCCCGAGGCTGCGGTGCTGGGCGGAGTGTCGCTCGTGAGCGGCCCGACCTCGCCCAAGACCGCCGGTGCCCGCTACTGGTTCGCGCAACTCTGTGCGGGCGGCCCGAAGCTCGTCACTCATCCCGAGCGAGCGACCGGGCCGATCATGGGAGCGCTCTACTCGTTGTCGTCGGGCGTGCTCAAGCTCAGCGCCCACATGATGCCGGTATCGGTCACCGAGCCGCAGGACGTGCTCCTCCAGATCCAAGCCGCCGACGGGAGCTGGACCGACGGACCGACCGCCACCATCGATGCCTGCGGTGTTGCTGGGTTCCGGGTGACCGGCTGGGACAGCACGCAGCCGTGGCCCTACCAGCTGGTCTACGGCCCGGGGACCAGCTCGCAGGCCAGCTACGCCGGGATCGTGGCCGCCGAGCCGGACGGGACGAGCCAGTTGCGCATCGCCACGGTGAGCTGCGCGATCCACACGTTCCGGTCGCTGACCACGCCGTCCGCGTACGCGGTCCGCATGCCCGGTGAGCGCCCGCTCGGCCTCTACACCGCCGACAGCATGTACTTCCCGTACGCCGACGTCGTGGCCAGCCTCACCGCGCACCAGGCCGACCTGCTCGTCGCCCTGGGCGATCAGTACTACGACACCCAGCCCTGGCCGGTGGTGACCGGCCCGGGGGCGATCCTCGACATGCGTTCTCGCTGGCACCTCTGGCTGTGGTCGTTCCGAGACCTCACCGCGACCCGACCGACGATCGTGCTGGTCGACGACCACGACGTGTACCAGCCGAACCTGTGGGGCCATGCCGGCGCCCCCGCCACCAGCAGCTTCAACTTCGGCGGGTACGCCATGGACCCGACGTTCGTGAATGCAGTCCAGGGCATCCAGTGCGGCCACAACCCCGATCCCTACGATCCCACCCAGGTTCTGCAGGGCATCGACGTCTACTACGGCACCTTCCGCTACGGCGGCACCAGCTTCGCCGTGCTCGAGGACCGCAAGTTCAAGTTGGGCAACTACAACGGCAAGGACCCGACCACCGGCCAGGCGCTGACCCCAACCTCACTCGAGCTCCTCGGCGCTCGCCAGGAGCTGTTCTTGTCGGAGTGGGCGCTGATGGACCTCGGGATGCCCAAGGTGGTGCTGACCCAGACGCTGTGGGCCACGCTCAGCACCCGCTCCACCAACGCCCCGGCGGTGGACTACGACTCCAACGGATACCCCCCGCTCAACCGGTCCACGGCGGTGGCGCTGGTGAAGGCGGCGGGCGCGATCGTGCTGTCGGGAGACCAGCACCTCGCCAGCCTCGTGCGCCACGGGCTGCAGACCTTCACCGACGGCCCCGTGCAGTTCACCGGGCCCGCGGTGGGGTCTGGCTACCAGCGTTGGTTCGAGCCCCGCCCGCTCGCGAACCCTGAGGCCACCCCCTCGACCGGGGACTTCACCGACGCCTTCGGCAACCGGGTGCACGTCTTGGCCGTGGCCAACCCGTCGGTCACCCAGGCGCGGTGGGCGGCGTACCACTCGAGCCGGATGGTGGGAGATCGCAACCTCAAGAAGGACGGGTACGGCATCGTGCGGGTCGACTACGGGGCCCAAGAGTTCGTCTTTGAGTGCTGGCCGTGCAACGCCGATCCGGCGGTGGACAGTCCGTACCCAGGGTGGCCCTACCACCTGCCGTTCACCGCTGTCTGAGCCGAGCCGACCCCCCCCACCCGGGGCCGAGGCCCGGGCCCACGCCCGTTGACCGGCTTCCGGCACGGGCGTAGCGTCCGGCGCACACGTGGTTGAGGGGGTTCGCGATGACTCGCAGGACACGGTCGGTACTCGTACTGGCATCCGGACTTGTCGGCCTCCTCGGCCTGCCGCTCGTGGCTGGAGCCGCGGGGGCCGAGACGGTGCCGTCAAGCAGGCTCCCGGTCGTCGGCTCCGACCGCTTCCCAGCGGCCGCCCCGGCAACGGTGGCGGCGCCCGATTTCGGGCCGAACGTGCTGGTCTTTGACCCCAGCATGGCGACGAGCCAGATCCAGACCGCCGTCGATGCCATCGCGGCTCAGCAGGTGAGCAACCAGTTCGGACCGCAGCGCTACGCGCTGCTCTTCAAGCCCGGCACCTACGGGTCGAGCACCGCCCCCCTCAACTTCGAGGTCGGCTACTACACGACGGTGGCGGGCCTCGGCCTCTCCCCGAACGACGTCGTCATCAACGGTTCGATCTACGTCCGCAACCAGTGCGTGAGCGGCAGCTGTACGGCGCTCAACAACTTCTGGCGGTCCGTGTCGAACCTGACCATCAACGTGACCACGCCGGGCTTCGGCTGCTACAGCGGCGAGTTCTGGGCCGTGTCTCAGGCTGCACCGATGCGCCGCGTCCACGTCACGGGCGGCAACGTCACGCTCATGGACTACTGCACCGGTCCGTCCTTCGCGAGCGGGGGCTTCATCGCCGATTCAGCGTTCGAGGGCGGCACGGTCATCAACGGTTCGCAGCAGCAGTTCATGGTCCGCAACAGCGAGCTGGACGGCTGGACCAACGGCGTCTGGAACCAGGTGTTCTCGGGCGTCGTGGGCGCTCCCGCCCAGTGCTTCCCGGCGGCTCCGGCATGCGACGGCCCGTACACGACGCTCGCCACGAGCCCGGTGACGCGAGAGGCGCCGTTCCTCTACGTGGACGCCGCCGGCAGCTACAACGTCTTCGTCCCTGCTCCGGCCCTTGGCTCCAGCGGCACGACTTGGGGCGCTGGGGCGGCGGCCGGCTCCTCGATCCCGATCAGTCAGTTCTTCATCGCCAAGCCGACCGACAAGGTCACGGCGATCAACAGCGCGCTGTCACAGGGCAAGCACCTGATCTTCACCCCGGGCATCTACAGCATCGCCAAGACGATCAAGGTGAAGCGGGCCGACACCGTGGTCCTCGGGCTCGGCCTGCCGACCGTCGTGCCGCAGAACGGTGTCGTCGCGATGACCGTCGGCGACGTGCCTGGTGTCGACCTCTCCGGCCTCATCTTCGACGCCGGACCCGTGACCTCGCCGGTGCTGCTGCAGGTCGGCGGCCGTCACCGGCACAAGAGCGATGCCGACGACCCGACGGCCCTGCAGGACGTGTTCTTCCGCATCGGTGGCGCAACCGCCGGCAAAGCCAAGGTCAGTCTCGAGGTGAACAGCAACAACGTGATCCTCGACGACATCTGGGCGTGGCGGGCCGACCATGGCAACGGCGTGGGGTGGACCTCCAACACTGCCGACACGGGGGTCATCGTCAACGGCGAGGACGTGACGGCCTATGGGCTCTTCGTCGAGCACTACCAGAAGTACGAGACCATCTGGAACGGCGCTCGCGGCACCGTCGTCTTCTTCCAGAACGAGATGCCCTACGACCCGCCCAGCCAGGCGGCATGGATGGCAGAGCCCGGCGTCGAGGGCTACCCCGCGCTCAAGGTCGCGAGCTCGGCGACCAGCTTCACGGGCTACGGCATGGGCAGCTACAGCTTCTTCAACCAGGGCGTGAACATCTTCGCAGCGAACGCGTTCGTGGTGCCGTCCACCCTTCCTCCGGGCAGTCTCAACGACCTGCTCACGATCTTCCTCGACCCCAGCTCAGGCTCGGGTGGCATCTTGAACGTGGTGAACGGCGTCGGTGGCTCCTCGACCATTGCCAACCCGGACACCCCCGTCACCGTGGTGAGCTACCCCTGACGGGCTGACGAGGGCGTGACACCAGCGCGACGAAGCGCTCGAAGGCGGCATCGACCTCGACGCGATCGCCGGTGGCGAGCAGATCGAGCAGCAGTCCCCGCACCACGGCCATGACGAGCCGATGCTCTTGGCGGGCCGCCGCCGGACCCTCGGGGAGCCAGTCGTGCACGAGCCCGGGCAGCAGCGAGTCCATGGGTTCGATGCCTTGGAGCGCCTGCCCGTAGAGCTCGAAGAACAGGCGCTCGGCCTGGTCGTGCTCGGGTGAGGAGAACTCGGCCCACGCCGCCCTCAAGCCGGCGGCAAGACCGTCCCCTTGGATGGAGCGGGCCGAACCGGACCGGCGCTGGCCCAGGGCGGCGGTTCGGTGGCGCTCCTCGGCCTCGACCGCTTCGACGATGGCGACCAGCAGGCCCTCCTTCGACCCGAAGTGGTACACGAGCATGCGGTGGCTGGTGCCGATGGCGGCGGCGAGGTGGCGCAGCGACAGGCCGGTGACGCCGTGCTCGCGGACGTACGCCATCGCCCCGTCGAGCAGCACCTGGCGGGGCGAGCCTGACTCGATCGTCGTCATGGGTTGCCAGTGTACCACGCGGTACGTGTACCATCAGGTACATGAAGCAGCGCACGATCGAGGTCGCCACGACCTCCACCGCCACACCCGAACGCCTCTTCGCCGTCATGGCCGACACTGCAGGTTGGGTGACGTGGTCACGAGCAAGCGAAGCCGAGCGCGAAGGCGACGGCGACCTCGACCTCGAAGGGGTCGGCGCCAAACGGCGCTTTCGCGTCGGCCGCACGACCAGTCACGAGGAGGTGGTCGCCTACGAGCCTCCCCACCGGTTCGCCTACGTCCTGGTCTCGGGCATGCCCCTCGGCGGCTACCGCGCCGATGTGACCTTCGAGCCGAGCGAGGACGGGACCCTCGTCCGGTGGCACTCGACCTTCACGGTCACCCGCCGAGGGGCGGGCTGGATCTACGAGATGGCCTTGCGAAGCTTCCTGCGCGACACCGCCAACCGCCTCGCCCGCGCCGCCGAGGTGAGCCCCCGGCTGACAGCAGGGTGAACAGTTGGTGACCGCCGTGCGTCTCCATGGCTCGTGGTGCGACGATCATCACGTCATCCCCCCGACACCGAGGACCAACCATGGAACTGACTGCCGAGGAACAGCGCTTGCGCGAGGCGCGGGTCGGAGTCGACTGGCGGGCATGGGGTCCGTACCTCAGCGAACGCCAGTGGGGCACCGTGCGAGAGGACTACGGGTCGAACGGCGACGCGTGGAACTACTTCACCCATGACCAGGCCCGCTCGAGGGCCTATCGCTGGGGTGAGGACGGCATGGCCGGTCTGTCGGACACCAAGCAGCGCCTTTGCCTCTCGCTGGCCCTGTGGAACGAGCACGACCCCATCTTGAAAGAGCGCCTCTTCGGACTGACCAACAGCGAGGGCAACCACGGCGAGGACGTCAAGGAGTACTACTTCTACCTCGACAACACTCCGACGCACTCCTATCAGCGGTGGCTCTACAAGTACCCACACGCCGCGTTCCCCTACGACGAGCTGGTGCGCGTCAACGGCCAGCGGTCGCGCTTCGAGATGGAGTACGAGCTGCTCGACACGGGTGTCTTTGCCGACAACCGGTACTTCGATGTCGAGGTCGAGTACGCCAAGGACGGCCCCGAGGACCTCCTCGGCCGGGTCACGGTGCACAACCGAGGGCCCGAGGACGCCGCTATCCACCTGCTGCCGACGCTGTGGTTCCGCAACACCTGGTCGTGGGCCCCGCGCGATCCCAAGCCCCGCCTGTCGACCGTGGCGGGCGACCACCCGGTGGTGCAGGTCGAGCACCACGAGCTCGGCCAGCTCCACTTCCACGGCGAGCCCGGCGCCGCGCTGCTGTTCTGCGAGAACGAGACGAACGCCGCCCGGGTGTTCGGTGATCACACGTTCAGCGGGTTCGCCAAGGACGGCATCGGTGACCACGTGGTCAACGGACGCGCCGGCACGGTCAACCCTGCCGGCGAGGGCACCAAGGCGGCGGCTCACGTCCGCTTCGTGGTCCCCGCTGGTGGTTCGGTCACGTACAGGATCCGGCTGGCCGAGGGGGCCCTCGACGCTCACCCCGCGCCCTTCGCCGGCTTCGACGAGATCGTGGCCATCCGCCGCGCCGAGGCCGACGAGTTCTACGACGCCATCACCCCGCCGAGCGTGAGCGACGACGCCCGGTCGGTCATGCGCCAGGCCCTGGCCGGGATGCTCTGGTCGAAGCAGACCTACAACTTCGACGTCGACCAGTGGCTTCGGGAACGATCCGCCCACCCCCTGCGCTCACCGCTTCACAAGGGCACCCGCAACGAGTCGTGGTTCCACCTGATCAACCACGACGTGATCTCGATGCCCGACACGTGGGAGTACCCGTGGTACGCAGCGTGGGACCTGGCGTTCCACACGGTCCCGCTCATGATGGTCGACCCGGACTTCGCCAAGGGCCAGCTCGACCTCATGCTGTCACCGGGGTACCTGCACCCGACGGGCCAGGTGCCGGCCTACGAGTGGAACTTCGGCGACGTGAACCCGCCGGTCCACGCCCTCGCCACGCTCCTGGTCCACTCCCTCGACGACGCCGTCAGCGGTGCGCAAGGAGCGGACATCGCGTTCCTGCGCGAGTCGTTCCACAAGCTGCTGCTCAACTTCACCTGGTGGGTCAACCGCAAGGACTCCGGCGGCCGCAACGTGTTCGAAGGCGGGTTCCTCGGGCTCGACAACATCGGGGTGTTCGACCGCAGCGCGGCGCTGCCGACCGGCGGCCACCTCGAGCAGGCCGACGGCACCGCGTGGATGGCGCTGTTCAGTCAGAACATGCTCGACCTCGCCCTGATCCTGGCCGAGACCGATCCCCACTACGAGGACTTCATCCAGAGCTTCCTCCAGCGGTTCTTCCTGATTGCGGCCGCCACCGACCCGGTCGGCGACCACCCCGATGAGATGTGGGACGACGAGGACGGCTTCTTCTACGACGTCCTGCGCCTGCCCGACGGCACCGGCATGCGGCTCAAGGTGCGCTCGATCGTCGGGCTGCTCCCCATGTGCGCGACCACCGTGTTCGATCCCGACGTGCTCACCCGCTTCCCCCGGTTGCGTACCACGGTGCTCGACTACCTCGAGCGCAACGGCGACCTGCTCGGCAACATCGCCGACCCGCTGCGACCCGGGGCCAGCGGGCGCCACGTGCTGTCGCTCGTCAACGAGCCCAAGCTCCGCCGCATCCTCGGGCGGATGCTCGACGAGGAGCGCTTCCTCGGACCGCACGGCATCCGGTCGATCTCGCGCTGGCACCTCGACCACCCCTACGTGTTCGCCATCGGCGGTCACGAGTACACGGTGCAGTACGAGCCGGCCGAGTCGACCACCGGGATGTTCGGGGGCAACTCCAACTGGCGGGGTCCGGTGTGGTTCCCCATCAACCTGGTGATCGTGCGGGCGCTCCTGCAGCACTACGAGTACTACGGCAACGACTTCACGATCGAGTGCCCCACCGGCTCCGGCCACCAGATGACCCTGTTCGAGGTCGCCAAGGAGATCTCGGACCGTCTCGTGAGCACGTTCCTGCGCGACGAGAATGGCCGGCGCCCCGTGTACGGCGGCACCGAGATGTTCCAGACCGACGAGCACTGGCGTGACCTGGTGCTGTTCTACGAGTACTTCCATGGCGACAACGGCGCCGGGCTCGGGGCCTCGCACCAGACCGGGTGGACCGGTGTGGTCGCCCGCCTCATCCAGCTGTTCGGTGACCTCGACGCCGATGCCATCCTCGCCGGGGGCGGCCGGTCGTTAGCCCGGCCCTACCGACGGCTGGCCGATGCCCCGATGGGCGACGCCACCGCCGCCCGCCGGACCCGGGGGTAGAGCCATGAAACCTTGGCCCGCCGATCCCGTCGTCCACGAGATCTTCACCTGGGTGTGGCTGACCGAGCTGAGCGGGCGCCTCGGCCGGTCCGTGACCTTGGCCAACGTGCCCGACGACGTGTGGGATGACGTCGCTCGGCCCGGCATCGATGCCGTCTGGCTCATGGGCGTGTGGCAGCGCAGCGAGCGCGGTGCCGCGATCGCCCGGTCGAACCCCGGCATGCAGGCGGCAGCGGCTGAGACGCTGGCCGACCTGACCCAGGCCGACGTCGTGGGCTCGGCCTACTGCGTGCGTGACTACTCGGTCGACCCGCGGCTCGGTGGCACCGCCGGCCTGGCCATCGCCCGAGGCGCGCTCGCCGCCCGTGGGGTGCGCCTGGTGCTCGACCTGGTGCCCAACCACGTCGCTCCCGACCACCGCTGGGTGGTCGAGCACCCCGAGTTCTTCGTGGCCGGGACGGCCGACGACCTCGTCGCTCACCCCGAATCGTTCATCGAAGCGGGCGGCCACGTGCTGGCCTGCGGCCGGGACCCGTACTTCCCGGCTTGGCCCGAGGTCGTGCAGCTCGACTCCTCGCACACCGGCCTCCGGGCGGCGATGGTCGAGGTCGTGAGCGGCATCGCCGACCAGTGCGACGGCGTGCGCTGCGACATGGCGATGCTCATGCTCGACGACGTGCTCTGGCGCACCTGGGGCGAGCACGCATCGGGTGGCCCGAGCCCCGACGGCGGGCGCGGCTACTGGCCCACGGTCATCGGCCCGGTCCGCGATTCCCATCCCGGCTTCGTCTTCTGGGCCGAGGCGTACTGGGACCTCGAGCCCGCGCTCCTCGCCGAGGGGTTCGACGCCTGCTACGACAAGCGCCTGTACGACCGGCTCGTGCACGGCGTCCCCGCAGGCGAGGTGAGGGCCCACCTCGGCGCCGATGTGGACTACCAGCGCCACACCATCCGCTTCGTCGAGAACCACGACGAGCCTCGCGCCGCCTCGGTCCTCGACCCAGCGGCGCACCGGGCCGCCCTCGTCACGGTGTTCACGGTGCCCGGCGTCGCACTCCTCCACGAAGGCGAGGCTGACGGCCGGCGAGCGCGCGTGCCGGTGATCCTCGGCCGTCGCCCGATCGAGGAGCCCGATCTCGAGCTGGCGGCGTTCGTCGACCGCCTGCTCACCGCGCTCGCCGGCGGGCTCCGCCAAGGCGGGTGGGCGATGGCCCCGATCGAGGGTTGGGCCGACAACAGCAGCGCCGAGCGGCTCGCCGCCTGGACGTGGACGGCCGTCGATCGCCGCCACCTCGTGGTGGTGAACCTGACCGACCAGGGTGCCGACGGACGCGTGCGGGTGCCGTGGACCGACCTGGACGGTCGCTCACTCACCTTCACCGACCTGTTGTCGGGTGCCGTCTACGAGCGCGACGGCACCGCCGTGCAGGCCGATGGGCTGTACGTCGCCCTTCCCGGACACGAGTACCACGTCCTCGCGCTCTGACGAGACCGCCCGGCAACCTCGAGGAGCAGGCGAGCGAAGTCGGGCGCCGACGCCTGATCCTCACGGTGAAGGCGAGCAACGAGCGCTTGCACCTCGGGGAAGGCGTCGGGCGGCTCGCTGCGAACCGGTGGAGTTACGGTGCGCTGATGACCGAGGTCGCGACTGCCATGAGCGGGCCGATCGTCGAGGTCGGTGTGCTCGCCGAGCACGTCGGCGAGGTGCGGCTCTGCCGCCCGCCTGACAACTACTTCAGCGTCGAGATGATCGTGGCGATCGCCGATGGGCTGGAGGCGCTCGACCGCGATGATGCGTGCCGCGTGGTCGTGCTGCGCGCCGAGGGCAAGCACTTCTGCGCCGGTGCCGACTTTCGGGGGTCACGCCCCGACTCGACGAGCGAGCTCTACACGGCAGCAGTCCGGCTGTTTCGAACCCGCAAGCCGATCGTGGCGGCGGTGCAGGGCGCGGCGATCGGCGGGGGCTTGGGGCTAGCGCTCTCGGCGGACTTCCGCATCGCTTCGACCACAGCGCGCTTCAGCGCCAACTTCGCCCGCCTTGGCTTCCACCACGGCTTCGGCCTCTCGGTCACGCTTCCTCGCCTCGTCGGCCAGCAGCGCGCCGCCGAGCTGCTGTACACCGGCCGGCGCATCACCGGCGACGGGGCGGTCGCCATCGGATTGGCCGATCGGGTCCATCCAGCCGACGAGCTCGATGCGGCAACCATCACGTTCGCGGCCGAGATCGCGGCGAGCGCGCCCTTCGCCGTCGAGGCCATCCGCGCCACGCTGCGGGCCGGCTTGGCCGATGCCGTTGCTGCCGCCACGGGCCACGAGAGGGCCGAGCAGATCCGCCTGCGCGGCACGGCCGACTTCGCCGAGGGCGTGCGGGCCATGGCGGGCCGACGGCCGCCCCGGTTCACCCGCGCCTGACCCGACGGAGACCATCGTGCCGCTGGCCGACGACTGAACGTGATCGGCGACGCCCGCGTCATCAGGTGGCGAAGTCGACCTCGGCCGTCGGGACCGTGCCACCCGTGCGACCAGGAGCCGTCGACCAGCTCCAGTACAGGTTCGTGTAGGCGATGGCCTGATCGGGTGTGAGCGGCGCCCCCCATTCGCGCATGTCCTCGGTCGTGTGCGCGTCGCCGACGAGAGTGGTGTCGTAGCCCCGCACCAGGGCGCCGTGCAGCGTCGAGCGGATGCAGGCGTCGGTCTGCGCTCCGGTGACCACCAGACGGCCGACCTTGCGCTCGGCAAGGAGCGACTCGAGGTCGGTCTCCTCGAACGAGTCGCCATAGCGCTTGTTTACGAGCGGCTCGCCTTCGTTGCGCTCGAGCTCCGCGACGTACTGCCAGCCCTCGGAGCCCTGCGGCATGTCGTCGTCGGAGTGCTGCACCCAGATGACCGCCACCTTCTCGGCCCGGGCCTTGTCGACGAGGATGTTGATGTTCGCAACAACACGCTCGACGTCGTACGCGTGGCCAACGACGTCTCGCTGCATGTCGATGACGATGAGCGCGCTGTGTGGACGGTCTGCCAGCGATGTCACGCTGCCTCCTTGCTCGGTCCGCCCAAGCTAGGCACGACCCTGACAGCGGTCAACGCCTGTCCTCGGACTGGGCAGGTGGCGTTGGCGACGACGGCCTGGATGTGCGCCTCCTTTGCGCCTGAGGTCACAGCGTGCCGGCGTCGAGGCGGGCGAGGACCTCAGCGGCTCGGGCGCGCACGGCGTCAAGGTCACCGAGACGTGACGCGGCCCGCACCTGCTGGACGATCCTCGGGTTCCTCTCGAAGGCGTCGCGGTGACGGTCGAGGAACGCCCAGTACAGCGTCGTGAACGGGCAGGCGTCCTCACCGACGCGCCGGCGTCGGTCGAACGAGCAGCCACGGCAGAAGTCGCTCATGCGGTCGATGTAGGCGCCACCGGCGGCGTAGGGCTTGGTCGCCATCAGCCCGCCATCGGCGTGAAGGGCCATGCCGAGCACGTTCGGCAGCATCACCCACT
>JBBRTJ010000028.1:0-34005 GCA_038244535.1 Acidimicrobiales bacterium | reverse complement strand
CGTGCTCGCGGCCGATGCCGCGACCTGCTCCGGTGACGATGGCGATGCGACCTTCACACAAGCGGGTCATGGGCGTTCGAGTCTCCTTGAGCGGGCCTGCAGCACGCGCCGGGGCCGGCGCTGACGGCCGCTCATCATGGCCGACACCGTCCGTCGGTGCACAACCCCCACCTGTGCCCCGGCCCCGTCGGCCCGGGGCATCTGCGCCATGTAGTTCGATCCACGGGCTACCGGCACCAACCTTCCACCTCGTCATCGGGCGCCACGAGGTGGACTTTGCGTTCCCGGCGTCCAAGGTCATCGTCGAGGTTGACGGGTGGGACGTCCACGGCACCCGCGGCTCGTTCGAAGCCGATCGGGCTCGTGACGCAGAACTGGCCGCGCAGGGCTGGCCCGTCCTGCGCTTCACCTGGCTCATGGTCACTCGCCAGCCGGCCCGAGTGGCGGCCCGCCTGGCCGAGGTCCTTGCCATGCGCCGCGCCGCCTGACGAGCCTCGCTGCGACCCATCTGCGTCACCTGGTTCCCAGAAAGGAGGGCGAGAAGGAGATGCCACAGAAGGCCGGGAAGCGGCGGGCCGGGTAACGGCAGGGCAGGACCGGCTGCGGCGCTGGTAGGGGCGGCTGGGGCTCGTAGCCTCGGGGGCCGATGATGACGACGACCGACACGCTGATCGTGGGCGCTGGCCCGGCCGGTTGTGCCGCCGCGATCACGCTGGCCAGGGCGGGACGCGAGGTCATGGTGATCGACAAGGCGAGGTTCCCGCGCGACAAGTGCTGCGGTGACGGCCTCACCACCGGAGCGTTGCGCCTGCTCGAAGACCTCGGGCTCGAACCCGTCAGCATCCCGAACTGGATGGAGGTCGACGCCGCCTGGGTGCGCTCGCCATCAGGGCGCACCGTGCGCTTCCCCATGCCGGTGGGCGTGGGCACGTATGCCGCGGTCGCTCCCCGAGCCGAGCTGGACGCAGCCCTCGTCGACCTCGCCCGGTCCCACGGCGTCAAGGTCCTCGACGGGCACGGGCTCGTCGGTGCTCACCATGACGGCGACCAGGTGGTGGTCGACGTGGACGGGCTTGGCCCCATCGAGGCGAGCTTCGTCATCGGCGCCGACGGCATGTGGTCACCGCTGCGCAAGGCCCTCGGCCTGGCCACCGCGGGCTACCTCGGCGAGTGGCACGCGTTCCGCCAGTACTGGCAGGGGGTCAGCGGCCCTGCCGCCCACCGGCTCTGCGTCTGGTTCGAACCCGACCTCCTGCCGGGCTACGCGTGGAGCTTCCCGCTGCCGGGCGGCCGGGTGAACCTCGGCTTCGGCGTTCTGCGAGACGGCGAGCGTCGCGTCCAAGACATGAAGGCCACCTGGGCCGACCTCGCCGACCGCCCTCACCTCCGGGCCGCGCTCGGCCCCGACGCCCGCCCCGAGAGCCCACACAAGGCGTGGCCCATCCCGGCTCGCATCGACCAGGCCCCGCTCGGCCTCGGGCGCGCCCTGTTCGTGGGCGATGCCGCCGCGGCCGCCGATGCCCTCACCGGCGAGGGCATCGGCCAGGCACTCCTCACCGGGGTGCTGGCCGCCCGGGCGATCGCCGGTGCGGGGCCGCGCGACCCTGGTCGCGCTCAGCGCGACTACGTCGATGCCGTGCGCCACGAGCTGGTCGCCGACCACCGCATGTCCGTCGCGCTCGGTCGCGTGCTGCACTCCGAGCGTGGGGCCCGCGGTGCGGTGCGCGTTGCCGGGCTGACCGGGTGGACGCGGCGCAACTTCGGGCGGTGGCTGTTCGAGGACGAACCGCGCGCAATCGCGCTGACCCCGGCCAGGTGGCACCGCCAGTTCCTGGCCCGTCCCGGAGCGTTTCGCGGCGACGTCTGAGGCAGCGCCTGCGCCCGCAGCAGGGCGTTCACACGCCGACCAACAGGTGCCTCGCGCCCTTCACCCCGACGACACATCCACGAAACCTCGCCCTCGTACCGTTACCGCTGTCACGGAGCCACGGGTCGCGTCGGGTGAAGTGGCACGGCAACGAGGGTCGCCACGCCCGCTCCCCCCGAGGGCGTGGCGACCCTCGTTGCACAGGCTCGATGCCTAGCATCGCCAGATGCGCACTCGCCTGACCGACCTGCTCGAGATCGAGCACCCCGTGATGCTGGCCGGGATGGGCGGTGTCTCCTACAGCCGGTTGGCCGCCGCGGTGAGCCAAGCCGGTGGCTTCGGCACGCTGGGCGCATCGACGATGAGCAACGAGCAACTGATCGAGGAGATGGCCGCCACCCGCGCCGGTACCAGCAAGCCGTTCGGCGTCGACCTGCTGACCGCCCTCGCCGGCCAGGTCGACGCCGGTGTCCAGGCGGTCATCGACGGAGGCGCCAAGGCCTTCGTGGCCGGCCTCGGGGTGCCCCGTGACGCCATCGACAGGCTGCATGCGGCGGGTGTGCTCGTGGGGAGCATGGCCGGCAAGGTCCGCCACGCCGTCAGTGCCGTCGAGAGCGGCTGCGACTTCGTGGTGGCCCAGGGCACCGAGGCGGGCGGGCACACCGGCACCGTCGCCACGATGGCCCTCGTTCCCCAGGTCGTCGACGCCGTCGGGAGTCGTGTGCCAGTGGTCGCCGCGGGTGGCCTGTTCGACGGTCGAGGCCTGGTCGCCGCACTGGGCCTCGGCGCCGACGGGGTGTGGATCGGCACCCGCTTCATCGCCACCCCCGAGGCACGCGCCGTGCCCGGGTACAAAGAGACGCTGCTCGGCCTGGCCGAGGACGGCACCGTGGTCAGTCGCGCCTACACCGGCAAGACCTGCCGGGTGGTGCGCACCGAGTGGACCCAGCACTTCGAGGAGCACCCCGACGAGCTGCAGCCCTTCCCTCGCCAGGCCATCTCGTCGATGCAGCACGGCGTTAACCACCTCGGCGCCGACGACCACACCCTGGTCGACGTCAAGCGCGAGTTCATGCCCTGTGGCCAAGGCGTCGGCGCCATCTCCACGCTCATCCCCGCCGGCCAGATCGTCGAGACGATGGTGCGCGAGGCCGAGGCGATCATCGAACGCCTGCAGGCGGTGCGGCGCTGAGCGACGTCACCACCTCCGCCTGGGCGGCCCCCGAGGTCGGCCCTCCGGTCACCGCCCACCGCGTCGTGGCTGCGCTGCTCACCGTGGCCGTTGGCCTGGCCTTCGCCGACGCGTCGATCGTCGTACTGGCCCTGCCCGAGATCTACGGGGCCTTCGACACCACGGTGGTTGGCGTGTCGTGGGTCATCACGTCCTACGCCCTCGTGGTAGCCGTGGCGGGCATCGTGCTGGCGGCGGTGCACAAGCGCCTGAGGCCCGCCACGGCCATCGTCATCGGCCTCGGGGTCTTCGCCGCGGCATCGTTGCTGTGTGGAGCCGCCCCCTCGCTCGCCGTGCTGCTGGCCGGCCGGTGCCTCCAGGGCGTCGGCGCCGCGCTGCTGCTGGGTTGCTCGTGGCCGGTGCTGGCCGCGCTGCGGGGCGGGGTCGACGCCGGCCGCGCCTCGTGGGCGCTGGCGGCCACGCTCGGCGCGGCGGCGGGTCCGGCCATCGGCGGGCTGGTCACCCAGCTCCTCACCTGGCGGGCGGTGTTCCTCTTCCAGGCTCCGGTGGCGATCGTGGCCGCCATCGCGCTCGCCACCGCCACGCAGGTCCGCACGGCGGCCCACGACGTGCCCGGACGCCCGCAGCGCGGGGCGCTCGTCGCTGACATCGGGTATGCGTTGGTGTTCGGTGGCCTCGTCGGGGCGCTGTTCCTCGGCGTGCTGCTCGTGGTCGAGATCTGGCGCTTCGAGCCGCTCCAGGGCGCCGCGGTGGTCAGCACGTTGCCCCTGGCCGCGCTGGCCGTGCGCCCGCTCGCGGCCCGACTGCCGGCACTCGGCCGAGGCATCAGCGGGGCGATCGTGCTCGCTCTCGGCCTGGTCGGACTCGCCTACCTCCCCGAGGCGCGCGCCCCCTGGGCCGCAGTCGCGCTGGCCATCTGTGGCGCCGGCTTCGGTCTCGTGGTCTCGACACTCGGCCCGATCGCAGCCACCGTCGACGGCGGGATGGTGCGCTCGGCCTCCCGGTCGGTGGCGTTCCGCCACCTCGGGCTCGTCATCGGGCTCGTGCTGATGGCACCCACCCTGTCGAACCACCTCGAGCAAGCCACCAAGGACGCCACCTTGAAGGGCACGGCGGTGGTGCTCGACGCCCGGCTGGCGCTGAACGAGAAGGTGCCCCTCGCCTGGGAGCTGCGCAACGTCGTGCGCGACACCCCAGTCGGTCAGTACCCCGACATCGAGCATGCCTTCGTCAAGCGAGGCAGCGACACCAAGCCCGAGCTCCGCTCCGTCGAGGCGGCCTTCTCCGACGCCCTGGCCGAGGTGCTCATGCGAGGGTTTCGCAGCTCGTTCCTGATCGCCGCACTGCTGGCCCTGCTGGCCGCTGTGCCCGCTGGCATCGCCGTCGTGCTGGCCCGGTCGCGCCCGCGGGGGATCCTGCTCCCCACCCGTGAGCCCTCCGCGACCGCCTACGTGGCCTTGGTCGCCATCATTGCGGCCGCAGTCGCGCTCCCAGTCGTCCAGCACGCCGCCGGCGCGGCCGACATCGGCCAGTACGTACGAGTCGACCCGTGCACCGCTCCCGCCTCCCCGTACGCCGGTTCAGGCCTCGACGGGGCGGTCCAGCGCATCGCGCTCGGCGGGCTCAACGGCGCCGCCTGCGAGCTCGGTACGACCCGTGAGGAGCTCGTGTTGAGCTTCGACCCCAAGGGCGGCCAGAACGTCACCTGGGACAAGGCCACCGCAGAGAAGGCGCTCCGCTCCGGATTCGACCGGGCTGTCACCGACGCCGAGGATCGAGGGACCTTGCCAGGGTTCGTGGCCCCCATCCTGCGCTTCGTGATCGACCACGCCCCATTCGACTGGCTGCTCAACCGCTTGCCGCTGCCAGGCTGACAACGCCCCGAGCCACCGGCCCACGTGGGAGGCCCGCTCGGTCCGGCACGGTCGCGACGCCTACCTCACCCCTAACCTCGGGGCGTGAGCCTCGACCTTGCTGTGATCGCCGCCGTCACCGACCGCACGTGGGACGCCGACATCATGGGGGCGCTCACGGACTTCATCGCGATTCCCAACGTGTCCCCGGCCTACGACGCCGATTGGCGGGCCCACGGGCACATGGCCGACGCCGTCGAACTCGTTGCCTCGTGGTGCCGGTCCCGTTCGATCGAGGGGATGACCGTCGAGGTCGTCGAGCTGGCGGAGCGCACGCCGATGGTCGTCATCGACATCCCCGCCACCCCGGCCGCCGCTGCGGCCCGGCCCGATGACGTGGTGCTGCTGTACGGCCACCTCGACAAGCAGCCCGAGATGACCGGCTGGCGGGCCGACCTCGGCCCGTGGACGCCTGTTGTCGAGGGCGAGCGCCTCTACGGCCGCGGCGGGGCCGACGACGGCTACGCCGTGTTCGCCTCCCTCACCGCCATCGAGGCGGTGCGCGCCGCGGGCGGCGAGCACGTGCGCTGCGTCGTGCTCATCGAAGCCAGCGAGGAGAGCGGCAGTCCCGACCTGCCCGCGCACGTCGAAGCCCTGGCCCCTCGGCTCGGGCAGCCCAGCCTCGTCGTGTGCCTCGATTCAGGGTGCGCGGACTACGAGCGCCTGTGGATCACGACCAGCCTGCGCGGCCTGGTCGGCGGCACGCTCACCGTTCGGGTGCTCGAGCAGGGCATGCACTCAGGTCAGGCCGGGGGCATCGTGGCCTCCAGCTTCCGCATCGCTCGGCAACTGCTCAGCCGCGTCGAGGACGAGTCCACCGGCGCAGTGCTGCTGCCGGCGATGCACGCGGCCATCCCGCCTGACCGGGTTGCCGAGGCCCGCCTGACCGCGTCCGAGCTGCCGACGGCGGCGATCGATCCGTTCCCGTTCGAGGGCGGCACGCAGCCGATCAGCGACGAGCCGATCGAGCAGCTCCTCGATGGCACCTGGCGCCCCGCCCTGGCCATCGTCGGTGCCGACGGGCTGCCCCCTGGGGACCGTGCCGGGAACGTCCTGCGCCCGTTCACCTCGCTGAAGGTGTCGATGCGGGTGCCGCCGACCGTCGACGCCGAGGCCGCCCGTCGCGCGCTGGTAGACGCGCTCACCGCCGACCCGCCCTACGGCGCCACCGTCACGTTCACCGACTCCGACGCGGCCTCCGGTTGGAACGCACCCGCCTTCGCGCCGTGGCTCGCCGACGCGCTGCAGCGGGCATCGGAGGCGACGTTCGGCCGGCCGGCACGGATGTTCGGCGAGGGTGGCACCATCCCGTTCATGGGCATGCTCGGCGAGCGGTTCCCCGCCGCCCAGTTCGTCATCACCGGAGTGATCGGGCCAGGAGCCAATGCGCATGGCCCCAACGAGTTCCTGCACCTGCCGACGGCTCGGCGGGTCACGGCCAGCGTCGCCTCGATCCTGCACGACCACGCCACCCGCAGTGACTGAGCCGTGCTGACCCTCCTGCGCGGCAACCGGGACTTCCGGCGGCTGTTCACCGCGCAGGTCGTCTCGTACTGCGGCGACTGGTTCGCCACCGTGGCCATGATCGGCCTCGTCCTCGACCTCACCGGTTCAGCGTTGGCGGCATCGCTGGTCTTCGTGGCCCAGAGCCTCCCGGCGTTCCTGATGACGCCCTTCGCGGGACCGGTCGCCGATCGATTCGACCGCAAGAAGGTGATGGTGGTGGTCTCGGCGATGCAGGTGGGGGCGGCGCTGTTGTTCCTGCTGGCCCGCAGCCCGGGCACCGTGTGGCTCGCGTTCGCCGCCCAGATGCTCATCACTGCGCTTGGCGCGTTCTTCGGCCCCGCCTCACAGGCCGCCGTGCCCAACCTCGTCGATCCCGAGGACCTCGTGCCGGCGACCACGCTCATCTCGGCCACCTGGGGCGCCATGCTGGCCATCGGCTCTGCGCTCGGCGCCATCTTCGCCACGGTGTTCGGACGCGACGCTGCCTTCATGGCCGATGCTGCCAGCTTCGTGCTGGCCGGGCTCATCATCACCAGCATCCGGCGGCCGACAAGCGCCGCCGTCACCCACGTCCGCTCCCGCATGCGGCCCTTCGCCGACACCCGGGAGGCGCTCGCCTACGCGAGGCGCGACCACTCGATGTTGTACCTGCTGCTGTCCAAGGGAGGCTTCGGCTTGGCCAGCGGCACCGTCGGGATGCTGGCGATCCTGGCCACCGACAGCTTCGGCGCGGGCGACGGTGGCACCGGCCTGCTGCTGGCGGCCCGAGGCATCGGGGTGGTGGCCGGGCCCGTGCTCGCGGGCCGGTTGGCGCGCACCACCGACGTGCCGGGGATCTTGCGGGTCTGCGCGCTGTCGTGCATCTCCTACGGCATCACCTACGCGCTCGTCGGCCAGGCACCGGCACTCATCGTGGCGTTCGCGCTGGTGCTCATCGCCCACCTCGGCGGCGGCGCGCAATGGACGCTGTCCACCATCGGGCTGCAGCTCACCACCCCCGACGACATGCGGGGCCGGATCATGGCCGCCGACTTCGCGCTGGCGACGCTGTCGATGGCCATCTCGTACAGCCTCGCCGGCGTCCTCGAGTCCGTCATCGGGGTGAGCGGGGTGCTCGCACTGTTCGGGGCGTTCGGCGTGCTGTGGGGGCTGTTCTACCTGCGCCTCACCCGCTCGCTGCGCACCGAGCTCGCAGCTCGCCCCTCCCCCAACTCACCCGCCAGAGCCGACTAGAGGCCTGGCTGGCATCTGCGCCGTGACGTTCTCAAAATTGAGAAGGAGACGACGCAGAAGCGGTGAGGCGCCAGAGGTGACGGCGCGGGCAGCGGCCGAGCAGGCCGACGAGGCAGGGTGTGGGTGGGCCTCAGGGTCAGCGGGCTCGGTAGGGTCGCATCATGAGCGATGTGGTTCCCGAGGTGACGACCTGGTTGGCGGCCTTCGCCGCCGAGCTCGGCCAACCGGCACCGACGGATGCCGAGATCGAAGCACTGCTGGCGCTGGCCGGCGTGGCGGCCCACGCCAGCGCGCGCCAAGCGGCGCCGATCGCCTGCTGGCTCAGCGCCAAGGCCGACATCGCTCCAGCCGACGCGCTCGCCGCGGCGCGCCGACTGGCCTGACCGCACGGGTCAGAGGCTGGCCTGCACCGCGGCCAGCAGGCCGGCAACGCGGGGGTCGCCGGCCAGGTTGTTGTCCATCTGGTTCATGACGTAGGCGAAGGCCACCTCGCTGGCGGGGTGGGCGAAGGCCAGCGAGCCACCAGCGCCGGCATGGCCGAACGAGCCTTCGCCCAGCATCGGGCTGAACTGGCCGGCGGTCATGAAGCCGAGGCCGAAGGTCGTGGGCACGAGCAGGCAGGCATCAGAGCCCGACGTGCGGGTTCGGCTGACGAGGTCGCGGGTGCGCGGACTGAAAAGATGGACGCCGTCGACATCGGCGAGCGCCGCCGCGTAGAGCCGCGACAGCGACCGGGCGTTGCCGATGCCATTGGCCGCGGGTACCTCGGCGGCATGCACGGCCCTGGTGTTCCACGCCATCGAGGTCTCACCGACCCCCGTCGCCCCCGCGCCAAAGGTCCCGTTGAGGCTGAGGGCACGGCCCCCGAGGGTGTCCGGTCCCATCATCTGCGCGATGAGCTCGGCGAAGGCCGGATCAGGCGGCGGCGCCGCCAGCAGTGGCGACACCCGAGCCTCCTCGGACTCGGGCAGCCCGATCCACAGGTCGAGCCCGAGGGCATCGCCGGCCCGGTGGCGCAGCTCGGCCCCGGGCGAGCGGCCGGTGATGCGCCGGATCAGCTCACCGGCCAGCCAGCCGAACGTCAGGGCGTGGTAGCCGTGCTTGGTGCCCGGCAGCCACAGCGGCGCCTGCGCGGCGAGGGCCGCCGTCACCGTCAACCAGTCGAGCGCCTCGGCCAAGGTGAGCGTGGCATCGATGGTCGGCAACCCGGCGCGGTGGCTCAGCAGCTCGTCGACCGTGATGGCCTGCTTGCCGTTCTGGGCGAACTCGGGCCAGTACGAGGCGACCGTGGCCGCGGGGTCGAGACGGCCCTCGTCGACGAGCGCCGCGCACAGAAGCGCGGTGACGCCCTTGGTCGTCGAGAACACCAGTTGGAGCGTCGAGTCGTCGTAGGCCAACGTCTGCTCGGCGTCGAACCACCCGCCGGTCAGGTCGACCACGAGGCGGCCCCGGTGGTGCACGGCGACACCGGCGCCGACGTCGCCGTGCTCGGCGAAGTTGAGGGCGAAGGCCTCGTGAACGGCCTCCCAGCCCGGCTCGACCCGTCCCGTGATCACTGCATCGCTGGCACCCATGTCGTGTCCCCCCACTCGCACTGCTGACGATCTGACCAGAGAACCGTTGCAGATCGGGGCCAACCTGCGGAACCCGGCCCGGTACCGTCCTGCTCGAGAACGCGACGCTAGGGGCCTGTGACCACGTCGTGGTCACAGGCCCCTAGAGCGTTTTCTCAGGTGGGGCCGCGTGAGCGGCCCCGATCAGGTCAGGTGCAGCTCGGGTACTTGAACGAGCCGATCCGGGTCTGCCAGTTGCTCCCGGTCGCCGCGTAGTGCTCGGTGGTGAACCAGAACGTGCAGCTGTCGACGGGGTCGACCGTCATCTGGGCGTAGTCGCCCCAACGGCTGAAGCCGCCCTTCTGGCTACCCGTGCCGGCGAAGAACGTCGTCTCGCCCTGGGGCAGCGTGCTCACTGGATCGCTCACCAGACGGCCGGCGTAGCGGATGCTGGGGAACAGGGTCCCCGACGAGGCGCTGTAGCCGACGGCCATGTTGCCGAGCTTGTCGACGGCCAACGCCGGCATCCAGCGCCAGGTCCCGTCGGGCGAGTAGGTGCCCTGCTGCGCCACCGTCGGCGTGGCGCCGGCCGGGTTCGAGATCTGGTACCAGCGGATGCCGGTGACGCTGCTCGACGGGCTCTTCTTGACGCTGTGGGTGATCCACAACGAATCGCCACCGACGTTGGAGTACTGAGCCTGGAACATCAGGCGGTCACCAAGGGTGTCGAGCTTGTCGGTGCCGGTGCCCTTCTGGGGCACGTTGGCGACCGGGGTGTTGAAGGCGGCCACCGGGATCGAGACGGGGACGGGCGTCCAGGTCGACGCCGGGAGGTTGCCGAACACCGGCAGCAGCTTGAACAGCTGCACGACGCCGACGTCGAAGCTGGCGAACACCTCGGGCTGACCGGCGGGCGGCAGCGCGATGTCGGCGTTGGCCGGCAGCAGCGATCCGTAGGCCGACGATGTGGTGAAGGACTGCACGCCGAGCTTGGCCTTGTTGAAGCTGTTGCGGTTGAGGGCCCACACCTTGGAGCCGGCGAAGCTCGAGGCGCCGGTGAACATGTTGGCGCTCATGTAGACGCCCAGCCGTCCGACCCCTAGCTTCGGGTAGTCGTTCAGCGCCGTCGTGCTGGCCTTGATCGCGTAGTAGTTCCAGCCCGACGTGATCGGGTCGTTGCCCTTCGAGATGGCGATGCACTCGTACCACGGCCCACCACTGAAGTTGGTCCACGCGAAGTCGGTGACGAGCCACTTGCCGGCGTACTTGTCGAACAGCACGACCGGGTCGCCCTGGTTGTTGCCGTTGCACGGCGCCGGCGCGGTGGCCCCGAAGAACGCATCGAGCGTCGTGTTGACGATCGGGGCGCCGCCGGTCTTGGTGTAGATGGCGATCGAGGTGTTGACGAGCTGGATGTAGTGGTTGGGACCGACAGCACCATCGGTGTCGGGCGGCCAGCCCGCACCGTCGTTGAGGAAGTTCATGCCGGCAAACGTCGTGGCGGCGGGCATGGGCCCGGCTGGGGCCGTGGCCGGCTGCAGGGCCTGGTCGGCCCCGTTGGTCACGGACTTGATGCCGAGCGGTGAGGGCATCTCCTTGGCCAACTTGCGCTGGGTGACAGGCACCTGGGGCAGCGTGCGCAGGTCGACGTCGCGGCTGACGCCGTCGACCTCGAACTCCTCCGGAGCCGCTGGCGTCTCGGAGCCCGGCGTCACCTTGGTCGCGCCACCCTTCTCCGCGGCCTCGCGCTCGGCTTCGGAGCCAACCTTGATGCCGTACTTTGCCGCTGTTGCTTCGTTGGCGTCCTGCTGCTCTCCACAGGCCACTAAGAACCCACCGCCGACCGCCATGGTCAGCAACAGGGCCGCCGTACTGCGACTCTTTGCTCGCTTCATGATCCCCTCCTCCGGGTCAGTGCGAAGCTAGGTCACCGCCGCCCGCGAGGAAAGCGAAGTGGGCCAAACGGCCTAGAAGTCCCGCGGCAGGCCGAGGATCCGCTCGCCGATGATGTTGCGTTGCACCTCGCTCGTCCCCCCGCCGATGGTGAGGGCACGACTGAACATCGCACCCCATTGCCACGTGCCCCACGACTGGGGGGTCGTCGAACCTGGCGGCGACCAGTCAGTGAGCAGCGCGGCAGGGCCGGCCGTCGCGCTGGCGAGGTCGAACACGTGCTGACCATGCTCGTCGGCGAGGGCCTTCTTCACGCTCACCTCGGGCCCGGGGGGTTCGCCTCGCACCGAGGCTGCCAATGCCCGCTGGCCGAGCAGCTCGAGCAGGACGCCCTCGGCGTGCACGGTGGCCGCGGTCTGGCGGATCAGGGCCGACGACAGCGGTCCTCCAGCGCGGACGGCATCGAGCACGGCAGCCGTCGTGGGGCCCATCCCCCACAGCACGCCACCGGTCGACAACGACACCCGTTCGTTGGCCAGGGTGACGTTGGCCAACTGCCAACCCTGCCCGCGCTCACCGATCAGGTGGTCGTGGGGGATGCGCACGCCGTCGAAGAAGCACTCGTTGAAGTGCTGGCCGCCTGACATCTCGACGATGGGCCGCACGGTGATCCCGGGACGGTCCATGGGTAGCACGAAGTACGAGATCCCCCGGTGCTTCGGCGCGTCCGGCTCGGTGCGGGCCAGCAGGATGCCGAAGTCGCTGTGGTCGGCAAAGCTCGACCACAGCTTCGAGCCGTCGATCACCCACTGGTCGCCGTCGAGGCGGGCCGTGGTGCGCACGTTGGCCAGGTCGCTGCCGGCCTCCGGCTCGCTGAAGAGCTGGCACCAGAACGTCCGGGCCGTGAGCAGATCCGGGAGCCACCGCTGTTGCTGCGCGGCTGTGCCGGCGAACGCGATCGTGGGCCCGGCCCAGCCGATGCCAATGGGGTTGTCGGGGCGGACCACCCCGGCGGCGGCAAGCTCGTCGTCGATCACGAGCTGGTCGAGCGGACCGGCGCCGACACCCCACGGGGGCGCCCAGTGCGGGACCACGTAGCCGGCGGCCTGCAGGTCGCTCGGCGACGGCTCGGAATGGCCGGCCAGCCAGGCCCGCACCTCGAGCCGGCGGGGGTGATCGGCGGGGGCGAGGTCGATCTCCATCGTTCGGATCAGACGCCTCAGGGGCGCTGGTGAAAGTCGGGGTGGCGCTTGGCAAGGAAGGCGGCGAAGCCCTCCTGAGCGTCGGCCGTGGTGGCCGCACCCGCCATCACCTCGATGGCAAGGTCGTAGGCCTTGTCCTGGGGCAGGTCGATCTGGGCGTAGAAGGCCTGTTTGCCCAGAGCCTTCGACAGCACGCTCCCCCGGGTGGCGCGCGCCACGAGGTCGGCCACTGCCTCGTCGAGGCGGTCGTCGGGGACCGCCTTGTTGATGAGCCCCCAGTCGGCTGCGGTGGCGGCGTCGATGACGTCACCGGTCATGGCCAGCTCGAGGGCGCGCTTGCGGCCGACGTTGCGAGCCACCGCCACCAGCGGCGTGTGACAGAACAGGCCGCCCTTGCCCCCGGGGATGGCGAAGCCAGCCGTGTCGGCTGCGATGGCGAGGTCGCAGGTGGCCACGAGCTGGCAGCCGGCAGCGGTGGCCAAGGCGTGCACCTTGGCCACGACGGGCTGCGGGATGGCCTGGATCGCGTCCATCATCACGGTGCAGGCCAAGAACAGCCGGCGCGTGGCCACCAGGTCGGCGCCGGCCATGTCGGCGAACGAGTGGCCGGCGGAGAACACCGGGCCGTTGGCGGCCAGCACGACGCCGAGCGCCTCGCTCGCTCCCACCTCGTGGATGGCACCGGTCAGCTCGGCCATCATCTCGAGCGACAGCGCGTTGCGCTTCTCGGGCCGGTTCAGGGTGATGGTGGCGACATCGCCTTCGGCCTTCACGAGGACGTACTGGTAGGTCATGGGCGCGACCCTCGCGCCTCGACCCAACGACGTCAACGCACTTGGGCCGGCGCGAGCCGCCTCGCTACGGTCGAAAAATGGCAACGCTGCGCACCTACCCGCTGTTCCAACAGGCCTACCTGGTCAACGACATCGATGAGTCCATCGCCAAGTGGAACGGGCTGTTCAATGCCGGTCCCTTCGTGGTCACCCACCATCACAAGACCGACCGCTTCAGCTATCGGGGCACCGCCCAGGAGGCCGATGTCTCGTACGCGTTCGGGTACCTCGGCGACCAGATGATCCAGTTCATCCAGCAGCACGACGACACGCCGTCGATCTACCGCGACATGTACGCGGCCGGCGAGGAGGGCTACCACCACATCGCCACGCTGGTTCACGACTTCCCGGCCGAGCGCCAGCGCCTCCTCGACCTGGGCTTCGAACTGGCCTGCGAGCTGTACGCGGACGGCGTCGACGCCGCCTACTTCGACACCCGCTCGGTGACCGGCGGCTTCACCGAGATCCACGGTGATCCCCCGCGGATCCTGGCCGCATTCGCCGGGTGGCGGCGGGCGCACGAGCTGTGGGCGCCTGGCGATCCCGTGATCATGAACCGGCCGCCCACGAGTTGAGTCACGCCGAGGCGAGGATCGCCTCGAGCAGCTCGGGGTAGTTGTCGAACGAGGGGTGCTCGGGATGCTCGGCGCGCACGTTGGCCGACGGGCGGAACAGGAACCCCGCGTCAGCCTCGGCGAGCATGGCGATGTCGTTGTACGAGTCGCCTGCGGCCAGCACGCGGTAGTTCAGGTCGCGAAAGGCCCGAACGACGTGGCGCTTCTGGTCGGCCTGGCGCAGCCGGTACCCGACGATGCGGTCGTCGACCACGGTCAGCCGGTGGCACAGCAGCGTCGGCCAGCCGAGCTGGGCCATGAGGGGCCGGCCGAACTCCTCGAACGTGTCCGACGCGATGACCACCTGCATCTCGGCGCGCAGCGTGCGCAGGAAGTCCTCGGCGCCGTCCAACGGGCACAGCGTGGCGATGACGTCGGAGATGGCCGACAAGGTGAGGCCGTGGCGGGACAGCAGATCGAGCCGGTAGCGCATGAGCACGTCGTAGTCGGGCTCGTCGCGAGTCGTGCGCCGCAGTGCCTCGATGCCGGTGCGCTCGGCGACGGCGATCCAGATCTCAGGCACGAGCACCCCTTCGAGATCGAGGGCGACGACGGTCTGGCGCGGTTCGGCGGTGGGCGAGCTCACGTCCCTACTGTGCCATCGTCGGCTCGACGGTCCGGTCTTCCCTCCCCGCTGCGGACCTCGGCGTCGAGGAGCAGGTCGAGGACGTCGCCGATGGTCGGCCGGCGACCGATCGAGTCGTGCAGTGCCAGGTGCTCTTGGATCTCGTAGCGGTTCCGCCGGCCGTCACGGCGCTTCACCAGGTAACCCGCATCGGTCAGGTCGACCACGATCGAGTAGGCGGTGCGCTCGGTGACCTCGAGCGCGTCCGCGAGGTCGCGCAGCCGCACGTCAGGATTGGCGGCAACGAAGAGCATCGCCCGGGCGTGGTTGGTGAGGAAGGTCCATCGGGCCACACAAGTGATTGTAAACCATTACCGGAATCACGTTGCTAGTTATCAGTTGCGACCGTACGGTGATCGGCGTCATGTACGTCGCGAGCGGCATCCTCATCGCTGGGCTCCTCGTCGGAGCGATCGTCTCACTGGTCCGCCACCTCTAGGCGTGCGGCGACCGATGGTCGTCCCTTCGAGATCGAGAGCGACGACGGTCGGCGCGGTCCGAGGGGTGGCGCAAGCATCGCCCTGCTGTCCATCGCCCGTCCTACGGTTCAGGCCGTGCCCCAGGATCCCCGGACGCCATTCGCCGCCCTGACCGACCAGGGCAAGGCTCGGCGTCACCGAGCGACAGCGAGGGCCGCCCTCGATGAGTGGGGATTGGGTGGCGCCCGCATTCGGCAACTCGCCGTCGACACGAACTTCGTGTTCAAGGTGGTGCTCGCCTCCGGGGAGTGCTTCGCGCTCCGCGTGCAGCGACCCGGCATCCACGAGCCCGCTCACACCGAGCTCGAGCTGTGGTGGCTCGAGGCGCTCGTGCGTGACGGCTTGCCCGTGGCCGCTCCCGTGCGCACCCTCGACGGTCGTCTGATGGTTGATGTGCCATCGACGGCCGAGGTGCCCGAACCCCATCGGTGCGTGCTCTTCACATGGTTGCCCGGGAGCGAGCCGGACGAGGCGTCCATGGCCTACTGGGAGACAGCAGGCGAGCTGGCGGCGCGACTTCACCGCCAGTCCGCGGGGCTCGAGCCCCCGGCGCACATCCCCCTGCGCCGCTGGGACCGAGTGTTCGCCTACGAGGAGCCGGTGCTGTTGCGACGCGAGCACCGCGAGGTGATCACCGACGACCGCCGTGCGATCCTGCAGCACGGCATCGACCGGCTCGATGAGGTGCTTGGTGGCATCTACGCCGGCCGAGCCGGTGAGCAGCTGCTCCACGGCGACCTCCACGAGGGCAACCTCCGGATGCTTCGCGGACGTCTGAGCGTGTTCGACTTCGAAGACCTGATCGTGGGCTGGCCGCTGCACGACCTCGCCATCTTGCTGTACGGGCCGTACTACAACAGCGGTGACTGGGACAGCATCGAAGCAGCAACGAGGCGGGGCTACGAGCGCGCCGCGCCCTGGCCGATCAACGACCCCGGCGAGCTCCGAGCCCTGTTCGCCGCCCGAGCGCTCGGGCTCGTCAACCTGTGCCTCGTGATGGGCCCCGAGCACCACGCCCACATCGAACGGCTCACCGCTCGGGTCGAGGCGTACCTCACCTGATCAGCCCGCCAGGCGTCCGACACGAGTGCGATCGCTGGTCGTCCTCATCGTCTTGGCCGGCTGACTGGCCGCCTTCGCCGCAAAGAGGTCCCCTGCTGATGGATACCCATAGGGGTATATACTGGGGCCTAGTGACGACGGCCAGCTACGACCGGAGAGGACCCACCATGCACGACGAGGGTTACGGCAAGGCAGTGCTGGACGAGCTCAACCCACTGCACCGCGAGCTGCGCCACGCGATCCCGGACGTCTACAAGGGCTTCGGCCAGTTCCACCACGCCGCCTTCGCGGCCGGAGAGCTCGACACGAAGACCAAGGAGCTGATGGCGCTGGCCATCGCCATCGTTGAGCGGTGCGACGGGTGCATCGCATCGCACGCCGAGGGTGCGGCGCGCCAGGGGGCGACGAGGCAGGAGGCAGCCGAGGCCATCGGCGTGGCGATGCTGATGATCGGCGGCCCCGGCACCATCTACGGGCCTCGCGCCTACGCCGCGTTCTGCGAGTTCGCAGCCCTCACCGAGAGCCCCGAGGGCGCTGGTTAGCCTTTCCAGATGGAGCAGCCAGAGTGCGGCACGGACCCGAGCGACAAGTGGATCGCGGCCGGGCTGTGGCTGCCATCGAGCTCGTGCAGGGTGCCGTGAGCATCTTCGAGCCGCTCTTTCGCGGCCACCTCGAAGGGGCGACGCTCACCACCCGACAGGCACGAGTTGGCATCGACGACTACTCCACCGTGCCACTCGCGGTGGGCTTCGTCGATCTCAGCGGCTTCACCGCCCGCTCGGCGGCACTGTCCGCACCCGAGTTGCTCGACCTCGTCGTGGAGTTCGAGGCAGCCGCGGTCGATCTGGTCAGCCGCCACGGCGGGCGGCTCGTGAAGTTGATCGGCGACGAGGTCATGTTCACCACCGTCGCCCCCGAGGCGGCCTGTGCCATCGGCCGGCAGCTCATCGAGTGGGCCGCAACATCGGGGACGGGGGCTCGCGCCGGGATCGCCCACGGACTCGTGATCACCTTGGGGGGCCACGTGTACGGCGACACCGTGAACCTCGCGTCACGGCTCACCGACGTCGCTGTACCCGGCGAGATGTTGGTGAACGAGGCGGTGGCCACAGCCGACCTCGCCCCCACCTTCGAGGCCGCTGGGCGTCGTCAGTTGAAGGGCTTCACGGATCCGGTTCGGTTGTGGAGCCTTCAGGTGGGCTGAGCACCTGCACGGGTCGCCGGCGGGGTTCACCGCGCTGCGGCCGTAGAGCACGCCGGCGTCCTCGCCGATGTGTCGGTCAACCAGTGAGGTGCTGGTCGGAGCACACTGTCACTGTTCCTCGGAGCGACCTGCGGGGCTTGCCGCGCTCGGCCGTTCGATGCCGGGTCGGCGGCCAAGTTTCGCCACGGCGTCGCAGTGAAAACGAGCCCCCACACACCCAGGAGAGAATCATCGTGATCTCTCCCTCATCAGGGCTGTTCGTTGGGCGGTGACGCTCTGAGGACGATCTTGATCGTCCTCGCCCTTCTTCTCGGACGACTGAGCATGGCTCAACCCGCCGGTGCACCCAAGGGCTGAACTGTCGATGTCGCGCTGGACGTCGCACGCACGAGCGGGCATGGTGCGTGCGTCATGCGAGTGAGACGGCTGCGCGCTGAGGACGTTGCTCTGGTCGCCGCGATCGACCGATCCGAGCACGTAGATGTCGGATACCGCGTCGTCGACGGCCAGCTGCAACACGTTCCAGCAATGATCACCGAAGTTCCGGCGTGGGATGAGACTGGTTCTGGCTCGCACAGCGTCGCCGCCGAGATTGAGTTCTGCAGATCGGTCGTTGCCCGTGGCGGCGTGCTGCTCGGCGTTTCTGATGCGCAGCGGACGGTCGGTCTCGCGATCGTTCACCCTGCGTTTGAGCCGCTCTTTGCATGGTTGGCGTTCCTGCACGTCTCACGCCCCTACCGCAGAAGCGGTGTGGCGCAGGCTCTCTGGGACGCTGCGGTCGATGTTGCTGTTGCGGGCGGTGCCGCGTCGATGTACGTCTCGGCGACACCGACGGAGTCAGCTGTTGGTTTCTACCTCCGGCAAGGTTGCCACTTGGCGCAACCCGTGCACCCCGAACTGTTCGCAGCGGAGCCCGACGACATTCATCTCACCCGCACGCTGCGCTGAACGTCATCGGCGAGCAGAGCTGCCGCTTGACCGGCGGCTCGACCTGGCACAGAGCTGGCGTCCGCGCCGACCTGATCGAAGCCCCCGACTTCGAGGCCGCTGGGCGCCCTCAGTTGAAGAACTTCACAGATCCGGTTCCGTTGTGCAGCCTCCAGGGGGGTGGAGCACCGGCCGAGGTCGGGCGGAGCCGGCAGGGATGGGCTTCAGGTGGGGCCGAAGCAGCTCCGCCACGAGCAGGTTTCGCACGAGCCGGCGGTTGGCCGGCACCACGTGCCAGGGGTTGGCCGATGTGTGGGTGAGCGCAAGAACGGTGTCGTAGGCCGCCATCAGCGAGTCCCATCGCTGCTGATCGTCGTAGTCGGCCGGGTTGTGAAGGTGGCGGAGGCCGGGATCGGCTTGGCGGAGATCGAGCCGCCGCCGCTGCTCGTCACGATCGATGTGGAGGAAGACCTTGAGCACGACCGTCCCTCGCTCCGCGAGGTCCCCTTCGAGACGAAGGATCGCTTCGGCGACGACGTCTCGGTCGTCGTGCCCGTCGAGCACGGCCCGCAGCAGCTCCTCGTAGTAGCTCCGGTTGAAGATGACGAGCTCTCCGGCATCGGGTGCGATCGTCAGCGCGCGCAGCAGCACCTCCTGCCACGACGTCCCCTCGGGCGGCTTCCGGAACCGCTCGACGCGCATCGACGATCGGTGCAGCACGCCGACGATCTCGGCGATGGTGCCGTCTTTTCCACCGGCGTTGACCGCTTGGAGCACGACGAGGAGGCGTTGGTCGCCGGCGACCGACTCGTCCTCGGAGAGGTGTGCCGCGTGGGCAATCACTGGAGCCAGGTCGCCTTCGAGCGCCGAAGCCTCAACGGCGCGAGGGCTCGTAGCCCTCCCGAACTCGAGGCTCGCGCTCAGAGGATCGTCTCGCTCCCCGTCCACCCTGGATCCAACACCTGCATGCTGAGCCGACGGCTTTCCTGCTTCGCTGGTGAGTACATCACCACGATCGTGCCGCCGCTCTGGTTCACGATGGTGACGGCGAACAGCGGCGTCGGGGCCGCCATGCCCTCACCGACCTGGTCGGGGGCCGGCGCGCCGCGAGGAGCGGCGGGCTTGCCGGCCTTCGCGCTCTTACGATCGAAGTACGCCTTCACAGAGCCGCTCATCAGCGCGCCGAGCCCTGCCGCCAGCGCGGCCTGGCTCACCGAGAGCAGCATCTCCACGAACTCTCGCGGGCGCTCCCCGTCGGTCTCGCCCCAGTCCCCGACCGTGAGGTCGCTGTCGGTCGCCCATCGGTGCAAGAGCGCCGCGCGCTCCCTGTGGAGCACCTCATGCTCGGGGTCCGACGAACCCGACGTCCTCTGACGCCAAGCCACAACCCGTACGAAGCCGGGCGGGGCCGGCGCGAAGGCCTTGGTCCTCGGATCGGGAATGGCCACGGCGCCCTCCTCGACATTTGGCGCTCCGTCCCAGGGCAGTGCGCGTGAAACCAACGTACAACACGACTCAGAGGTCGACCCCTGGGTCCCGGGACGTGCCGGCGTCCTAGCCGATGGTCACGGTGCCGGTCATGCCCAGGCCTTCGTGGCCGACGATGCTGCACCACATCTTGTAAGTGCCGGCCTTGAGTCCCTTGACCTCGAGTTGCCCGGAGGCGCCCGCAGGGATGTCGGCCGAGGCGAGGGTGTCGACGTGGAGGTTGTGCACCGCCGTCCCGGCGTTCTGGATCTTGATCACGCCACCGCTCGCGGGCATCGTGAGCGCGTTGGGGGCGATCTTGAACTCGGTCAGGGTCACCGACGGGTTCGCTGACGGTCCCGCGGCCGCACCGCCTCCGGCCGCGATCTTGTCCTCCAGCTGGTTGGCGTGGTCAACGGCTCGGGCGGCCACACCTACCGCGAACACGGCTGCCACGAACGCAAACATCGCGATGAACACTGCGGCGAGGGCCACGGTGGCGGTGTTGAACCCTGGACGCTTCGTGGGCGTCGAGGTCAGGCCCGGCTCGGAGGCCGCAGGCTTGACGTCGGTATCGGTCACGGTCATGGTTCCGGCTCCTACTGGACGATCAGGACGCTGACCATGCCGAACATGCCGGTCGCGGTCTCAGCGTGGGACAGGATGTGGCAGTGGAACGCCCATACGCCGGGGTTGTCGGCGGTGACGATGGCATCCCAACGCTCGCCAGGAGCGACCGTGATCGTGTCGCACATGAACGGTTGCGGTAGCGGGTAGCCGTCACGGGCGAAGATCTGGTACGGGATGCCGTGGAGGTGGATGGGATGGGCCATCTGCCCCTCGTTCATGAACCGGAACCGGACCCGCTCGCCGACCTTGGCCGAGTAGGCCGCAGTGGCCGGGAAGCCCTTGCCGTTGATCGTGAAGCCGCCGAGCGTGTCGTTGAGGATGTACAGGTAGTCCTTGTCGTACTTGGGCTCCGCGCTCTTGTCGGCCGGCTCGACCAGCAGTGCGCCGAGCATGCCCTGGCCCACCTGCTCGGTCGCGTTGTGGTGCGAGTGGTACATGTGGCTGCCGAAGGGGCCGGGCGTGAACTCGTAGGTGAACGACGTGCCCGGCTTGATCGGGTCCTGGGTGAGGAAGGCGACGCCGTCCATCTTGTTGGGCACGTTCTGACCGTGCCAGTGCACGGTGGTGCTCTGGTCCAGGTCGTTGCGGACGTTGATGCGCACCGGCTTGCCCTCGATCACCCGGATGGTCGGGCCGGGGACGATGCCGTTGAAGGTGAAGGCCTCCAGGGTCTTGTCCGGCGTCACCTGCCACTGCACCCTCTTGCAAACCAGATCGAAGACGCGGACGTCGCCCTCCATGCGGAACGCGAGGTCGGTGGCGCCGACGCCCACGGTGATGGGCGTGGTCGTGTTCTTCAGGAACTGGTCGATCTTGTCCTTCATCGACGCGTCCATCTGGTCGTTCGTCATCGCCCCTTCGGGCATCGTCGTGGACGTCATGCCATCGGGCATCGTCGTCGCCGTGGACGAGGACCCCAGCGACGTCGAGCGATCGGCTGGCCAGGCTGCTGCGGCGGTGGCGGCGACGAGTGCCGCGCCTGCGGCTCCGCCCGCCACCAGGCCCAAGAAGACACGGCGATCGACGCCGGCGTCCTCGCGTACTTCAGGTTCGGGCATGAGGTTCCCCGTGTCTGCTCAGTCGAGTGCGGTCGGCAGTCAGGGTAAGAGGGCACCTCGGCGCGTCGGGAGGGCCGAAGGTCCCGTGTTGGTCCCGTCCACTGCCCATCTCCCGAGCGCCGGGAGCAGCTGACTACGGTGCACCTCATGAAGCGACCCGTGTTGATCACCGGTGCCGGCTCAGGGTTCGGGAAGGGCGCGGCCATCGAGCTGGCGGCACGCGGTCACACCGTGATCGCCACCACGGAGACCCAGGAACAGGCCGACACGCTCCGAGCCGAGTGCCCGTCCCTGACCACCATGAAGCTCGACGTCACCGACGTCGCCGACGTGGCGACGGCAGCCGACCTGAACGTCGACGTGCTCATCAACAACGCGGGCCTGGGCGTGCTGGGGCCGATGGCCACGGTGCCCATGGATCGCGTCCGTGCCAGCTTCGAGGTCAACGTGTTCGGCATGGTGGCCATGACCCAGGCCGTCATCCCCGGGATGAAGGCACGCGGCTGGGGACGCATCATCAACGTGTCGTCGATCGCCGGGGTGCTCGCCTCGCCGTTGGGTTCGCCGTACTGCATGACCAAGCACGCCGTCGAGGCCTTCACGAAGTCGCTGCGTGGCGAACTGGCGCCGCTGGGCATCGACGTCACCAAGGTCAACCCCGGTCCGTACAACACCGGGTTCAACGACCGCATGGTCAACGCCATCCCGACCTACCTCGACCCCGACGACAGCGCAGCCAAAGAGACGCACGCATTCGTCTCGGCCGCCATCCTCAACGGCCAGCTCGACCCGTCCGAGGTGTCCATGGCGCTCGCTGATCTGACAGAGGCCGAGACGACGCCAGAAGAGCTCTTCCTGCCCGAGGGCATCATGGAGTCGATCAACGCCCTCCTCGCCCGCTGAGCGAGCGACCTCGTCCGAGACGCTGGCGCTCGCGCCGCTAGTCTCCGGCCCGATGATCGGTTCTGCAGTCGGTGTGCAACGGGCCGCCACGGCGCCGCCGGTGGCAGGCCTGACCCTCCCGCCGGGCAACACAGCCGGGCCCGGCCGGATGCTCACACTCGGTGGGCGCAGCTACCCGGTCTTGCTGCCGAAGCTCCGCGACCCACGGCTGCACGTCGCGGCCGTCGTCATCACCATCCACACCCTGGGCCAGGTCGGGCTGCACTTCCAGGTCAGCGTCCCGCAGATCCTCGCCGCGATCCTGACGTGCGCGGTCATCGGCGTCGCGCTGAGCTTCCGCGCCACGAAGTCCTTCGTGTGGCCGGCCAGCGCCATGCTGACGGGCAGCGGCGTCGCCCTCATCCTGCGTGTCCCGGGGACGCCGCCCAACGACCACTGGAGCTTCCACGCCTGGTACCTGTTCGCCGGCATCGCGGCGTTCTCGCTCCTCACCAAGGAGCTCATCAAGTACCGCGGCTCGCACCTGTTCAACCCGTCCAACCTCGGGCTCGTCATCGCCTTCATCGTGCTGGGAAGCACGCGCGCCGAGCCCCTCGACTTCTGGTGGGCACCCCTCAACGGCTGGATGATCCTGGCCTACGCCGTCATCCTGGTGGGCGGGCTGCTGATCACCAAGCGCCTGCACCTCCTCGCCACCGCGGCGACGTTCTGGATCGGCCTGACCGTGGGCGTCGGGCTCCTCGCCGCTTCCGGACACTGCATGACGGCGCGCTGGGCGTTCGCGCCGGTCTGCGGGTTCGACTTCTGGCGCGTGATCGTCACCTCACCTGAGGTGCTGGTCTTCCTGTTCTTCATGATCACCGACCCCAAGACGGTGCCGGCGGGACGTGTCGGCCGCGTCGTGTTCGGCCTCCTCGTCGCGGTGGTCTCCGTGCTGTTGATGGCGCCGCAGACCACGGAGTTCGGGACCAAGATCGCCCTGCTCGGTGCCCTGGTCCTCGTGTGCGCCAGCCGCCCGCTCCTGGACCGGCTGCTGCCTGAGCCGGGAACGGCCGACGACCACGTCGGCCGGTTCGTGGCCCGACTGGCGAGCCGGGGTGCGGGCGGTGCTGCGATCCTTCGTCCTGCGCTTCGGGTGGGGATGGTCAGTGCCGCGGTGCTCGTGGTCGGGGTCGGCGTCGTTGCGGCCGGGACCCCGGCCCGTGGAGTCATCGTCGCCGACGCGAACGACGTGCTCGGGCGTGTGCCCCACGAGGTGGACCCGGCGACCTTCCCGTCCATCTCGGTCGAGCAGGGTGTCGTGGACTGGAACCACGAGATCGTCGGATCAGGCACCCAAGCGATCGTGCTCACACTGGTCGAGAACCTCGAGCTCGAGAACCAGGCCTTGCTCAGGCGGGATGCCTCGATCCTCAAGGCCGTCGACCACGGTGACCGGCTCGACCAGTTGCAGCGTCGGCTGCAGGACGCCGTGGCGACCGGAACGACGGTCATCGAGCGCTACCAGGTACGTGACGTCAACGTGACCCTGCTGATCCCGTTCGGGAGGCAGGACGGACTGAGCCTGGGCCTTCAGTCTCGAGGCACCGCGACCAAGGAGACCTACGACGCTGCCGGGCACCTGCAGGCCCGCACCTCATCGCCGTTCGCCACGACGTTCGTGGTCCGCCGAGCGACGGGTGGGCGTTGGCTCAACGTCGCGGAGCTGCCAGCCAAGGCCGGTAGCTGACCAAGAGAACATGATCGGGCGGCGCCTGACGCCCAGCGCACGGCGCCCCGCTCATCTCCTGGCTGACGGGAACGCGTCGAGGCCGAGCTGGGCGCGAATCGGTGCCGCAGCCTCGATCTGTCCTGGACGCAGACGCGCCCCGGTGGCGTCAGCGAGGCGAGTCATCATCTCGAAGTTCGCGATCACCGCGGCCGCATCGATCAACCAATCGGCACCGAGCTGGTCGATGATCGACGATCGGGCCGCATCGGCCCGATCCGGATCCTCACCGACCACCGCCGCGACGAGCTCCTCGAGGAGCGCGCCGTGCCCGTCGGTCACCGCAGGAGAGGTGCTCGCACGGAGCATCAGCATGTGGGAAGCCGTTCAGTAGAAGCACTCGCGATGCGCGGAAAGGCGTGCCGCGACGAGCTCCATCTCACCTCTGCTGAGCGTTCCGCGGGTCCACGCGAGCTCGCCCATCTCGTCGACGGGGATGTACTGCACAGCCGCGAGCCGAGCGACGTTGACCCACTCGGCCGGCGCTGCACTGAGGCCCTGCACGACCGCTGCCCTCTCGTCGGCAGGGACGGCGACCGGCACCCAGTTCAGCGTGGCGCGTTCGACCTGGGGGTGCCGGCCATGCGGCGCACCGGGCGTCGGCTCCGGAAGCGGCGGACGATCGAAGCCGGCCGCCCGATGGAACCCGGCGACGGCGGCGACCGCGGAGACGACGCCGACCACCTCGACGTAGGCGACCGCATCGATGCCCCCATCGAGCTGGGTCTGGTACCAGCCCTCGGTCAGCGACGAGGCATGGCGGGCCATCCGGTAGACCGCATCGACCACGACCGCGGGCAGGATCTCGGCGCCGGGCATCGTTCGCCCAACGCTCGTTGGTGACACCCACGGTGCGAGTGGATCAGTGTCGTCAAGCGCGGCCAGTGCGACCTCAGCCATCGCGGCGCGCTCGGCGCCGGTCCACGACGCGCCCGGCGACGTGACGTGACGCCAAGCGGCCACCTGCGCCGCGAGCAGGTCGGCCCTGATGGTCATCTCGTCCATCTTTGAGGCCGGTCGGATGCCCGTCAACCCAGCCCTTGTGAGGCTGCTGGCCCGCCCCAACGCGCTGGGCGGTCCCTTCCCGTCGTGGGGGCGTGGTTCAATCGCCCCATGCCCGACGAGTCGGCGGCCACCGAGCAGGACGGGCCGCGCCCCACCAAGCCCTTGCGCTCGCGATGGCGGGTCGCCGCCACGTGGGCGGTCGCGCTGGTCGCCATCGGAGTCGTCGCCGCCGGGTTGACCATCTGGCGCACAGGCGGGGCCGCGCCGGCGGCCACCACAGGGAAGGCACCGCACTTCGTCAACGAGTCGACCTCGGCGGGCATCGACCACGCCTACACCGGGGCGTTCGAGTACTTCGTCGGCGGCGGCGTGGCGGCCTTCGACTGCAATGGCGACGGCCGTGACGAGCTGTACTTCGCCGGTGGAAGCGAGCCGGCCGCGCTCTATCGCAACGAGAGCCCGGTGGGCGGCGCCCTTCGCTTCACGCGGCTGGCATCGCCGATCACCGATCTGACGGCGGTCACCGGCGCCTATCCGCTCGATGTCGACGGGGACGGCCAGCCCGACCTCGTCGTCTTGCGCCGCGGTGGCAACGAGGTGCTTCGCGGGCTTGGCAGCTGTCGCTTCGAAGACGCCACCAGCTCGCTCGGCATCGACAGCGGTCGCGATTGGACGGTTGGGTTCAGCGCCACGTGGGAGGGCGCCAACGCACTGCCGACGCTGGCCTTTGGCAACTACCTCGTGCCAGGCGGCGACACCTGCGCCGACAGCAAGCTCGTGCGGCCCGCAACGGCCGGTGCCACGTACGCCACGCCGATCGCGCTCTCGCCTGGGTACTGCACGCTGTCGGTGCTGTTCAGCGACTGGGGCCGCACGGGTCAGCGTGATCTGCGCATGGCGAACGATCGCCACTACTACCTCGACGGCGAGGAGCAGTTGTGGCGGGTCGCGCCCGGCGAGGCGCCCCGCCAGTACACCGAGGCCGACGGCTGGCGCCCGCTGCAGATCTGGGGCATGGGCATCGCCAGCCAGGACCTGAGCGGTGATGGCAAGCCTGAGGTGTTCATCACGAGCCAAGGCGACAACAAGCTCCAGGCGCTCGAGATCGGCTCGGCCAAGCCGACCTATCGCGACGTCGCCGTCCAGTACGACGTCACCGCGCAGCGCCCGTTCGTGGGTGGCGACGTGCTCCCGTCGACGGCCTGGCACCCCGAGTTCGAAGACGTGAACAACGACGGCTTCATCGACCTGTTCGTCAGCAAGGGCAACGTCGAGGCGCAGGTCGACAGCGCGACCCGCGATCCGAGCAACCTGCTACTCGGCCGGGCCGACGGCTCGTTCGTGGAGGGAGCAGAGGCCGCCGGCATCGTCTCGTTCGACCGAGCGCGGGGCGCCGCGCTCGTGGACCTCAACCTCGACGGGATGCTCGACCTCGTCGTCGTGAACCGCCAGGCCGACGTCACGGTGTGGCGCAACGTCGGCCGCGGTGATGCCGCGCGACCGGCACCGATCGGCCACTGGCTCGCGGTCGGCCTGCACCAAGCCGCGCCCAACGTCGACGCCATCGGCGCATGGATGGACGTGCGAGTGGGGGGGCGCACCGTCACCCGCGAGGTCACCGTCGGCGGGGGCCACGCCGGTGGGAAGCTCGGCTGGCTCCACACGGGCCTCGGCAACGCCACGAGCGCCGACGTGCGGGTCCACTGGCCGAGCGGCGACACCGGGCCGTGGATGACCGTCGGTGCCGATCAGTTCGTGACGATCGACCGTGGCGCGACCGAAGCAAGGCCGTGGCTGCCTGCGGGGTGAGCCGGGCCCCAGCCCGGTCGTTGGCGCTTCCGGAGCCGAGCTCATCACGAGCCAACGCCTGCTGGCGGCGGTGGAGCCGCCTTCGACGGACCTCGCCTCTCAACCGGAGGAGATCAAGATCCTGATCAACCCCAACGGCCCCCACCGGTCGTGATCGTCCGCAACCGACCTACACGGGGATCGTCGCCGAGCAGGTCGGCGAGCCGCGCCGCAGCGAGCAGGAGATCGATGGCATTGCTCGCGACCATCGCTTCGATGTCAGCCCAGTCCTTGGTGCGGTCGAACAGTGCCTTGAACACAGCGAGGTCCTCGGCCGACAGCACCCTGATGCGGCGACCCTCGAAGGGCACGGCACGACAGCGCGCGGCCACGTCGAGGTGGAACTCATCGGCCGCGAAGAACACATCGATCGGCGTCGAGTCCCACCACAGGCGCACCTGATCACGCGCGCCTGCCTCGACCACGTCGGCGTCGGCGAACGCAACCCCGACAGGCAGCGCGGCAAACACAGCTCGCGCCTGCGCCGCGGCAACAAAGACGTTCACATCGATGTCGCGGGTGCCCCGCGGTTCGTTCGTGGCATACGCCAGCGCAAGGGCGCCACCGAAAGCCCACGGGATGCCCGCCCGATCAAGTGACTCGCCGACCGCGACAACGCGCTCGACGAGCGTGGTCATCGACGCGCCGCAGCAAGCGGCCGCGGCTCGTACGGGAGCGCCTCAGCGAGCTCGAGCACCTCATGCAGTCGGCGAGCCTGCTCGGAGGGGTCGAGCACGAAGTCGAACTTCACCGCATACCCGAGCGCCTCGATGATCCGCGAAGCCATCGTCAGACTCGGCTGACGTCGGCCGCGCTCATAGGCGCTGAGCACTGACGCCGGAATGCCGGTCGCTGCTGCCACCTCGGCCTGTGTTCGCCCCGTCCGCCGCCGCAACGTGGCCAGGACATCGCCAGTGATCACGAGCCGATCTTAGCGGATCCGCTCAGTCACAGGCCGGTGCAGTCCTGATCGAGCGGCGGGCTGGACGCCGGTCGGGCCGGCCGATCACATTGCGGCGATGGAAGCCCAACCGATCCAGCCGGCCTCGACCCGTCCGCCTCTGGGGAACCAACGACACGACCAGTCTGCGACCGACGTCGTCCAGGCCGCGCTCGACGACCTGTTCGCCAGCACGGCGTCCGATCCGATCACGCAGCGTGGCCGGCAGTACGACCTCGGGCTCGCGTGGGTGCACCACCGCGTGGGATGCGGCGGGCTCGGCGTATCGCCGAGCGAGCAGCTCGAGGTGAACCGCCGCATACGGGAGGCCGGCTTCGCTCCGGTGTCGGCCCGGGCCGGAGGCGGTGTCGGCCTGGCCGGGCCGACGATCGCTGCGCATGGCTCAGACGAGATCTGTCGGCGGTTGTTGCGCCGTGCGTTCACCGGCGAGGACGGTTGGTGCCAGTTGTTCAGCGAACCGGGGGCCGGCTCGGACATGGCCGGCTTGGCGTGTCGAGCCGAGCGCGACGGCGACGAGTGGGTCATCGACGGACAGAAGGTGTGGACCACCAACGCCCATCTCTCCAACCGAGCGATGCTGATCGCCCGCAGCGACCCCGACCAACCAAAGCACCGGGGCATCACCTACTTCGCGCTGGACCTGACGTCGCCCGGCGTCGAGGTTCGACCGCTGCGCCAGATGACCGGGCAGGCCGAGTTCAGCGAGATCTTCCTGACCGACGTCCGCGTGTCGGACACCGATCGCATCGGCGATGTGGGCGACGGGTGGCGGGTGGCCATGACGACCTTGGGCAACGAGCGGTCGTCGATCGGTGGCGGCGGACGTACGCCCGAGCGGGGCAGCGGTGCCATCGCCGAGGCGCTGGCGATCTGGAGTAGGCGGGCCGCGGACCGCCGGTCTCCAGCCGCGCTCGATCGGCTGATGGTTCTGTGGTGCGAGGCCGAAGTGCTTCGCCTGACCAACGCCCGATCATCGGCGATGCGCAAGAGCGGCACACCCGGCCCCGAGGGCTCGACGGCCAAGCTCGCCTTCGCCTCGCTCAACCAGCGCATCTACGAGCTGTGCGTCGACCTCCTCGGCGCTGACGCGCTGATCGGTGCGGACTACGCGCCGCGCCGAGAGGACCACATCGGCTACGTCGGCCCGCCCGGATCGGCGCGGATGATGTTCCTGCGGAGCAGGGCCAACTCGATCGAGGGAGGCACGGCCGAGATCCAGCGCAACATCATCGGCGAGCGCGTCCTCGGCCTGCCCCCCGAGCCCCGCACCGACAAGGACGGGCCATGGCGAGATGTCCCGCGCAACTGACGGGGTGACTCGACAGCGTGTCGTTCTCGTTGGCCCACAAGGGTGTCGGCTCGGCGAACGCACGCTCGCCGTCAGCCGTAGAGCTCGGCCAGCTCGCAAGCGAGCTTTGAAAGCTGCGCCTTCACGGCATCGGGTTCGACCACCTCGACGAGGTTCCCCCAACCGGCGAGATGTTGGGCGATCATCCGTTCTGAGGGTCCGCCGATGACCACCCGTTCGCGTTGGCGGGCATCGGTGGTCGGTTCGAAGGTGGGGTCGATCTCGGCGACCATCAGATCGTCGCCGAACTGGTGGCGGAGTGCGCCCACGAGCGAGGGGTCGACGAGGATGGTGACGGTCACCACCATGCGGCGGTCGGCCACCGAGGCCACCACGGTGCGCCAAGCCGCGGCGAGATCGAAGTCCGGGGGTCGTTCGAACTGCTCGTCGGTCAGATCGATCGTTCGCATTCGGTCGACCCGGAAGGTGCGCAGCCCGTGTTCGGTGTCGCCGACGAGGTACCAGACCGCACCCTTGGAGACGAGGCCCAGCGGGCGCACGACCCGTTCGGTGATCGTCCCCCTGCGATCGGAGTAGCTGAGTCGCATGGCACGGCGGTCGAAAACCGCGCGTTGCAGGGCATCGAGGTGCATCGGCGACGCCGGGGAGAGTGGCTCGCTCCCTCGCCACGAGATCGGGTCGACCATCACCGCTCGTGCTGCCAGTTCGGCGTCGGCGCGGAACGTCTCTGGCAGCGCACGCATCAGCTTGCGCAGCGCGCTGTCGACCTCGCCGGGCAGTGCGGCGGACGCGCCTGCGGTGGCGATGGCGAGGAACAGCGAGCGCGTCTCGTCGACGGTGAACCCGCTCAGATCGGTGCGCCCTTCACCGAGCAGCCTCCATCCGCCTCCCCGACCGACCTGCGGGTACACCGGCAGGCCGGCCGTCGACAGCGCCTCCAGATCGCGACGCGCCGTCTTCTCTGACACCTCCAGCTCCGCTGCGAGCTCGCGCGCCGTGACCTGGGACCGCGTCTGCAGCAGCAGCAGGGTGGCGATCAGCCGATCAGCGCGCACATGTCACAGCATCTCAGAGAATGTGGTCATCCCATGACCACATTCTCTTGTCAAGATGCCGACCATGACCACCCCATCCCGCACCATCGAGGCGTCGGGCATCGCCAAGCACTACGGCGACGTGCACGCGCTCGATGGCCTCGACCTCATCGCCCCGGCCGGGTCCGTGACCGCCATCCTCGGGCCGAACGGTGCTGGCAAGACCACGTTCGTGAAGGCGGTCGCCACCCTCCTGCGGCCTGATGCGGGGTCGCTCCGTGTGGCCGGCATCGATGCGATCGCCTATCCCGAGCAGGTGCGCCGAGTGATCGGTCTCGCCGGCCAGACCGCAGCCGTCGAGCCGGCGCTGACCGGGCGGGAGAACCTGGTGATGGTCGGCCGCCTCTTCGGCCACACCAGGTCCGATGCCCGCTCCGCGGCCGAGTCGGTGCTCCGTGAGATCAATCTCACCGACGATGCCGACCGGCCGGTCAAGGGGTACTCGGGTGGCATGCGTCGTCGGCTCGACCTCGGAGCCAGCCTGGTCGGTGCACCGAAGGTGCTGCTGCTCGACGAGCCGACCACAGGACTCGACCCGCGCACGCGCCTCGACCTGTGGGAGTCCATCCGCTCGCTCGTCGCCAGTGGCACCGACGTGCTGCTGACGACGCAGTACCTCGAGGAGGCCGACCAGCTGGCCGACCACATCGTCATCATCGATCACGGACGCGCCATCGCCACCGGCACGCCGACCGAGCTGAAGTCCCAGGCGGGCCCTGACGTCGTCGAGGTGAGAGCCCGGCACGCGGCCGACATCGCATCAATCGCCGAGGTGCTCGCGCCGCTCGGCACGGAACCCCCACACATCGATGTCCCCGCACGACGGATCAGCGTTCCCGTGGTCGACGGCACCGCCCGGCTCTCCGATGCCGTGCGCAGCCTGGCCGAGCGATCGGTCGAGCTCGACGACATCGGCCTGCGCCGACCAACGCTCGACGAAGTGTTCCTCACCCTCACCGGAGCCCCCGCATGAACATCCGATCCATCAGGGCGCCCGCACATCCGCCTACCGCCTGGGCGACGTCGTCCGCCTACGCCGGCCGCACGGTGCGTCAATACGTGCGTACGCCACAGCTGCTCGTCGTCAACGCCGTCACCTCCACCATGTTCCTCCTCATCTTCCGCTTCGTGTTCGGTGGTGCCATCGAGACCGGAGGCATCGAGTACGTCAACTTCCTCATCCCGGCGCTGGCGGCGGTCAGCGGCCTGTTCGCCAGCGGAGTGGTCGGGGTGGCCGAGGATGCCGAGGGGGGTTTCTTCGATCGTCTCCGCTCGTTGCCGGTCCCTCGTGGCGCCGTGCTTCTCGGCCGATCGCTCGCCGACACCGCACTGATCATGTGGGGCACCTTCGTCACCGTGGCGGTCGGATTCCTCGTCGGGTTTCGGGTGGGCGGCAGTGCATGGGGCGCCGTCGCTGCGCTCGGGCTGTGCGTGGTGTTCGCGGCAGCCTTTTCGTGGCTGCAGATCTTCCTCGGGCTCATGGCCGGCACCGCGCAGGCGGCGCAGGGCCTCTCGTTCGCCGTGTTCCCGCTGATCTTCGTCTCGAGCGCCTACGTCCCGGTCGAGTCGATGCCTGCATGGCTCCAACCGATAGCGGAGAACCAACCGGTCACGGCGATGGTGGGAGCGGTTCGTGCCCTGACGCTCGGCGGCGATACCGAGGCCCTCCTCGGCCACTCGACGACGTGGTTCGTCGTGCGCTCGCTGCTGTGGTCGGCCGTCCTCCTCGTTGTGTTCGGGGCGCTGTCGACCCACCGGTTCACCAAGTCCTAGCGAGATTGAGACACCGGGCACCGGAGTGGGCTTCCGAGCCCCGCGCCGACAAGGACGGGCCCTGGAGACACGTCCCCCGCAACTGATGTACCCGTCGGCCGGGGATCGCCGCCAGCTTGTTGCCGGCGAGGTCCTCACCGATCACGCCGAGCAGGTGGGCCGTTGATCAGCGCACCCGCGCTGGTCGGTGCGTGCTGGGGCGTTCACGATGCCCCACGTCGCTCAGCCCCCGATGATGTGCCGCTGACAAGAGGGCCCGCCCGCGCTGTCAGGATTGGTCGATGTACCGGTTTGCAGACTGCGAGGTCGACCTGGCCAGTCGTGAGCTGCGCTGCGCTGGTTCGTTGGTCCATCTCGAGCCGCAGGCGTTCGATCTCCTCGTGCACCTGATCGAGCACCGCGATCGCGTCGTCACCAAGAACGATCTTCTCGACGGGGTGTGGGGGCATCGGTTCCTGTCGGACGCGAACCTGACGACTCGCGTCAAGGAGGTGCGCCGGGCCGTTGGCGACGACGGCACCCGCCAGCAGAGCATCAGGACCGTGCACGGTCGCGGCTACCGGTTTGTCGCCGCCATGAGCGACGGTGCCGCGGTCGTGTCCGGGATGGGGTTGATCGGACGAGACGAGCTCATCGCCTCGATCGCGGGGTGGCTGCGTCACTCGTCGCTCGTCACCCTCATCGGCCCGGGGGGAGTGGGCAAGTCGTCGATCGCCCGGGCGGTGGCTCGAGGCCTGGCGTCGTCGTCCGGCGACGGGGCGCACATCGTCGAGCTCGCCAACATCGACGCCGGACAGCATGTGCTGCCGACGATCGCTCGCGCACTCGACATCGTGCTCGACAGCGAGCGACCCGCCCACGCGGTGCGGTCGCTGGCGAACCTCGATGCGCTCCTCGTCGTGGACAACTGCGAACACGTCGTCGACGTCGTCAGTGAGCTGCTCGACCGCGTGCTGTCGCTCGGCGTCGGCGGCCGTCTGCGCGTGCTCGCGACGAGCCAGGTGCGTCTCGGCCTCAGCGTCGAGAAGGTGCACCGCGTCGAGCCGCTCAGCGCCGACCACGCCCTTGCGCTGTTCGATGCTCGGGCTCATGTCTCGCAACCCTCGTGGAGGTCCGACCAGATCGACCGCACCAGGGTCGCACGCTTGCTGTCGAGGCTCGATCATCTCCCACTCACCATCGAGATGGCGGCTGCCCGTCTCGGTTCGATGACCTTCGACGAGCTCGAGGCTGCGATCGATCAAGGGACGCACCTCCTCCAAGTGAACCACCGCTCACCAGCTCGACGCCACCGATCGCTCGACTCACTCGTCGCGTGGTCGGCCGAACTGCTCGACGTCGACGAACGGCGCACGTTCACTGAGCTGTCGGTGTTCGCCGGCTCGGTGTCCGCCTCTGACGTCGCCGAGGTGATCGGGTCGGAGCGATCCGGTGACGTCGTGTTCACGCTCGGGTCGCTGGCTGATCGGTCCCTGCTGGTCGCCGTCACCGATGGTCCATCGACGAGGTATCGCATGCTCTCCACGGTCCGGGCGGTTGCCGGACGCTGGCTCGACGACGACGTCGTGGCGGCGACCGACGTCCGTCGCCGCCACGCCCTTCACTTCGCCGACGTGATCCGCACCGTCGACCACGTGATCCGGACACCGAGCGAGATCGAGGGCCGTCGTCGCCTCGACGCCGTCGTCGACGAGATCCGCACTGCGCACTCTTGGGCGCAGCGATGCCAGCCCGAGCTCGCGGCGGACATCAGCGGCGCGCTGCATCTTGCCGCCTACTCGGCGTTCTGGAACGAGCCAGTGGAGTGGGCGCGATCGTTGTTGGCGCGACATCCGGGTGCGACCGCTGACGAGCTCTTGGGCGCGCGGTTGATCGTGGCCGGTTCGGCAGCAAACCGCGGAGAGCTCGGGGTGGCGCGTGCGGAGGTTGTCGGAGCGAGTCGCTCCGACAACCTCCGCACGAGAGCCGCAGCCGTCGAGATCCTGAGTGACGTCGGCCTCTACGCAGGCGACCTGGATGGCGTGACAGCATCGACCGATGAGCTCCGCCTACTCGGCGCGGAGCTCGCCGATTCACATTGGGAGGT
>JBBRTJ010000027.1:0-34731 GCA_038244535.1 Acidimicrobiales bacterium | reverse complement strand
TCGTTGACCACCGTGTGCTTGGCGAACGTGCCGAGCAGGCACATCAGCCCGAGGTCTTGGCCCTTGGCGTGGTGGCGGCTGCCGCCATCGGTGATCTGCATGCCGAGGCCCATCAGGGCCCCGAGGTCGCACAGGTTCTGGTGGCCGGTCGAGCAGCTCGGGCAGCGCCCACAGCTCGGGATGAAGCCGAACACGACGTGGTCACCCGGCACCAGCCAGCTCACGCCCTCGCCCACGGCCTCGACGACGCCGGCACCCTCGTGCCCGCCGATGATGGGCAGGGCGAACGGCAGGTCGCCGGTGACAAGGTGCTCGTCGGAGTGGCACATGCCCGATGCCGCGAGCTTGACCAGCACCTCGCCCTGCTTCGGCGGATCGAGCTCGATCTCCTCGACGCTCCACGGAGCGCCGACTTCCCACAAGATGGCAGCTTGCGTCTTCACGAGGTGACCCCCAGGTCGGTCGCGTGGCTGGCCCGGCGCGGCTGCGGGGGCCTTGACGCGGGACGGTAGCAGCGGTGGTCAGTCGTCGGTGTAGGCGAACACGTCGAGGTGCCAGCGGACCGCAAGGTGAGCCACCGTCGTCCCCATGTAGCTGGCGATGGCCAGCGCCCACCACATCGACCCTGCCGCACCCACGACGTGGCGCCACATCGGCACTGAGTAGAGCGGAGTCTCCCACCGCGAGACCTCGGCCCATGCCCCGAACAGGGCCGCGACGAGCAGCGCCATGGGCAGGCGGAGGCGCAACCGGCACCACGCCCAGAGGAGCCACGTCGCCAGCCCGGCACCAAGCGCGGCGCCGACCGTGTACGGGTTGTGGTGCAACAACCACGACGGGCTATCGCCTCGGTACCAGCGATCCTCGACGTCAGGCCCGAGCGCGAGCACCCCACCGAAGGCCGCCACCGCCACCGCCACCGCGCACGACAGCGGTGCCCAGCGCTCCGCAGGGACCGGACGCAGGCGCTTCGGCGGGCTCTCCTTGCGGCCGCGCACGAGGGTCCAGAGTCCTACAAGGCCCAGCACGCCGATGACCCACACGACCCGCATCGTGATGCCGGTCAACCTCGGCACCAGCACCAGGTTGAGCGCGAGCGCGAGCGCGGCGAGGGACCGGTGGCGCCCGAGCCCGAGGCCCGTGGCGATCATCGGCAGTGGCTTCAGCGGGATGCGCACGATCTGCTGCCACCGGCGCTCGGGACGCGTCGCGGTCCAGAACGCCGCCGCCGCCCGCGTGCCCAGGGCGTCGAGCCAACGCGTCCCCCACACCTCGCCGACTGAGCGCGGCTCGCGCTCGTAGCGCTCGATGGCCTCACTGAGCGTGGCCATCTCCGAGGCAACCGTCTTCGGCCGTGCCGGGCCGGGCGCGGTGCCAGCGGCCCGCGGCGCCATGGTGTGCTCGGGGTGCAGCGGCGTGGCCAGGAGCACCGGCAGCTCGACGGCGAGCAGCTCCCAGTGGCGCCGCAGCACCATCAGCGACTTGGTGGTGGATGTCTTGGACCACACCCCAGTGGCCACGGCGGAGGCCACCTCGGCCCGCACCACCGCCTCGTGCTGCGTCCATGCCCCGGCGATGGCAGTCGTGAGCTCGCTGTGCCACCCGTCGGGCACCTCCGCAAACGGCGCCGTCACCACGGCCTTGATGCCCTGGACGGCAACGTCGATGTCGCGGCCCAGGTGGGCAGGGCTGGTCACCAGATCCACGAGGCTCTTGGCCGCATCCATCCGACCCCACATCCAGTCGTTGGCCCTCCATCGTTGCGAGATGAAGGCCGAGAAGTTCGCGAGGTCGGCGCCGGCGAGCTTGGCCTTGGGGGACATCGCCCCGTCGAACGGGGTCACGGTCAGGCGGGCACTCGTGAAGCGGGGGCCGTCGTGCACGAGGTCGCGCGGCCCGAGCCCGACCGGGCTCTGACTCGCCCCCGAGGTCCGCAGGTACTGGAACTCACGGGCCTGGCCGAGCGCCCGACCCACGTGCGCGCCGATGGTGCGATGGTCGATGAGGGCCAAGTACCAGCGCGCCGCGCCGAGGCGACCCTCGGTGATCTCGGGGCGGTGATCGACGGGCCCGCCCGCCCCGCGATGGTCCAGCCGGTCGGCCAGGTCGTTGAACACCGGCTCCTCTGAGAGGGCCGCGTCGTGCTGGCAACGGGCCAGGCCGACGGCGGTCTGAGCCAGCTCGTCCCAGAGCATGCCCCGTAGCCCCGGAGCGTCGGGGGCGGTCGCCTTCCAGTTGTCGGCGCCGGCCAGCAGCGCGCCGATGACGTCTCGCTGGGGGCCGTCGATACGAGCAAGGTCGGGCTCGGGTTCGCGGCGGAGCGAGACGACGAGCTCGTGGAGACGGGCATCGGCATCGATCCGGTCGACGAGCTCGGCAAGGACCGCGACGAGGCCCGAGGCGAACGCGCCATCGGGGTTCGAGTCCTCGGCCCGAGCCAGCGCCAACCAGTCGCCCTGAGCCGTGACGAGCTGGCCGACCTGCATCAGCTGGTACGCCCTGACCTTCAGCGGGCTCGGATCGCACGCGTCGCTCCCCGCAGGGTGCTTCTCGAGGTCGCGGGCCCAGCGCACCAGCAACCCTGCCGCCCGAACGATCGAGGCGTAGGGGCGCACCGAGCGAGGTTCGGCGTTGACGGCGCGCTCGAGATCGAGGCGGAACTGCCGCCGGGCTTCGGCCGTCACGTTGTCGAGGCACGACGACGGCACCGCCTTGCCGAGCGGCCGCCAGACCAGCTCGGTCGCCGGTTCGCGCAAGAGCTCGTAGAGGCGGACGGCATCGATCGCCACTGGCATCGTCGCCGGCGGGCCGTCGGGATGCATCGGCAGGCGGCCGGCGCCGGCCGTCCACACCCGCCACGAGTCGACCGCGGCTGCGTTGTGGGCCCGCACGGCCTCGATGTCGTCGAGGATGGACTCGGACCGCACCGCGTTGCCGAGCCCGAGGACCGTGGACAGCACGCCCTCGGGCTTCTTCGACGCCGACGTGGGGATGCCGAACGCACCCGGGCTCGGGTGCAGGTACAGCAGCCAGCGGTCCGTCGGGGTGGCCGACGGAACGTTGGGCACCCCCTGGAGGGCACGGGCCACGGGGATGTTGTCGACCACCCCGCCGTCGAGGAGGTGCACGGCCTCCGTCGACGGACCGGGCAGGAGCAGGATGCCGGGGAGCTCGCCGACCTCGAAGCAGACCGGCTCGAAGGCCGTCGGGAACGACGCCGTGGTGCGGGCCGCCTTCACGAGGCGAGCGGCGGCCTCGGGACCGGCCAGGAGGTCGGAGCGCTCGGGGCCGTCACCGAAGTGGCGGAGGTGCAGGAGGGCCTCGCTGCGGCGGGCCTCGTCGCCCGCGAACTGGTCGTCGGCGATGCCGATGGGGAGGCCGCCCAGCACGGTCGCGCTGAGGAACACCTCCAACCGGTGGCTCAACCCGGCCGGGGGATCGGCCGGTTCCAGCAGGTCGCGCACCTGCACCAGCAGCTCGCGCGAGAAGTAGCCGCCGCCGAGCAGCGACCGGCGCGCCTCGTCACCGTCGGCCGTCGATTCGAGCAGCGCCCGCAAGTCGGCCACGCCGATCCAGGTCGAGCGCATCTCGGCCACGGGTCGGCCCCGCACCATTGCAGCCGCAGCCAGCACGGCGTTCAGCCCGCCGGCCGACGCGCCCGACATCACGTCGACCTCGACGCTGTCATAGCCACCGAGCTCGAGGAGCCTCGAGTAGAAGCTGCCACCGCCGACCACACCGGCGGCGGCCGGGCCGTCACCGGCAACGAGCTGCGCCCGCCGCATCTCGTCGATCTCAGCCGCAGCACCACCGATCCACACGGCGAGGCTGACGCCTCCTCGCATGCCCAACGCGAGCCTCAGGGTCTTGCCCACTGCGCACCCCTTCGGTTGGGCGATCCGCAACCCGCGCACCGTACCCACCTCGCACGTGTCGGGTGTGGGAAGTGGCGAGCATGAGTGCGCCGACGGCACGCCGGCTCACCAGTTCGGCCGCAACACGCGCCGACCCCGACCGGCACCGTCGGGCGGGGTTACGATCAACTCTCATGGAACAGGGCACCATCGAGGTCGACGTCGACCTCCACGCGTTCATGGCCGACGCCGACGAGGCCCAGGTCGACGAGGAGCTGCTGGTCGAGGAGATCTCGATCGACGGCATGTGCGGGGTCTACTGACCGCGATGACGGTGACCCTCGACGGCGCTTACGCCGTCGACGCGCAGGTGGCCATCAGGCCCGAGCCGTTCGGCGCGCTCTGCTACCACTACGGCAACCGGCGACTGACCTTCCTGCGCTCACCCGACCTGCTCGACGTCGTGCGCCGCCTCGACGAGGCCCCCACCGTGGCCGACGCGCTGCGCGATGCCGGTGTGGCCGAGCACCGCTGGCCCACCTTCGTCACCGCCCTCGACTCCCTCGCTGCCTCGGAGATGCTGCATGCCCGCTGAGCGCACCACCCTCGTCGATCAGCTCAAGGGCGGCCTCGACGCGCCGATCTGCCTCACCTGGGAGCTCACCTACGCGTGCAACCTGAGCTGCATCCACTGCCTGTCGTCGTCGGGTCGCCGTGATCCTCGTGAGCTGACCACGGCCGAGGCCAGAGGCGTGGTCGACCAGCTTGCGGCGCTCCAAGTCTTCTACGTCAACATCGGCGGCGGCGAGCCGATGGTGCGCCGCGACTTCTACGACATCGTCGAGCACGCCATCGCCAGCAACGTCGGCGTCAAGTTCTCGACCAACGGCTACTTCATCGATGCGCCCGCGGCACGGCGCCTGGCGGCCATGGACTACCTCGACATCCAGCTCTCCCTCGACGGGGTCGACGCCGCCACCAACGATCCGGTGCGGGGCGAGGGCACCTACGCCCAGGCCCGCCGGGCCATGGACCACCTCGCCGAGGCCGGCTTCGGCCCGTTCAAGATCAGCGTGGTGGTGACCCGCCACAACGCCGGGCAGCTCGACGGCTTCAAGGCCCTGGCCGACCACTACGGCGCCCAGCTGCGCATCACCCGCCTGCGCCCGAGCGGCCGCGGCGCCGACACCTGGCACGAGCTGCACCCCACCGCCGAGCAGCAGCGCGACGTCTACCGGTGGCTGCTGGCCCACGGCGAGTCCGTGCTGACCGGCGACTCGTTCTTCCACCTCAACGCGCTGGGCGAGCCGCTGCCCGGGCTCAACCTGTGCGGGGCCGGCCGCGTGGTGTGCCTCATCGACCCGGTGGGCGACGTGTACGCCTGCCCGTTCGTGATCCACGACGACTTCAAGGCCGGCAACGTGCGCGACCCCGGTGGGTTCGAGCACGTGTGGCGGCGCAGCGAGCTGTTCCGCAGCTTGCGCGAGCCGCAGTCGGCGGGCGCCTGCGCGAGCTGCGGCAGCTACGACGCGTGCCAGGGCGGGTGCATGGCGTCGAAGTTCTTCGTCGGGCTGCCGCTCGACGGCCCTGATCCCGAGTGCGTCAAGGGTTACGGCGAGACTGCGCTGGCCGCCCTCTCGGTGCAGGCAACGAGCGTGCCGCGGCCGGCCATGGACCACTCGAAGCCCACGCCGATCTCGCTCACCCGCAAGCCGGTGGGCGCCGGCCAGCGGGCGTGAGCAGCCGGAGCCGCCAGCTCCGCCTCGCCACCGGGCGGCCCTTCTTCATCGGTGTCGCTGGGGGCACCGGCTCGGGCAAGACCACCGTCGCCGAGCACCTCGCGGGGTTCCTCGGCGACGGGAGCATCTCGTTGCTGCGCCTCGACAGCTACTACGCCGACCATCCCGAGCTGACCGCCGACGAGCGGGCCGAGGTCAACTACGACCACCCCGATGCCTTCGACTGGGAGCTGCTGCTCGCTCACCTCCAAGCACTCGCAGCCGGCAACGCCGTCGAGGTGCCCACCTACGACTTCTCGACGTACCGTCGCTCAGCCGCCACCGAGCGAGTGGCGCCGACTCGCATCGTGGTGGTCGAGGGGATCCTGGTGCTGTGGGAGCCGGCGCTGCGCGACCTGTTCGACCTCAAGGTCTACGTCGACACCGACGCCGACGTCCGCTTCATCCGCCGCCTGCAACGTGACGTGTCCGAGCGGGGCCGCACCCCTGAGAGCGTCATCTCCCAGTACCTGGCCACCGTACGGCCGAGCCACCTCGGCTTCGTCGAACCCAGCAAGCGATGGGCCGATGTGATCATCCCCCATGGCGGCAAGAACGAGCCGGCCCTCGAGGTGCTGCTCGCCCGAGTCCGTGAGCTCGTGTAGCCACCGCCTCGTAGCATCGACGGCGCTGTGACCACCTCGTCGGCCCGCTCGGCCCCCTCACTCGCATCGATGCTGCAGCCGATCGCGCTCGGACCCCGCACGGCCCCCAACCGGCTGCTGTTCGGCCCCCACGTCACCAACCTCGGCGATGGCCGCTCGATCAGCGAGCGCCACGTCGCCTACTACCAGCGGCGGGCGATCGGGGGCTGCGGGGTCGTGGTCGTGGAAGAGGCGTCCGTGCACGACAGTGACTGGCCGTACGAGCGCAGCCCTCGTGCCGAGCAGTGCGGGACCGGCTGGGCGGCCGTCGCCGATGCGGTGCATGCCGAGGGAGCGCTCGCCATCGCCGCTCTCGGCCATGCCGGAGGCCAGGGCTCGAGCGCCTACCACCAGCGTCCGTTGTGGGCGCCGAGCCGAGTGCCCGAGGTGAACACCCGCGAGGTGCCGAAGTGGATGGAGGCGGGCGACATCGCCGCCGTCGTCAGCGGCTTTCGCGCCGCCGCCGCCGTGGCCGCCGCGGCCGGGCTCGACGGCGTCGAGGTGAACGCCGGGCAGCACAGCTTGGTGCGCCAGTTCCTGTCCGGCCTGACCAATCAGCGCGGCGACGAGTGGGGTCAGGACCGAATGATGTTCGCCCGTCAGGTGCTGGCGGCGACGCGTGAAGGGCTCGGTCCGGACGCCGTGCTGGGGCTGCGGCTTTCCTGTGACGAGCTGGCTCCGTGGGCCGGCATCACGGCCGAGATGGCCGCCCCCGTTGCGGTCGAACTGGCCGGGCTCGTCGACTACCTCGTGATCGTGCGGGGCTCGATCTTCTCCGTCGAGCAGACCCGTCCCGACCTGCACCAGCCCACCGGCATCAACCTCGAGCTGTGCCGATCCATCCGCGCCGCCGTGCACGCCGACCACCAGCGCGTCCCCATCGTGCTCCAAGGCTCAGTGGTCGATCCGCTGATGGCGGGCGCCGCGCTCGACGACGGCGTCGCCGATCTCGTCGAGATGACCCGTGCGCAGCTGGCCGACCCCGACCTCGGGCGCAACATCGCCGCCGGCACGCCCGAGCACGTGCGGCCGTGCCTGCGCTGCAACCAGACCTGCCAGGTCCGTGACGCCCGCAACCCCATCGTCACCTGCGTCGTCGAGCCGAGCACCGGCTACGAGGCCAGCGATCCGAGCTGGTCGACACCCGCCAACCGGCCACGGCGAGTGCTGGTGGTCGGGGGCGGACCGGCCGGTCTCGAGTGCGCCCGCGTCGCGGCCAACCGCGGCCACGCCGTCGAGCTCGTCGAGCGTGACGACGTCCTCGGTGGATGGATGACCCGACGCGGGCCAGGGGCCCCGTTTGCCGCCTGGCTCGAGGCCGAGTGCCGCAGGCTCGGGGTGGCGCTTCGGGGCGGTGTCGAGGTCACGGCCGCCGACCTCGCCGCAGGCGGTCCGGCCGACGGGGCCGTGGTCGTCGTCTGCACGGGCAGCCGTCCCGGCGAACGGTCCTACGAGGTAGCCCCGGGGGCCACGGTGCTCGACCTCGACGATGTCTTCCCGCCAAGCGACGGCTCTCGGCGCACCGTGCTCGCCGAGAGCGCACCGATCGCGCCGGGAACGACGATCGCGCCGAGATGCCCTGACGGAGTGATCGCCATCTGGGATCTGATCGGCGGGCCGATCGGCGTGGCCCTGGCCGACGAGCTCGGCGAGCGCGCCATCCTCATCACCCCCGATCAGATCGCCGGCAACGAGCTCTCCCGATCCGGAGACCTCGCTCCCGCCAACGTCCGCCTACAGCAACGAGGGGTGCGGATCGAACGGCGATCACTCTTGCGCGTCGTGCGCTCGAACGAGGTCGAGCTCGAGGACCGCTTCTCGGGCCAGCGCCGAACGCTCGTCGCCGCCGCCGTGATCGACGCCGGCTTCCGACTGCCCGAGGACGCGCTCTGGCACGAGGCCGGCAACCACCCGCTGCGGGCCGGCGACGCGGTCGCCCCCCGCACCATCCTCGAGGCCGTCCTCGAAGGGCGACGGGCCGCCCTCGCCATCGACCTCCGGCCGTGACCACGCGGCTGCCGCCGAACCGCCGGTGAGCGACCCCATCGATCAGATGACCTCGCCGCTGCGCGATCGGTCGGTGCGGGCGGTCCTGGTCGCCCAGTTCTTCTCGGCGGCCGCGGTGTTCGCCCTGGGGACCGCGCTCGGCAAGCAGGTCTACGACATCTCCGGTCGAGCGCTCGACCTCGGGCTCCTCGGACTGCTCGAGTTCCTCCCCGCCGCCTTGCTGGTGCTCGTCACCGGGGCCATCGCCGACCGCTACGACCGGCGCAAGATCGCCGCGCTCGCCTTCGCCGGCGAGGCTGTGTGCGCGCTGGCCCTGGCCCTCCTCGCCGCCAACGGGGTCGACACCGTGACCCCGATCTTCATCGCCGTGTTCATGTTCGGCATCGCCCGGGCGTTCGCGGCGCCCGCGGGACGATCGCTGCCGGCCAACGTGGCCCCGCCCGGCACGCTCCCCAAGGTGGCCGCCACCAACTCGGTGATGTGGCAGAGCGCGCTCATCATCGGACCCGTGCTGGGCGGTGTGCTCTACGCCATCTCCCCGCGGGCGCCTTACCTGGTCTCGGCGCTGTTCATCATGGTGGCCGCGGCCAGCGTCCTCTCCATCCGCTTCCGCCCCGAGGTGGCCGAGGCCGCCGCGTCCCGAGCGGCCGATCGTGGGGCCAGTGGCAGCAGTGACGGCCTGGACGACGCGAGCTCGGCCGCCGGCGCCGAAGGGCGCAGGCGCACCGCCGGGCTGTCGGGAGCGATGGACGGCTTGAAGTTCATCCGGCGTACCCCGATCCTGCTCGGCGCCATCTCGCTCGACCTGTTCGCGGTGCTGTTCGGCGGAGCCGTCGCGCTCCTGCCCGCAATCGCCGACGAGCGCCTCGGCGTCGGCGCCGTCGGGCTCGGCGTGCTTCGGGCCGCGGGAGGCATCGGCGCCACGATCATGGCCATCGTCCTGGCCCGCAAGCCGGTCGTGCACCGCGTGGGACGGACCCTGCTGATCTCGGTCGCAGTGTTCGGGCTGGCGACCATCGCGCTCGGCCTCACGACGTTGTTCATCGTGGCCTTCCTGGCCATTGCCACCCTCAGCGCGGCCGACATGATCAGCGTCTACATCAGGGCCACGCTGGTCCCGCTCGCCACGCCCGACGACGTGCGGGGCCGGGTGATGGCCGCCGAGAACGTCTTCATCGGCGCGTCGAACGAACTCGGTGCGTTCGAGTCCGGGGTAGCCGGTCAGCTCATCGGCACCACCGGTGCCGTCGTGTCCGGGGGCATCCTCACCCTCGTCGTGGCCGCCGCCTACTGGTTCTCCTTCAGGCCGCTGCGCGACCTCGACAGCTTCGACGAGCTTCACCCCACACCGGCGGCCGAGGCCTTCGTGGCCGAGGAGGGCGACGGTGCTCGCTCGTTCGGCGAGGCCCCCAGCCGGCCCTCCGGTCTCGACTGACCGGACCACGACGAGCCGACCGCTCTGACGGCCTGTTGCCCCGGTCCGATCGCCCCGCGCCGCTGGGGCCTCGGGCCGTTCGAGTGGACGGTGGCGCCGAAGTGGCGAGCCAGAGTGCAGTTGGCGCGCTCACGCTTGCCACTTCCCGCTCGCGAAGGTGATGGCCGTCAGGCCATCACCTTGGCCCGACCCCCACCACCCCAGGCGGCAATCGCTACCCCGGAAGCGGGCGCTGCCCCGGGGACCGTCGCGGCCACCTGACCCGACGCGTGCTGGGCGTAGGTCACCACCCGTTCGCCGAATCGGGCTGCCGGCGCCCCCGGAGCGGCGCCGTTGTTGTCGATGATGGTCCAGGTGATCGTGGTCGACGGCTTGCCCGCAGGCGCCCAGGTGACGCTGCCCGTGGCCCCGTTGGGGTCGATGGCGGTCACCTGGCTCGACAGCACTGGCGAGAAGAGGGACACACCGGCAGCGGTGTCGACCAGGGTGACGACACCCCAGTAGGTGCTGCCGATGCGAGCCACGTTGACGCTGAGGGTGGCCGAGCTTCCCGGAACTGTGGACGGCATTGTCCCGAATCCGAGGACGGAGCGGACGGTCCCGTCGGTGTTCATCGTGACCCGGAACGAGCCACTGGTGAGCGGCTGGTCGGTGTTGGCGTAGGTGACGCCACCGCTGACGCCCACCGAGGCGACGTCGACCGACCCGGCCGGGAGCAGCACGGGACCGGTGTCAGCCGACAGGGCGACTCCGGCAGGAGACCAGCCGTTGGTAGCCGTCACCTGGACCCGCACGGCCTTGCCGTAGTCCCCGATGCCCGGCGTGAAGGTCGGCGTGGCGGCACCGCTGCCGGCACAGGTGTACGGAGCGATCGGACCACACTGCCACTGGTAGGTGAAGGTCGGAGCGGGAACACCGGCCCACGAGCCAGCGGCAGCCACCAGGGCTGAGCCCACTCGGGGTGAGCCAGAGATGGTGGGCGGCGAGATCACGGTCGGGGCCACGCCGACCACCGTCGAGGCGTTCGACGGGGCGCTGAGCGTGCCGGCCGCGTTGGTGGCCGTGACGATGACCTTCAGCGTCGAGCCGAGATCACCGGCCACCGGCGTGTAGCTGTTCGTCGTCTGGCCGACGAGGTCGGCGCAGGTGCCCGAGGTGCAGCGCTGCCACTGGTAGGTGAAGGTGGCCGGCGGGTTCGAGGTCCAGGTCCCGTCGGTGACGGTGAGCGCCGTGCCCACCGGGGCGTTGGCGGCCAGTGCCGGGGCGGTGACGAGAACAGGCGCCACCGGAGCAGGGGGCCGCACGGGCGTGGTGGCCAGCGAGCTGACCGTGGTCGCCCCCGCCGACGTGGTCGCGGTGACAGCCACCGAGACGCGGCGGCCGAGATCGGAACCCGTGGGAAGGTAGGTCGACCCCGTGGCCGGACCGGCGCAGTTGGTGCCACCGGCACCGTTGTCGCAGGACCAGGCGAACGTGAAGTTCGCCGGGCCCGGCACCGGGAAGCCGTCCCACACGCCAGGGTCAGCGGTGAGCGTCTCACCGAGGCGGACCGAAGCGGCGTGCGAGGGCCGCACGGCGTTGGTGGGAGCGAGCCCCGCCACTGCGACGCTCGGCCCGGTGGCGATCGTGACCGGCGTACCGACGCCGTTGGTGGCCGTGATGGACACGGCCAGCGCCTTGCCGAGCTCGGCCCCGGTCGGGGTGTACGACGACTGGTCGGACGTGCCGGTGCACGTTCCACCGCCGCAGGTCCACTGGAACGACAACGACGGGGCCGGCACGCCGGACCACACGCCGGACAGCGCCGAGGCGACCTGGCCCACGACCGGCTGAGCCGGGGTGACGGCGGCGCCGCCCCCGTAGGCGGGAGCGACGGCGGTGGGCGGAACAGCCGGCGCGGCAGCCGACTGGTAGCCGAGGCCCTTGTTGGTGGTGCTCGAGACGTTGCCCGAGGTGTCCACGACCTCGACGCGGAACTGGGTGACCTGGGCCGCTCCGACCGGCAGGGTGGCCGAACCGGTGAGCCGCCCTCCGCCCGCAGGCGACAACGAGGTGGTGTGCCACACCGACTCGCCCAGGTTGGTCCGCCACAGCACCGAGCCGGCCATGACGTCGCTGTCGGGCGACACGGCATCGAAGGTGATCGCACCAGCCGCGTTCAGCGCGGTGACCTGGGTGATGGTCGGCGCCGTCCAGTCGTTGCTGTTCGAGCGGTAGGCCCGCCCACCGATGGAGGTCCAGAGGAGCTGGGTCGGCGTGCCCCCGTTGACCTCGGGCTGGGCGAAGAACTGGCCCGTGACGAGCTGCAGCTTGGTGCGCAGGCCCTGGGCGCTGCGCACTGTCGAGACGGTCTGGATGGTCGAGGGGAAGACGCCGGCAAAGGCGGGCTCGGGCTCGTTGGCGGCCAGGTCGACCGTCGGCCGCGTGATGACCGGATCGACGGGGACGATGTCGGTCGACTCGAGGTGGTCGACGAGGTAACCGTGCACCTGGAGCCCATCGCCCGGGGTGACGTCGAGGGTCTCGGCCGGCTGGGCGGGCTGGAAGGGCTGGATGACCTGCTGGCCTCCGGGGCCCGTCCAGCGGGTGCCGCGAGGATCGGTGACGGGGGTGCTGGCCGGTGTGAGCGGCACCGGGGTGCTGCGCAGGACCAGACCAGGATCGGTGGGCGGCACCACGTTCTGAACGGTCGGGAGCGCACCGGGGGCGATGACCCCCGACGTCCCGACGGTGTAGGTCGGCAGCCCGTAGAAGGTCGCCTCCATCAGCGCCTTGGCGTCATAGACGTTGAAGGGCTGGGGTTCGCCGGCCATCTGCTGCTTGGCGTAGAGCATCGCCTGGCCGGCGCTCATCGAGCCGCTGCCGAGGTTCGTGGCGTAGTAGCTCATGAGTCGCTCGGAGTAGGCCACCCCGGCGGTGTCGCCGTAGCCGTAGCCGGTGTTGCCGGCAAACGTGCCGCCGAGCCGGCTGATGCCCTGCGCCCAGTCGCGGACCTTGGTGGCGTCGCTCGCGCTCGGCGCGGCGACGAGCACGTCGGGGACGTTGAGGCCGGCCTCGCAGCCCATGGTGAACAAGATGCTGCCGAGCAGCGTGGGGTTCGGGTCGCCGGCCACCGACGTGCCGAGGTCGGCGACGCCGAACAGGTCGGGGACCGCGCCGTTGAAGGTGGCGGCGGGAAGCGCCTGGTAGTGGTTGTAGTGGGCGTTGACCGAGCCGTAGCGATCACGACCGTTGCCACCGGGCAGGAGCCCGGCCGTGGCGTCGGCGGCGGTCCAGGTCTCGTTGATGGCCGACGAACCCGAACGAGCCTGGCCGGGCAGGCCGGAGCCGGGGATGGTCGAGGGCGCCACCAGCGCGGCGCTGACGGCCTGGGCGCCATCGGAGAGGAAGTCGTAGCCGGCCACGTACGCGGTGCTCGGGGCCAGGGCGCCGGCATGGCCGCTGTAGCGGTTGAAGGTGTCGAGGATCTCCTGGGGCGTCTCGACAAGGCGGCCCAGGGCGACATCGGGCACGTAGAGCTGGCCGCCGAGGAACGCCTCGGGCGTGAAGGCGCCGTAGGGGTCGTCGCTCAGCAGGAAGCCCTGGCGGAAGGCCGACGAGATCGGGTTGTCCTTGCCTTGGAAGCGCACCGAGTCGGTGTAGGACTGCTGGTTCTCGACGTCGACGAGGTCGGCCACCCGGCCCTGCGGGATGACCTCGTCGTTGCCGACGATGACCAGGTGACGAAGGTCCGTGAGGGAGCCCCGCAGGCTGTCGACGAGGCCGTTGATGGCGCGCACGACGCCGTTGGCGCCCGCCACCGAGCAGCTGTCGGTGTCCCAGGCGTCGTAGGCAGCCTGCACCGAAGCGTCCTGATCGACCGGGATGACCACGCCCTTGACCTCGGCGCGGGCGGCGTAGGCCACGGCGGCAGCCATGACCGGCGAGGTGGCGGCCACGCCGTAGATGCTGCGCGTCCGGTGCTCGTTCACGAGCACGAGGGTTTGGGCGGCCGGATCGATGGAGGCGGCGGCGGGCAGGGTCACCGTGGCCGGGGATCCGTCGTCGAGGCGGTAGTTGCGCACGACGCAGGGCAGGGCCGCCGGAGCCATGACCACGTGGGCCCGCAGGGCGTAAGGCTTGGTGCTGTTGGCGCCGTTGAACCCGGCGACCTGGATCAGGAACGACCCACCGGAGGCGACGTCCTCGTCACGCACGATGAGCCCGGCCGACTCGGGGAGCGTGGCGCGGTTGATGCTGGTGGACCGCACCGGAAGACCGGCGATCCTCAGCTGGTCGTTGGTGGCCGTCGGCTGCCCAGGGGTGGCCGAGGTCGGATCGGATGAGGCGTCACCGGTGGCCGAGCTGCGCAGCGGGCTGGACCGCAGCGGCGACGACCGCAGGGGCGAGCTGCGCAGCGGCGCCGCGCCGGCCTCGGGATCGCCCGTACCGGAGGTGCCCGGAGGGCCATAGATCGTCAGGTCGAAGTCGGCCGGCACGTTGGAGACGAACACCTGCAGCGTCGCCCCCTTAGGCGGCACGGGGAGGCGCCACAGGTCGGGCTTGGACGGGTCGGTGACGAAGCCGGTGTAGAGGTGGTCGAGGACGATGGGAGTGGCGGCGGGCGTGCCGCTCTTGGCCCGACCGTCGACCACGGCGGGGCCGGCGACGCTCAGCGTGGACGCCGAGCCCGTGACGCTGTCGACGACCCAGGTCGGGCCCTTGTCGTTGGGCGCTCCGGCCTGGCCGAGCACGAAGAACGTGCCGGTGATCGTGACGGGCACCGAGACGAGGCTGGCCGTCTGGCAGAGCGCACCGAACGCGCTCGTCGGGATCTGCTGGAGCGCGAGCGACCCGATCGTGCGCGGCGAGGCAACCGGGTCGCCGATGACGCCGGGCGCACCGCTTCCGATGGCCAGGGTGAACGATCCCGGTACGGGGCGGTACGTGGCGTTGGTAGCCGGGGCGGTCGCCGGGTCGACGCCGCCAGCGACGAACACGGCGGGCACCGCGCTGGGGGCCTGGCACGACAGCACGAGGTTGAGCGAGTACGAGGCCACGTTGGCCGGATCGGACGGCGACGAGCTGATGATGTCGTCGAGCGAGGCCGAGTTGATCGGGCGCTCCTCGGGAGCGAGCAGGCCGAGGAGCACCTCGGCGACGGTGATGTCGGGAGGGGCCGAAAGACCGGCACCTACGAGGGCGACGAGGTCGCCGAGGGTGGCCGATGACGCCACCTGACCGAGCACCTGGGCCTGGCCCAAGGTGGCGGCACACCCGGCGGCGGGGCAGGCGAGGAGCCGGGGCGCGGCGGCGGCGACCTCGGCCGTGGCGACCCCGCCGAACGGCGTGAGCGTCAGGTCGACCGTGCCGAGGGCGGCGAGGCCGAGCGGCGAACGGCTGAGGTCGAGGCCCTTGAGCGACAGCGGGTTCGCCAGGTAGCCGGTGAGGTCGGCGCCCTTCTGCTCGAGGTCGAGCAACGACGCGGCCAGCACGGCCGAGCAGCTCCCCCCGAACAACGACCCGTAGGCCTGGCACCAGGTGGTGGTGGGGCCTGGGTCGGGGAGGCTGCTGAGCGGCACGTTCCACAGCAGCACCGCGGTCACCGAGCTGCTGCGCAGCGGCGTGGCGTTGAGGTCGACGTCATCGAGGGTGATGCTGTTGAGACCGGGGATGGGCCCGTTCGGCCCGCTGTCGTAAGCGAACACCTGCTGCAGCGTGACCGCGGTCTCAGGCACGTTGGCAAAGGGCGTCCCGGCCAGCACCGTCGACCAGGACGAGCTGCGCAGCGGTGCGGCCGACAGGAGCACGGGGCCCATGAACGACGAGCGCAACGGCGACGAGCGCAGGGGCGATGACCGCAACGGCGACGACCGCAACGGCGACGACCGCAACGGCGACGACCGCAGGGGTGACGAGCGCAGCGGAGCGGCCTGGGTCACGCCGGCCGAGATGAGGAAGGCGGGGGCGCCTACTGCTTCGAGGTTGATGTCCACGTTGCCATCGACTGCTCCGCCCGGACCAGCGACCGAGGGAGGCGTGGCGCTGGCCGAGTCGAAGTCGGCCGCGCCGGAGACGAGCTGGATGCGCAAAGGCACCGACAGCGGGACCCCCACAACGCCGTTGGTCCCCTGCAGGGTGAGGTCGTAGCGGCTGCTGCCGCTGGCCGGGGCGGCACCCGGCGTGCCCGAGATGACGCCCGTCACCGGGTCGAGCGTCAACCCCGGCGGCAACGTGCCCGCTGACAACGAGAACTGCCCGAAGCGCTGGTTGGCCTGCGGGTCGAAGAGGTAGGGCTGCCCCGCCACCGCGGTGGGCGGCGTCGTGTTGGCGATGGCCAGCGGCACGGGGAGCTGGCCTGCCGCACCGGCGCCGAAGCAGTCGATCGTCCCGCCGACGAGCAGGACGCAGGCGTGGGCGTAGCCGACAGCAACGGCGAGCACGGGCGTGCCGCTCGGACCGTAGGTGGACGGCACCGTGAGGCCCCTGCACTCGACGGAGGCACCGGTGGTCACGAGGCACAGCACCCCGCTGCTCGAGCTGGCCTCGAGGCCGACGTAGGTGCCCGGCGGCTGGGTGCCGCCACTGGCGATGGTGCCGTTGCAGCTCACCGAGCCGGCAGGGCGACCGGGAGCGTCGGTGGCCGAGAGGCCACAGGCGAACGTGGTGCCGGTCGTGATCGCTACCGGCGTGGCGCCGAGCTGAGCGGTGTTGGTGCGGCCCTGGCTGGCGTCACCCCAGCAGGTCACGGTGGAGGCAACCGTGAGGTTGGCATTGACGGCGCAGCTGAAGTTTGCTCCGGCCGAGACGCTGCGCACCACGAGCCCTACGGGGGGTCGGGCCTGACCCTTGCTGTTGCCGCCCCAGCACGCCGGGACGCCCGTGACGGACACCGCGCACGCGTGGTTGTTACCAGCGCTCAGGCTGGTGAAGCTCCCGGAGGGCGCCTTGGCGATGGTCCCCCAGCAGCCGACGGTGGCATCGGTGCGCAACGCACAGATGAACGCGCCGCCGACGGTGACCTGTTGGAACGACGGCGAGCCGCTGGGGAACGACGTGGGCACGACGGCCGCGAGAGCGCCGAAGCAGGCGAGGGATCCAGTGGAGCGCACGACGCAGGTCGTGTTGCCGCCCGCTGCGACTGCGGACTGAAGGTAGCTGCGGCCGTCGTTCGGGAAGATCTGGAGTGCGCTCGAGTCGCCGAAGCACACGAGCTGGCCGTCTTCGCGCACTGCGCAGAAGGCGTCGACCGAGGAGTCCATGGCGACGTAACGACCGGTGGCCGGCGGCGCGATGGTGACCTTGCCCCAGCACAGGAGGGTCCCCTTCTCGCGCACAGCGCACGAGGTGGTGCCCCCTGCGTGAACGCTGCGAAGGCGGGCCGTGGCGGGCACCTTGGCCTGGTTCGTGTCGTTGCGACCCCAACAAAGCGCGGTGCCCGAGACGCTGAGCGCGCACATCGTGGTGGTGCCGTCGATCTGCGTGAACGAGCCGGTGGTCGGCGCGCCGCTCACCTCGTTGTAGGTGTTGTCACCCCAGCACTTGATCGAGGCGCTCACGGTGATGCCGCACACGGCCTCGGGTCCGGCCGTGATGCTCACGAACGACGTGGAGGCCGGCGGGGTCTGCACCTGGTGGCTGTTGTCGCCCCAGCACTGCACGGTCCCGTTTGGACGCACCCCACAGGTGAAGTCGCCTTCGTCGGCGGCAACGACCGACGCGAAGGCTCCGGCCGGGGGGGTCGCCTGGCCCAGAGCGTTGTCGCCCCAGCACGTGACGGTACCGACGGCATCGAGCGCGCAGCCATGGGCACGGCCGACGGTGACCTGCTGGAAGGCCCCCGGCGGGACCGCGAGACGGCTCGGAGCACCACTGGCACCCGGGGCCTGGTCGGTGCCGAAGCAGGCGATCGTACGGTCGGCACGCAGGCCGCACTGGAGCGAACCGGCCACCGCGATCGAGGCGGCGACTGCACCGGGCCGGGCGAGGGCGGTGGCGACGCCGACGGTCGGCGACAAGGTGGGTGTCGAGGGCGCTGACGGGGCCGGGTCGGCAACGGCCGGTGTTGCCAGCGCGAGCACCGGCACCGTGGCCGCTACCAGCACCGCCGCCAATGCTGCTGCGCACCGCTTGCTCCACTGTCCCATCGCTGTTCCCCTCACGCCGATCATTCGCTGTTCTGCTCAGAGTGTCCCATGCACGGCCACGGCCGTCTGTCGTGGCCGCATCACTACGGGAGAACCGGCTGGACGTCTCGCCCGCCGCGCCGCCAACGTAGCCTCCTGCATGCCATGGCCTACCGCTACCTCTGGTCACCGCTCCAGCTCGGTCCCGTCACGGTCCGCAACCGCATCGTGTTCAGCGCGCACCTCACCAACTACGCCGCCGGTGGCAAGCCGACTGAGCAGCACGCGGCCTACTACGAGGCCAGGGCCGCGGGTGGGACCGGGCTCATCATCACCGAGGAGCACTCGACCCACCCGACGGACTGGCCCTACGAGAAGCTGATCCACGGGTTCCATCGCGACGTCATCCCCGGCTACCGCCGCATCACGGCAGCCGTCCATCGCCACCGGGTGCCGATCTTCGCCCAGATCAACCACAACGGCGGCCAGGCCTCGTCGATGTACAGCCGTCTGCCGGTGTGGGCGCCGTCGGCAGTCGCCGATCCATTGTTCCGCGAGGTGCCCAAAGCCATCGACGAGTCCGAGATCGCCGAGATCGTGGCTGGCTACGCCAGGGTGGCCGAGCACTGCGCCGAAGGCGGCTTCGACGGGATCGAGCTGCAGTGCAGCCACTCATCGATCGTGCGGGGCTTCCTGTCGCCTGCCACCAACCGCCGCACCGATGGCTACGGCGGTGACCTCGTCAACCGGGCGCGGCTGCTGCTCGAGATCGTGGCTGCCGTGCGGCGAACCATCGGTGGAGGGCTCGCCCTCGGCGTGCGGCTGTGCGGCGACGAACTGATCGAGGGCGGCACGACCATCGACGAGGCGGTGGCTGTCGCCCAGCTCGTCGAAGCCTCTGGGCACGTCGACTACATCAACACCTCGATCGGGGTGGCCACCGCCAGCCTGTTCATGATCGAGGCGTCCATGCACATCCCGCCCGGATACGCCCTGTTCATCCCGAGCGCGATCCGCAAAGCCGTCGACCTCCCCGTCGTCGGCGTGGGCCGCTTCAAGGACCCGCTGCAGGCCGAACGAGCCCTGGCCGAAGGTCACTGCGACCTCGTCGGCGTGGTGCGGGGACAGATCGCCGATCCCGACTTCACCGCCAAGGCCCGCGCCGGAGCCACCGACGAGATCCGCTTATGCCTGAGCTGCAACCAGGAGTGCGTCGGGCGCATGGGCCTCAACCGCTGGTTGGGCTGCATCGAGAACCCCCGCACCGGTCGCGAGCACGAGTGGGCCACGAGCGGGCACGTGCACGTCACGACCAAGCCCAAGGACGTCCTCGTCGTCGGGGCGGGGCCAGCTGGCCTGCAGGCCGCCATCGCCGCCGCTCGCAACGGACATCGGGTCACGGTCTGCGAACAGCAGGCCCAGGCGGGCGGGCAGGTGCGCCTCGCGGCGTCAGTGCCGAACCGGGCCGAGCTCGGCGACATCGTGCGCAACCAGCTCACCGAGTGCCAGCGCGTCGGCGTCACCATCGAGTACGGCGTCGGGGTGTGGCCCGGCCTCATCGACGAACGCCGGCCCGATCACGTGATCGTGGCCACGGGCGCCGAGCCGACCCGCCCGTGGTGGATCCCGGCCGAAGCCGATCAGGTGGCCGACGTGCGCGAGGTCCTCGACGGGTCCAAGGAGCCCTTCGGGGCCGTGGTGCTCGTCGACGAGATCGGCTTCCACCACGCCACATCGGTGGCCGAGCTCCTGGCCGATCGAGGGTGCGACGTCGAGATCGTCACCCCGGGCATGGTCGTCGGCCAGGACCTCGGCATCACCCTCGACATGGAGACGTGGTGGATGCGGGCCATGGCCAAGGGCATCGTGCAATCGACCGATCTGGTGCCGATGGGGCTGGCGGGCCGGACGCTCACGCTGCTCCACCACCCGACCGGCCGCAACGAGGAGCGCACCCCCGACTGGGTCGTGCTGGCACTGCCGCCATCACCGGTCGAGTGGCTCTACCACGACCTGGTGGCCCGGGGCGTCAGCGTCGAGCGGGTCGGTGACTGCGTGGCGCCCCGCCGAGCCCACGCCGCCGTGGTCGACGGCGAGCGCGCAGGGTCGTCGCTGTGATCGCCGTGGTGCCCGTGCGCGAGGGCCGGCTGCCCGCCGGCGGGGCCGAGGCCGTCGCTGAAGCAGGCGGCCGGGCACTGCTCGTCGGCGACGGGGCCGAGGCCGCGGCCAAGGAGCTGCTGGGGATCGCCGCCTCGGCCGAGCCCGTCAGGGTGTGGGACACCCCCGGCTTCGCCCCCGGGGCATGGGCGGCACCCCTGGCCGACGTGCTGCGCAACGAACGGGTGATCGTGCTGCCGGCCAGCCCCGACGGCCGCGACCTGGCGCCCCACCTCGCTCATGCGCTCGGGCGCCCTCTCCTGGCCGGTGCCGTCGAGGTCGAGGCCCACGGCGCCGCGCTGACCCGCCACGGAGGCCTCGTCATCGAGACGACGACGGTCGACGGCCCGTTCGTGGCGACCTTGCAGGCAGGGGTGCGAGGGGTCGATGTGCGCTTGGACCAGGAGCTGACGATCAGTTCGTTGCATCTCCAACCAACACCAGATGTTGCAGATGCAACGATCGTGGCGATCGATCCGCCCGACGTGACCACGATGGACCTGGCCGAAGCCGGACGGATCGTCGGTGGCGGCGGCGGACTCGACTCGGCCGACCGCTTCGTCCAGCTCCGGGCTGTCGGTCGGGCGTTGTCGGCCTCGATGGGCGCCACCCGCGTGATCACCGACCGACACTGGGTCAGCCACGAACGCCAGATCGGCACCACCGGCGTCGTCGTCGATCCCCGGGTGTACCTGGCCTTCGGCATCAGCGGAGCCGTGCAGCACACAAGCGGATTGGGGCAGCCCGACCTCGTCATCAGCGTCAACACCGATCCAGCGTGCCCGATGATGGCGATGGCCGACCTGGCCGTGGTGGCCGACGCCAACGCGGTGCTCGAGGCGCTGGCGGAGCGGTTGGGGGTGGCCGTTGCCTGACGTCGACGTCATCGTGGTGGGCGCCGGCCCTGCGGGATCGGCCGCTGCGCTGGTGCTGGCACGAGCCGGGCACTCCGTGCTGCTCGTCGAGCGCGGCCCGTTTCCGGGGGCCAAGAACATGTACGGCGGGGTGATCTACCCACGCGTGCTGGACCTGCTCCTGCCCGGCTGGTGGGACGAGATCCCCATCCAACGCTGGGTCACGCGGCGCGCCACCATGATCACGACCGACACCCAGGCGCTCACCGTCGACTACCGCACGCAAGCCTGGGGGGAGGCGCCCTACAACGGCGCCACCGCCTACCGCCCCGACATCGACCAGTGGCTGGCGGGCAAAGCCGAGGCGGCCGGTGCCACGGTGCTGTGCGCCACGACCGTCACCGGCCTGCTGCGCGACGGCAACGGCCGAGTGGTCGGCGTTCGCACCGACCGCCCTGATGGCGACCTGAGCGCCCACCTCGTCATCGCCTGCGACGGCGTCAACTCGTTCCTGGCCAAGGAGGCGGGCCTCGCCGGCAAGCCCGATCCGGCCAACTACACGCTCGGGGTCAAAGAGACGCTGGCGCTCCCCAAGGACGTCATCGACGAGCGCTTCGCGCTGCGCGGCATCGAAGGCGCCGACTTCGAGATCCTCGGCTGCACCCAGGGGGTCCCCGGCGGGGGCTTCCTCTACACGAACCTCGACACGGTGGCCGTCGGGGCGGTGCTGAAGCTCCCGGCGCTCGCCGCGCAGCAGCTCCGCCCCGAGGCGATCATCGCGGCGATGAAGGCCCACCCCGCCATCGCCCCGTTGGTCGAGGGCGGCGAACTGAAGGAGTACAGCGCCCACCTGATCCCCGAAGGCGGCTACCGGATGATCCCGAAGCTCGTCGGCGACGGGCTGCTCGTGGCCGGCGACGCCGCCGCGCTGTGCCTGGCCGCCGGGATCTGGTTGGAAGGCGTCAACTTCGCACTCGGCAGTGGGATGGCCGCAGGCCAGGCGGCGGCCGAGGCGTTGCGACGCAACGACACCAGCGCGGCTGGGCTGGCGGGCTACCGCCAACGGCTCGAAGCGGGCTTCGTGCTCAACGACCACCGAAAGCTGCGCGATGCCCCCCACCTGGTGCTGTCCGAACGCGTCCAACGCCAGTACCCCGCCATGATCTGCAACATCGTCGAGCACATGTTCCACGTCGACAACCCCGCACCCAAGCCCGGTCTGCGCCGCATTGCCGCAGTCGAGGTGAAGCGCGCTGGCGTGCGCTTGCGCGACCTGGCCCACGACGCCTGGATCGGCGCGAGGAGCTTCGGATGAGCGGGACGGATCGGATCGCCACGCGCACCGCTACGGCCTGGCCCGAGCGGTCCTTCGAGGACCGGATGGCAACGGTCGACTTCCGCATCCACCACGAGGCGCACATCACCGTCGATGGCGACGCCTGTCGCGGTTGCAGCACCAAGGCCTGCCTGGTCGCCTGCCCCGCCAACCTGTTCGTGCCCACGGCCGACGGCGGCATCTTGTTCAACTACGAGCAGTGCTTCGAGTGCGGCACCTGCTACCTCGTGTGCGACACGGAGGGCGCGATCACGTGGACCTACCCCGAGGGTGGGTACGGCGTCGTGTTCCGCCGGACGTGAGCCGGCCATGACCGTCACCACTTCACGCCCGATGGTCGCGGCCTGCCTCACGTGGTCCGATCAGCGCCCCGAGGTCGACCCCTTGACCGGCACCACGCTCGAAGATGCCCGCTCGTCGCGGATGAGCGCGGCCGACCAAGCCGCACTCGAGTGTGCGCTGCGGACCGCGGCCGCCACCGGGGCCGAGGTCATCGCCGTGACCGTCGGACCCAGTGGGGCCGACGATGCCCTGCGCCATGCAGTGGCGTGTGGTGCCACCCGAGCCATCCGGGTCGACGCGCCCGCCGACCTCCCGAGCGCCACCGTCGCCATGCTCCTGGCCGAGGTGGTGGCGGGCGCCGCGTTCGTGTGGTGTGGCGACTACTCGATGCGCCGGGGCTCCGGCTCGGTGCCCGCGTTCCTGGCCGCCCACCTCCGGGTGGCCCAGGCGCTCGGCCTCGTCGGCGTCACCGTCGGCTCCACCCAGCAGGCCGTCGTGCGCCGCCTCGATGGTGGCCGCCGCGAGCGCCTCTCGGTGGCGGCCCCGGCCGTGCTCTCTGTCGAAGGATCGACGGCCCGGCTGCGACGAGCCTCGTTGCCGAACGAGCTCAGGGCCAGGACTGAAGCCATCGACGTGCGCCGTGCCCCTGCGGCCGCTGCCAGCTCGACCGAGCATGCGACCACCATCCGGCCCTACCGGCCCCGGGCTCGAGCGCGGCCCGGCCCGCACGGCGCTGACGCCCTCGCCCGCGTGCTCGCGCTCACCCACGCCGCCGGCGGCCCCGTCCGCACTGCCGAAGTCGTCCACCTGCCGGCACTTCAGGCCGCCGACCGCATCCTTGCCGTGCTCGCCGAGCACGGCGTGACACCCGCCGCCGTGGTGGCCCCGAGCGAGCGGTGACTCGGCTCGCCGATCTCACCTGGCCCGAGGCCGTCGCCCTTGCCCCGGGCGCAGTCCTGGTCGTCGCCGTAGGCAGCACCGAGCAGCACGGACCGCACCTGCCCCTCGACACCGACCTTCGCATCGCGGCGGCTCTGACCGAACAACTTGCCGCCGAGCGGCCGACGACAGTGCTCGTGGGGCCATCGTTGGCGGTGACCTCCAGCGGCGAGCACGCGTCGTTCACCGGGACCCTCTCGATTGGCGGGCCCGCTGTCGAACAGGTGCTCGTCGAGCTGGCGCGCTCTGCCGACGCCTTCGCCGGCGTGCTGTTCGTCCACGGCCACGGTGGCAACGCCGAGCCAGCCCGGCGGGCCGCGGCCACACTGCGAGCCGAAGGACGCCGGGTGCGGTCGTGGTGGCCGGCCGGCCCCGGGCTCGACGCCCACGCCGGGTGCACCGAGACGTCGCTGCTCCTTCACCTCGATCCGGGAGCGGTCCGCCAGGCCCTCGTCGCGCCCGGCGACCTCCGACCGCTCGGCGAACTGCTCCCCCTGCTGCGCGAAGGCGGTGTCGCCGCGGTCACCGCCACCGGGGTGCTCGGCGATCCCACGCTGGCCTCGGCCGACCAGGGCGCCGAACTCGTGCGCCGCTGGGTCACCGAGCTCGCGCTCGCCGCCGACGAGCTCTCGGCCGGGGTGCCGGCACGGCCATGACCCCGAAGCACGCCGCCCCGAACCGTTGGCGCATCGACGGCTCCGTGCGCCGCCTCGATGGGGGACGGGTGCTCCTCGGCGGCTCGCCGCTGCGCCTGCTGCGTCTGTCGGCCTCGGGGGCAAACGCTTTCGATGCGCTGACGACGGGCACGACGGGCGCCGCGAGCACGACCGACGCCGGCCCCGCCGCCCTCGTCAACGGTTCCGCCGTGAGCCGCTTGGTCCGCCGCTTGACCGATGCCGGCGTGCTTCACCCCGTCGCCGTTGCCGGCGAGGGACCGTTCACCACGGCCGACGTCACGGTGGTGATCCCCGTGCACGGCACGGACATCGATGCCCTTCTGACCCAGATCGGCCCCGTGGCCCACGTCATCGTGGTCGACGACGGCTCGTCCGCGCCCTTGTTGGTCGCGCCGCCCGAAGGCTCGGCCCCCGTCACGCTGGTGCGACGGGGGGCCGCCGGGGGTCCCGGCCTGGCCCGTGACCACGGGCTGGCGCGGGTCACGACGCCCCTGGTGGCCTTCGTCGACGCCGATGTCGCGCTTCCCGACGACTGGCTCGATCTCCTGCTCCCCCACTTCGGCGACGACGACGTCGCCGCCATCGCCCCCCGGGTGTTGAGCACTCCCGGCCCAGGTGCGCTGGCCCGCTACGAGACCTCCCGGTCGCCGCTCGACCTGGGCCCGGTGCCGGGCCGCGTGCGCGCCGGCACCCGGGTGTCCTACGTCCCGGCGGCCTGTCTTGTCGCCCGGACGGCCGCCCTCCACGAGGCCGGCGGCTTTGCGCCGGCGCTGCGTTACGGCGAGGACGTCGACCTGGTGTGGCGGCTCGACGCGGCCGGCTGGACGGTGCGCTACGAACCGGCGGTCGTGATCCTCCACGAGCCCCGACCCACCGTGGCGGCCTGGCTCCACCAGCGGTTCAGCTATGGCTCGTCGGCGGCACCGCTCGCCGCCCGCCACCCGGGGGCGCTGGCGCCGGTGCGGCTCAGCGGATGGAGTGCCGCGGCCTGGGGACTGGCGGCCGCGGGAGCCCCCGCCGGCGGCTTGGGCGTCGCCGCGATGACGACCGGGCTGCTGGCCCGCAAGCTCAGGGGCCTCGACCACCCGCTGCGGGAGGCCGGCCGCTTGGCCGGACTCGGGCACCTCTTCGCCGGTCGCCTCCTCGCCGCCACGATCACCAGGACGTGGTGGCCATTCGCCCTCGTGGCCGCCGTCATGTCGCGCCGGGCCCGCCGGGTCATGGCCCTCGCTGTGCTCGTGCCTCCGCTCGTCGAGTGGTTGCAGCTGCAACCACCTCGGCTCGACCCGGTTCGCTACCTCGGCCTACGGGTAGCCGACGACGTCGCCTACGGCGCGGGCGTGTGGGCCGGCTGCGCCAGGCAACGCACGATCGCCCCCCTCGTTCCCGACCTCACGTCGTGGCCCAACGAGCGACGACGCCGTCCTCAGGGCCCCGGCGGGGACTCGTCGGTGCGAAAGCGGTGGCGGAACCGGGCGGGGTCGAGCTGGCGCAGCCCGGGGATGTAGATCGACTCGAGCACGAACAGCACCGCCGCGGTGCCACCGATGGCGATGACGTAGGCACCGAAGCCCGCCAGCACCGCGAGGCCCACGACAGCCCAGACCGCGGCCGCGGTGGTGAGGCCGTGGACGTGCTCGGGTCCCGTGCGGAACACGACCCCGGCACCGATGAACCCGACGCCGGTGGCGACGCCGGCCACCACCCGACCGGCTTCGGCCGGCGCCAAGTACACGCCGGCGACCGTGAACGCGGCCGCTCCCAGGGCGAGCAGGGCGAACGTGCGTTCACCGGCGGGACGGCCGCGGATGTGGCGCTCCCAACCGACCACGTAACCAAGGAGGGCGGCGAGCAGGATGCGGCCGAGCAGGCCCCAATCGTTCATCAGCCCCGAGTGCTCACGAGAAGACCGCACCCCACATGGATTGGGCGAACTGGCCGGGAGCGGGCGGAGCGGTCGCCATCGCCATCACGGCCACGGCGTGACCGTTCGAGAACGACACGGAGTTGTAGTCGGTGAACATCCGCCCGAGATTGGTCTTGGGCAGCCAGGTGGGCTTCATGGCGGTGCTGTTGAGCCGCACCGACGCCGACCACGTTGCCCCCCCGTTCAGGCTCTCGGTGAACCCGGCGTAGAGCTTGCACGTGGTCGCGGTGCAGTTGGCGTTGGCCAGGTAGTAGTGGACCAGCGCGACGTGGGCGGTGGCGCCACTGGTCCCGGGCTCGACCGCGAGTCCGGCGGTGAAGCGGTCAACGGCGCTCGTCGTGAGGTCGAGAGGCACTCGGACCGGGGCCGTCCAGGTGAGACCGTCGAGGCTCGACGACCAGACCAGGTCGTTGGCCGAGCAGGCGATCCGAGCCGAGCAGTCGTGCCAGGCGGCGTAGACCCGCCCCGCCGCGTCGACGTCGACCGACGGCTTGTCCCTGCCCCGAAGCCCGCCGGCCAACGTGTGCGCCGTGACCGAAGCGACGACGACCGGCTCGGCGATCGTCGATGCACCGTCGGTCGAGCGGAACGCCAGCACTTGGGTCTCGTTGCTGAGGGTGGCCACGATCACGAGCGTGCCGTCGGGTTGGACGATCGGCTGAGCGTTGGCTCCCATGGCCGACGTCGGGGTCTTGACGAGGGGTGACCACGTGAGACCGCCGTCATCACTGTGGACGACAGCGAGCGCCGAGTTGTCGTTGGTGCGAGTGAAAGCGATGTAGCAGCGCCCGAGGTAGGGGCTCGACGGCTGGTTGTCACAGACGACCCAGCTCTTGTTCGGGACGTACGTCGAGATCACCGAGACGGGTGCGTTCCACGTCAGGCCATCGCCTGAGCGGTGCACGACCAGCTCCTTCTCCTGGTAGCTCGAACCGACGAGATCCATGCCAAGGGACGCTATGAGCCACTGGCCGTGGACGGAGTCGTAGGCGACGCTCTGGTCGACGGCCCTCGCGTGGGTGCCCGGCGGGGTCGCGTAGACGGTCACGCCTGGCAAGGTGCCGCTGGTCCAGGACGCTCCCTCGTCGGTCGACGTCGAGAACCCGATCACCGACGAGCCGCTCCCCTTGGTGGCGAACCGCCCGACCTGGAACGACGAGACGATCGTCGAGCCCCATGCGAAGGTGTCCTGGTCGACCTGGGTCTGGTGCTGTGCATCGGTGTTGGTCAGCGTGTCCGTGCTCACCTGGATGAAGGTGAACGACGCCCCGGCCACACCGCCGCCGACGGCGAACGAGGTGCCCAGCACGGCCAGCGCGGCAAGGGGGGCAACGATGCGGAGCTTCACAGAGGGTTCCTTTGGAGCCGGGAGCGTTCGAGGTCATCGACGAGACGGATGAGGTCGTCGGCGATGACGCCGACGCCAGGCTCGAGCACGGCGTCGGTCTGCGTCTTGTGCCACCCGGGCACCATGACGCTCGTCGTGCTGCTCGCCAATCCGGACCAGCCGAGGGAAGCCTCGTCGTAGAGACCCTCGGCCCAGTAGACGTGCATCGGCACGGGCAGCGGCACGGGCCGGTAGCGCCGCTCGATCACGTTGCACATCACCACGAAGAACCGCTCCCGCTCGCTGTCGGGGACGGGCTGGCCGGCCTTCACCCGCGAGTCGATCCAGTGAGCGCGTTGCCACGCCCGCTTGCGGATGCCCAAGATGCGGCGCGCTCGGCGCGCGGGGCGGGTCACGAACCCGACGACGGTGGGGCGGGCCGGGCGCTCACCCTCATCGGGGGCGTCGTCGGACCAGTCCTCCGGGGCTTCATCGAGGCCGCGGACGGCACCGGCATCGACCCCGTCGAGGCCGGGAAGGTTGGGATTGCTCTGGCCGTAGTGACGAGACCACGTCATGCCATGCTCGACGAGGTACGACGGGCTCACTGCGTTGAACCCAGCGAGCAGCTCGACCTGCTCGCCGGCGGCCAGCAGCTGGGCTGCCATCTCGTACGCGACCAGCCCGCCGAAGCAGTATCCGGCCAACCGGTAGGGGCCGTGGGGTTGCACGGAGCGGACCTCGATCAGGTACGAGGTGGCCATCGCCTCGACGGATCCGTCAGGGCCGGCGTCGCCGTACAGCCCCTTGGCTTGGATGCCGTAGAAGGGCTGGTCGGCCGGAGCGAGGCGGCGCGCCAGGGGCTTCAGGTGCGGGATCGAGCCGGTGCCGCCGTGGACGCAGAAGATCGGAGGGCGAGAACCGTTGGGCTGGATCGGCACGAGGCACTGGAAGCGGGGCCGACCGGAGGTGCCGGCCTCGATCAGGGCGGCGAGCTGCTCGATCGTCGGGGCCTCGAACAACGGCGCGAGCGGCAGGTCGGCGGCGAACTCGTCGCTGACGCGGGTGATGAGGCGAGCAACCACCATCGACGTTGCCCCGAGATCGAAGACATCGTCGGTCACCCCGATCGGTGAGATGCCGAGCGTCTCCTCCCAGAGCACCCGGAGCTGGTCTTCGAGCGCCGTGCGGGGCAGCACCCGTTCGTGCTCGATGTCAGGGCGCACTGCTGGCGGCTCGGGGAGCGCCTTGCGATCGACCTTGCCGTTCGGCGTCAGCGGGAACGAGTCGAGGCGCACGACCACCGAAGGCACCATGTAGGCGGGCAGGGTGTCGCGGACGTAACGGCGCAGCTCGCCGGAGTCGGTCGGCTGCCCCGGCTTCGGGACCACGTATCCGACCAGGTGGGCGCCGGCCAGCTCGTCGTCACGGGCCACGACGACGGCGGCCCCCACCGTGGGGTGGTGCTCGAGAGCAGCCTCGACCTCGCCGAGCTCGACCCGGAAGCCGCGGATCTTCACCTGGAAGTCCGAACGCCCGAGGTAGTCGATGGTGCCGTCGGGACGGAAGCGCGCCACGTCGCCGGTTGCGTACAGCCGGTCGGAGAGCGAGTCGGGGAACGGGCTCGGCAGGAAGCGCTCGGCCGTGAGATCGGGCCGGCCGTGGTACCCACGGGCGAGGCCGTGGCCACCGAGGTAGAGGTCGCCGACCTCGCCGACGGGCACGGGACGCAGCTCGGCGTCGGTGATGTAGACGGTGGTGTTGCCGATCGGCCGGCCGATGGTCGGCGGGGCATCAGCGTCGGCGATGCGGCTGACCGTCGACCAGATCGTGGTCTCCGTCGGCCCGTAGAGGTTCCAGAGCTCATCGACGCGATCGATCAGCGCCTTGGCGAGCATCTGCGGCAGCGCCTCGCCCCCGCAGAACGCCCGGAGGCCCGGGCGGCCACCCCATCCGTGGTCGACGAGCATGCGCCACGTCGCCGGGGTGGCCTGCAACACGGTGGCCCCGCTCGTGTCGAGCAACGAGGCCAGAGCCGCTGGGTCCGTGGTGGTGGCTCGGGGGGCGATGACCACGGTGCCGCCGACCACGAGCGGGAGGTACAGCTCGAGACCGGCGATGTCGAACGAGACCGTGGTGACGGCCACGAGCACCTCACCGGGCGCGAACCCAGGCTCGATGGCCATGGTCGCCAAGAAGTTGACCAGCGCGCGATGCGAGATCTGCACGCCCTTCGGGCGCCCCGTCGAGCCGCTGGTGAAGATCACGTAGGCGAGGTGCTCAGCGGTGGTGGCGATCGCCGGGGCGGTGGCCGGCTGAGCCGCCACGGCCGCGTTGTCGCGATCGATGATGACGATCGGTCCACTGAACGGGGGGAGCCCCCCGGCCACGAGCGACTCAGTCACGAGCACCGCCGGTGCTGCGTCCTCCAGCACCAGTGCGATGCGCTCGGCGGGGTAGGTCGGGTCGAGCGGGACGTACGCCCCGCCTGCCTTCAGCACCGCCAGGAGCGTCACCAGCAGCCGCTCGCTCCGATCGAGGCAGACGGCCACGAGCACGTCTGGACCCACGCCGAGATGCACGAGGTGGTGGGCGAGGCGGTTGGACGCGATCTCGAGCTCAGCCGCGGTGAGCGCACGGTCGCCGTAGCGAACGGCGACACGCTCGGGATCCCGGGCCGCGACGGCGCTGATGAGCGTCGGCAGCACGCCGTCGGGGTAGGCCATGGCCGTGTCGTTCCACGCTGGCTCGGGCCACACCACGTCAGATCGTTCGTTCAGCATCAATGCTCCAGACGCACACGGCTTCCGGGAATGACGAAACGGCGCCCGAATCGTGGCACGCGAGCCCAAACCACCGAGTGCGCCCGATGCCCGGCCCGGATCTCACAGCCGCGCTGCCCCCTTCGCCCATTCCCGGTGCGCACAGTAGCAACGCGGCGTCTCAGCGCACCGAGGACCGAACGCCAGGCGGACCGGGCCCGCCGGAGCTCGGAGCGGTGAGACGAGGCGAACCGAGGGGCCATGAGGACCTCAGACCCGCAAGACTCTGCGGCGATGGTCTCCGACGACAACAACGACGTGCTCGGGCACGCGATGGCGGCCACTCCACTGATCGGGCTTGAGGGCGACGCGTCGGGCCACGCGCTCATCGAGATCCGTCCGGACGACCTGGTCCCCTACGTCAGCGCGTTGCAGTCTCGGTGGTTGGCCACCGAGCCAGACACGACCCACCGCGTCGTCGACGGCACCCTTGTCTTTTCGGACATCTCCGGCTTCACACCGCTGTCCGAGCGCCTCGCCCGCCAGGGCAAGGTGGGCGCCGAGCAGCTCACCGACATCCTGAACGAGGTCTTCGACCGCCTGCTCGGTGCTGCCAACAGCCTCGGCGGCGACCTCCTCAGCTTCGGTGGCGATGCCCTGCTGCTGCTGTTCGACGGCCCCGGGCACCAGCTCCGCGCCGCAGCCGCGGCCCGGGCGCTGCGCGAGGCCCTGCGCCCGTACCACCGGATGCGCCACGAGGCCGGCCTCATCTCGCTCGGCATGTCGATGGGCGCCGCCTCAGGGCCGGTCCACCTGGTCATGGTCGGGCGCTCCCATCGCCAGCTCCTGGTGCTCGGTCCGACCGTCACCCGGACGCTGCGCCTCGAGACCGCGGCTGACGCGGGCGAGGTCCTCATCGACGACGCCCTCGCCGCCGCCCTCCCCGCCCGCCTGCTCGGTGCGAGCCGCGACGGCGGCACGCTGCTGCGCCCCGGGGGGCCGCTGTCAGTCAGTGACGTGCCGGACCTCCGTGACGGTCCCATCGGCCACCCCGAGCTCGCTGTCCCGATCGCCCTGCGCACGCTGCTGGCGGCCCGGCTCGGCGGCGGTGAGCACCGTCAGGCAGTGCTCACGTTCCTGCGCTTCGGTGGGCGCCTCGACGAGCGGCTCTCGAGCCCCGACCCCACCGAGACGGCCGCAGCAGTGGCCGGGCTCGATGCGCTCGTGACTGCGGCCCAGGCCGCGTGCGAAGCCAACGACGTGACCTTCCTGGCCGCCGACGTCGACAAGGACGCCGGCAAGCTGCTGTTCGTGGCCGGGGTACCCCGCGCCGCCGACGACGACGAGGACCGGATGCTCTCGGCGATGCGGTCCCTCCTCGAGGCCGACCAGCCCCTCACGCTCCAGATCGGCGTGCACCGCGGCCGCTCGTTTGCGGTCGACGTCGGTGGCCGGCACCGGCGCACGTATGCGGTGATGGGCGACGCCACCAACCTGGCCGCCCGGGTGATGGGCAAGGCCCTGCTGGGCACCGTGGTGGCCACCGAGGCCGTGGTGGCGCGAACCCAGCGCGAGGTGCAGCTCGAGCGCCTCGAGCCGTTCATGGTGAAGGGCAAGTCACAGCCCATCCAGGCGTCGATCGTCGGGCCGATGGGCACGGGACGGCGCCGTCAGCAGGGTGCGCATGCCAGCGCGCTGGTCGGTCGCGTCACCGAGCGCGCCGTGCTCGCCGGCACCTTGGCCCCCACCACCACGCCGGCGCCGGTCGTCTCGCTCACGGGGGACGTCGGCCTCGGCAAGAGCCGCCTGGTCCTCGACCTCCTCGAGCACGCCGGCGAGGGCGCCCGGATCCTGCGCGTCGAAGCCAGTGCGTTCGCCACTGCGATCCCCTATGGCGCCCTCGTGCCTCCGATCCGGCGGCTCCTCGGCCTGGGCGACGTCGGCGAGGTCAACGGCACCGCGCTCGCCCAGGCGTTGGCCGGCATCGACGAGGAACTGGTGCCGTACGCGCCACTCGTCGGCCTCGTGGTCGGTCTCGACCTCCCCGACACCGACGTGACCGGTCGCCTGGATCCCGCGTTCCGACGCTCCCGCACGGCGGCGGTGCTCACCCAGCTCCTCCAGCGATCGACGCCCGCACCCGCCTTGCTGTTGGTCGAGGACGCCCACTGGCTCGACGATGCCAGCGCCGAGCTGCTCGCGTTCGCCCTCGACGAGCTCCGCCACATCGGGTGGTCGACGGTGCTGACCCGCCGGCCCCAGGGCACGCCGGTCCAGCTCCCTGCGGGGTCGACGCAGCTCGAGCTCGGCCCACTCGAACAAGCTGAGGCCGTCGAGCTGGTCGAAGCCCTCGACACCGACGAGGCCCTCGGACCCGACGTCGTCCGCGAGGTAGTTCGCCGCAGCGCCGGCAACCCGTTGTTCCTCCGAGAGTTGGTCGACGCCGCGCTGGCCGGTCGGTCCGTCGACGACCTGCCCGCCACCGTCGAAGCCACCATCGCGGCCCGCATCGACATCCTCGATCCCATCGCCCGTGACCTCCTGCGCATCGCGTCGGTGCTCGGCCCTCGGTTCCCGGCGTCTCTCCTCGGGCGGGTAGCCGACCTCGGGCCTGGCCTCTCCGGCTCGGTGCAGGAGCTGTCCGACTTCCTCGGGGTCGAGCAGGACACCGTTCGCTTCCACCTCGACCTCGTGCGCGAGGTGGCCTACGAGGGCCTGCCATACCGGCGCCGGCGCGCGCTGCACGGTCGCGCCGCCGACCTCATCGCGGCGTCGCTGGCCGATCCCCTCGAGCGGGCCGAGACCTTGGCGTCCCACTACGCCACCGCGCAGCGGTGGCCCGAGTCATGGTCCTGGTCGCGCATCGCGGCCGGCAGGGCGCGGCGCGCCGCCGCCACCAACGAGGCCATCGGCTTCCTCGACAACGCGCTCGTCGCCGGCCGGGCCATCGGAGCCAGCACGGCTGAGCTCGCCGAGGTGGCCGAGCAGCTCGGCGACGTCGCCGAGCTCGGAGGCCGCTACGGGCGAGCCACCGCGGCCTACCAAGAGGCCCGCCAGCACCACCGCGATGAGCCGCTGGCACTGGCCCGGCTGTCCCGCAAAGAGGGGCAGCTGCGTGAGCGCCAAGGCCGCTACACCAGCGCCCTGCGCTGGTACGCCAAGGGCTTCTCGCAGCTCGACGCCATCGACCACCCTCGGGACCGGGAGGTGCTGCGGGCCGAGCTCCTCAACCAGATCGGCGTCGCCCGTCTCCGCCAGGGCCGCCTGCGAGCCGCGGTGGCGCCGCTCCAGGACGCCGCCGCACTGGCGGCTCGCATGGGGGAGGTGACCGTCCTGGCCCGGAGCTTCTCCTTCCTCGACTGGGCGCTCACCGATCTCGGAGACCCCGACTGCGCTCGCTACCGCACGCTGGCCCTGCCCATGTACCAGATGATGGGTGACGAGCTGGGCCAGGCGAACTCGCTCAACAACCTCGGGGTGGCCGCGTACTACGCCGGCGAGTGGGAGCAGGCCCTCGACTACTACGCCCGCTTCCGCAGCGCCTGCGAGCGTGCAGGCGACATGGTGCAACAGGCCACCGCCGCCAACAACATCGCCGAGATCCTGAGCGATCAGGGGTTCACCGCCGATGCCGAGCAGCTCCTGCGGTCGGCGCGCGCACTGTGGCGCTCGTACCACTACGCGGTCGGCATCGCCCTCGCCGAGAGCAACCTCGGCCGAGTGGCGGCCCGCAGCGGCCGGCTCGACGAAGCCGTGCAGCGCTACACCACCGCTCGCGCTGGGTTCGCAGCGATCGGAGCCGAGAACTTCGTCATCGAGACCGATGCCCGTCTCGCCGAGCGTCACGTGCTCGCCCACGATCCCGAGGCAGCACTGGCCGCCGCAGCGCCCGTCGAGGCGGCGCTGCGGCGAGAGAAGATCCCGGTGGTGCGCGCCTTCATCGGCCGGGTCGTCGGCTGCGCCCGCGCCCAGCTGGGCGACGTCGAGGGGGCCGTCGCCGCGCTGCAAGCGAGCCTCGACGATGGCCGTTTGGTCGATGCGCCCTACGAGGTGGCCCTCACGGCCGCCGCGCTCGCGGACGTGCTGGCGGCCTCCGGGCGCCGGCCTGACGCCGTGGCCCTGCACCGTGAGGCCGAGCAGCAGTTCGAGCGACTCGGGGTGAAGCACCCCCCGCTGCTGCCGGTCACGGCCGCCTGAGCGGTGACACGCCGCTCCAGTGATGATCCCTGCCGCCGACGGCCGGTAGGTACGGTGACCGCCGTGATCCATCCAGTGACCCGGCGAGTCAGCACCGCTGCCCTCGCGCTGTCGATCGGGGTCGCCCTGGCCGCCTGTGGCAGCGGTGCCCGTCCGTCACTGCCCACGTTGTCGCCAGGGATCACCCTCCCGGGGGGGATCACCGTCCCACCCGTGACCACCGCCGCTCCGGTCACCACCGCCGCTCCGGTGACCACTGCGGGGCCCGCGACCACCGCAGCGCCCGCCACCACCGCAGCGCCCGCCACCACCGCAGCGCCCGCCACCACCGCAGCTCCCGCCACCACCGCAGCGCCCGCCACCACCGCAGCGCCCGCCACCACCGCAGCGCCGGGCACCACGGTCTCACCGCCGGCGACGACCGCTCCCGCTCCCGCCACCACCGCAGCG
>JBBRTJ010000026.1:0-35392 GCA_038244535.1 Acidimicrobiales bacterium | reverse complement strand
TCACGAGCTCAGTGACCTGGTCGACGGCCTCGACCGCCGTCGCCACGGCCACGGCCGGCGTGCTGACGGCCGTGGGCGTCGGCGCCACGGCGGTGCGGGCCACGTTCGGTGACCTCACGGGCTCGACGACGGTCACCGTCGGCGCGGCCACCCTCGGGGGGCTGCTGGTGACGCCCCCCACGTCATCGCTGGCTGCCGGCACCTCCACAGCGTTCACCGCCACGGGTACCTACTCGGACGGCTCGACCGCGAACCTCTCGTCGACGGCGGCGTGGTCGTCGACCGATCCGACCGTCGCCACGGTCGACTCGACGGGGACGGTCACGGCGGTAGGGGCCGGTACCGCAATGGTCACAGCCGTGGCGGGCTCGTTCTCCGCCTCGGCGACCGTCACCGTCACCGCGGCGGCGCTCGTGTCGTTGCAGGTCACCCCGCCGGCGGCCTCGATCCCCAAGGGCACGACCGTGCAGCTCACTGCGACCGGTGCCTACTCCGACGGGTCGACCCGCGACCTCACCGATCTGGTCACGTGGACGGTGAACTGGCCGAACACCGCGTCGGTGACCAACCCGGGTGGCCTCGTCACGGCAAGGGTCGTCGGCTCGACGCCGGTCAAGGCCACGTTCGGTGGTTTCACCGCCCAGAGCACCATCAGCATCACCGCTGCCGTGCTCACCGGTGTGCAGCTGACACCGTCGACGCCCTTGGTTCCCAAGGGAGCGACGGTGCAGCTCACTGCCACCGGCACCTACAGCGACAACTCCACCGTCGACCTGAGCGCGTCAGCCGCGTGGTCATCGTCGAACCCCGCTTCGGCGTCGATCGATCCGAGCGGCCTGGTCTTGGCTGTGGTTCCGGGTAGCGCCAGCATGACCGCAGTCGTGGGCGGCTTCACGGCGTCCACCGTCGTGACGGTCAGCGCGGCCGCGCTGGCGGCGATCCAGGTCACTCCCCCCTCTGCCTCGCTCCCAAAGGGCGCCACGCTGCAGGGGACGGCCACCGGCATCTACACCGATGGCACGACCCAGGACCTCACGGCCCTGGTCAGCTGGACGGCGTCACCGTCGGCGAGGGCGACGGTGACGAGCCCGGGCGGGCTGGTCACGGCGTTGGCCCTCGGTTCTGTGAACCTCACCGCCGCCTACGGGGGCTTCTCGGGCACCGCCACCCTCACGGTCACCGCCGCGGCGTTGGTGTCGGTGCAGGTCACCCCGACGGCACCCTCGTTGGCTGTGGGCGCCGCGCTCCAGTTCACCGCGACCGGCGCGTACACCGACGGCAGCACCCAGAACCTCACGGCCACGGTCTCGTGGGTGTCGAGTGACAGCACGAAGGTGACTGTCACCAGCCCCGGCGGCCTCGCCACCGCGGTCACACCCGGTGTGGTCACGCTCACGGCGACGATGGGCCCGATCAGTGGCTCGACCTCGCTGACGGCCACCCAAGCCTCGCTGACGGCGATCCAGGTCACTCCCCCGAACAGCACCCAGCCCAAGGGAACCACCATCCAGCTCACGGCCACCGGCGTCTACTCCGATGGCTCGACGCAGGACCTCACCGATCAGGTGTCGTGGGTGTCGGCCCATCTGACCGTGCTGACCATCACCAGCCCGGGTGGGCTCGGCACGGCCGGGGTGCCGGGGACCACAGCGGTCACGGCCACGCTCGGTGCGATCACGGGCACCGCATGGGTGACGGCGACCGTGGCGGCGCTCGTTTCGATCCAAGTGACGCCCACGCCAGTCTCGGTTCCGAAGGGAACCACGAGCCAGCTGACGGCGAGGGGCACGTACACCGACGGCACGACCGCGAAGCTCACCACGGGCCTCTCGTGGGTGTCGTCTGACTCGAACCTGGCGACGGTCACGAGCCCGGGTGGCCTGATCACTGCGGTAGCGGAGGGCACGGTCACCATGACCGCCACCCTCGGCGGCGTCAGCGGGACAGGGTCGGCCACGGTCACTCCGGCCGTGCTGAGCTCGATCGTCGTCACGCCGGCTCCGCTCTCGCTCCCCAAGGGCGTCTCCCAGCAGCTCACCGCCGTGGGCACCTACTCCGACGGATCGATGCAGGACATCACCACCCAGGTCTCGTGGACCTCGACCAGCCTCACGAAGATGACCGTGTCGAGCCCTGGTGGGCTGGCGTCGGCCATCGGGACCGGCTCGCTCTCGGTCACCGCCACGATGAGTGGGCAATCCGGGTCGGTGAGCGTGACTGTCACGGCCGCGGCGCTGGTGTCGATCGCGGTGACGCCGGCTGCGGTGTCCCTGCCCATCGGCACGTCGCAGTCGATGACCGCCACGGGCACGTACACCGATGGCTCCACGCAGTCGCTGACGGCGACCGCGACTTGGATCTCGTCGGTACCGACCGTGGTCACCGTCACGAGCCCCGGAGGCTCCGCGACGGCCGCTGCACTCGGGTCGGCGACGATCACCGCCAGCTCGGGATCAGTCTCGGGGACCGCCACGGTGACGGGCGTCGCGCCGATCCTGGCCACGATCGCCGTCACGCCCACTGCGCCATCACTGGCCAAGGGCCTCACGATCCAGCTGACGGCGACCGGGAGCCTGACCGATGGATCGACCGTCGACCTCACCGGGTCGGCGTCATGGACGTCCAACTCGGCCACCGTCCTGTCGGTGACGGGCAGCGGCCTGGTCTCCGCGCTCGTCGTCGGGACCACGACAGTCAAGGCCACCGTTGGCACCGTCGTCGGCCAGACGACCGTCGCGGTCACGGCCGCGCAGCTGACCGGCGTCGCCGTCACCCCCGCCAGCAACTCGCTGGCCAAGGGCACGACCAAGCAGCTGACTGCTACGGGCACCTACACCGATGGCACGACTAAGTCAGTCTCGGTGACCTGGTCGACATCGGCTGCGGCGACGGCGACGGTGAGCAGCTCGGGGCTGGTCACGGCTGTTGCCGTCGGCTCGGCCACCGTCACGGCGACCGTCGGTGCGCTGTCGGCAACAGCGGCCATCACCGTCACCCCTGCGGTGCTGGTGTCGATCGCCGTCACGCCGGCTACGCCCTCCATGGCCAGGGGAACCACGCTGGCCATGACGGCCATCGGCACCTACACCGATGGCACGACGCAGAACCTCACCAGCTCGGTGACCTGGTCGTCAGGGTCGACCGGCGTGCTGACGGTGACCAGTCCCGGTGGTGTCGTCACGGCCAAGGCCGTCGGGTCGACCAAGGTGAAGGCGACGCTGGGAGCGATCATCGGCTCCACGACGGTCACCGTGACCTGACCCCCATGACGCCGATGCGCCGCCGTCGGCATCGGGCCGTTTGGCCCATCAGCGGCGAAGCAGCGCTGCCGCGACTCGGGTACCTTGCAACATCTGTTTCAGTCAAGGATCGCGCCACGATGGTGGACGATCGAAAAAGGGGAGGGGCAACGTGAGGAAGTCTTCAAAGGTGATGCTCGCCGCCGCGGCGGCAGCGATCGCCGTGAGCTTCGTGCCAGTGGCCAGTGCTTCGGCCGGTGATGGCGGGGTCGGCTTGCAGGTCCAGCAGTCGTGCAGCGCCCCCGGGCCCGGCGAGGCCGCGTGCTTCTCCCAGCGCGTGCTGCGCGACGAGGCCGGCGTCCGCCCCCTCGCCACCAGCCCTCAGGGCTACAACCCCATCGATCTGCAGCAGGCCTACAAGCTCCCGGCCCTGCCCGCCGCGGGCACGCCCTTCGCCTGGAACGGCCAGACGGTGGCCATCGTCGATGCGTTCGACAACCCCAACGCGGCGAGTGACCTCCTTGCCTATCGCACCCAGTTCAACCTGCCCCTGTGCACGGGAGGTGGCATCGCCTGCCTCTTCACCAAGGTGAACCAGAACGGCGCCACATCGCCGCTGCCGCCGTTCAACGCCGGGTGGGCGGGCGAGATCGCGCTCGACGTCGAGATGGCGTCGGCCACGTGCCCGATGTGCAAGATCCTGCTCGTCGAGGCCACATCCAACAGCTTCGTCAACCTCGGCATCTCGGTGAACCGGGCCGCGACGATGGGTGCCCAAGTCATCAGCAACAGCTACGGCGGCAACGAGCCCACCAACACGGTGTCGCTCGACAACACCTACTTCAGCAACCACCCCGGTGTGGCCGTGCTCGTGTCGTCGGGTGACTTCGGCTTCTCGGCCGGACCGCAGTCCCCGGCCTCGGGCAAGAACGTCATCGCCGTCGGCGGTACCCGCCTCACCCGGAGCGCGACCGCCGTTCGTGGGTTCACCGAGAAGGCGTGGTCTGCGGCCGGCAGCGGCTGCAGCACCAAGGTCGCCAAGCCCACCTGGCAGCTCGACACCGGCTGTGCCATGCGCACCATCGCCGACGTTTCAGCGGTCGCCGACCCCGCCACCGGCGTGTCGGTGTACGACAGCATCAACGGTGGCGCCGGATCGCCCTGGCTCGTGTACGGCGGTACCTCGGTGTCCGCGCCCCTGATCGCTGGCATGTACGGCAAGGCCGCCCACACGGCCACGTCGGCGAGCCCCAGCTACCTGTACAGCCACCTCGCCAACCACCGCTACGACATCAAGAGCGGCACCAACGGCACCTGTGGCGGGTCGTACCTCTGCAAGGCGATCGCCGGCTACGACGGGCCCACCGGCAACGGTTCGCCCAAGGGCTTGGGCATGTTCTGATCTCACTGACGACCTGCCCCTGGGGTTCAGGGGCAGGTCGTGGTGAGTTTGCGAGCACGGGAGGCCTCGCGCGGTAGGTCTGCGCGTGACACACTGCGCAGCAGTGCCCGTGGAAGAAGGAAGACGTTGACCAGCCTGCACGATGAGGTTTCGGCGTACTTCGCCCAATCGTCAGGGCCCGAGGAGGCCGCCAGCCTGTATCGCCGCCTGCTCAGCGATGCGCGGGTCATGTCACTTGGTGATGCCTGGTTGGTGTCGGGCTTCGACGAGATCCTGACCGTCATCGGCAGCACGGCGGCCTCGGTCGACCCCGCCGTCACCGGTGCGCTCGAGCCCCTCGCGGCCGTGCCGACGCTGAGCTCCGCGCTCGGCCTGGCCCTTCCGATGCGTGACGGCGCCGACCACCGCCGCCTCCGTCAGCTTGCCGACCTGATGTGCACGCCGTCGCGGGTTGCTGCTGCCCAGCAGGCGGCAGCCGACGTGATCGACGTCGTCGTCCCGGCCACCGCATCGTCGGGCCGCTTCGACGTGGTCGGCGATCTGACCCATCCCGTGGCCGTCGCGGTGTGCTCCTCGATGCTCGGTCTGGGACCGTCCGAGCGGGGGATGGTGAGCTCGTGGGCGACGACGTTTCGCGACCAGCTCGAGTCGCTCGGCCAGTCGGCGCCAGACAGCGCTCGTCTCGAGACGGTGGTGGGCGACGTGATGGCGTTCGTCGTCGAGCTGTGCATCGCCCGTGACCGCTCGGACGGCGATGACCTCCTGAGCGACCTGATGGCGGCCCAACGGTCGGGCTTGCTGTCGTTCGAAGAGGTGGCCGCCTTCGTCCTGATGGTGTTCCTCAACGGGCTCGAGACGCTCTCGACGGGGCTGAGCCTCGCGGTCTGGCACCTGCTGCAGCGACCCGAGCACCTCCAGCACCTGGCCGTGGCACCCCGATCGGCCGAGGTCGTGTTCGACGAGTGCCTCCGCCTCTCGAGCCCGATCCGGGCGACCGCTCGTTCGCTGACTGACCACGTCGATGTCGGCGGTCACCGCCTCCCGAGCGGGGCCATGGTGGTGCTCTTCTACGCCGCCGCCAATCGCGATCCCTTGCGCTTCGCTGAGCCCGATCGTCTCGACCCCACTCGCGTCCCCGGCCGCCACCTCGCCTTCGGCGCCGGTGCTCACGCATGCGCCGGCAACGCGCTGGCTCTCGCCGCAGGCGGGCTCGTCCTCGAGCGGGTCGCGCGACGGTGCCGTTCGTTGCGCACCGAGGTGACCGCGAGCAGCGCCAACTGGGGCGGTGCGGCGTCCTATGTCGCGCTACGCAGTCTTCCCGTCACCTACAGCGCAGTGCCGCTGCGACGCTCGCACCAAGCGGCGGGCTGATCACCCGGGGGCGTCCGTGCCCCCGGGACCCCTTCTGAGCCGCGGTGCGGCTCAGAAGTGCAGGTAGTACGGCGCAGTCGCGACGAACCAGGCCGTGACGGCTGTCATGGTGATGGCGGTGAGCTCGGCAGCGCGGCGGCGCTTGCTCGTGGTCTGGTTCATGGTGCCCTCCAAGGTGGTGGTGATGCGGGAAGAGAGGGGGGCACCGAGCCGATCCGTACAGGTTTCTTCGACGATTCTTCGGCAACTTCTTCCCTGCCGTGGGTTGACGGTGCTTCCGGCTCAGGGGACCGCAACGGGGACGAACCCGGCGGTGGTCACCGCGCCGGCGGTCAGCATGGCCTGCTGGGCCAGGGCCAGTGCCTCGTCAAGATCGGTGCCGGAGCGCAGCGAGCGATGGAACCGGCCCATGAGCTCGGGGGCCTCGTCATCGCGCACGAGGTTCACGCTCGCCACGAGTCGCTCGCACCCGCGGCCGGCCAGTGCCGACGCCGCACCGACGACGGTGGATCCGCCGACCGTGCCGACCCCACCGAGCAGGAGCTCGCAGGCCGACGCCACGATGGCGCGCGGCAGCACGTCGCGCCGTTCGAGGTCGTAGAGGCTCAGCGGTCCGTCGGCGAGCAGGACGCTGCTGAGCAGCGGGTTGTCGCCTCGGAGCAGGCCATGGGCGACCAGGTGCACCACGTCGGCCACCCCCATCGCCGCCAGCACGTCATCGACGGCTGCCGGCTCGTCGAGGGTGGAGGCGAGCGGGGCGTGGGCATCGTTGACGGCGGCGGCCTCCCGGCGCCCATGTTCGACCTCAGGGCCGACGGCCACCACGACCCTGCCGATCGGGCCGGTCGGCCACGCCCGCCACGTCGACGCCGAGGGAGCCAGGGACGTGGCGCGACCGTTGAAGCCGTCGATCAGTGCCCAGGGCAGCGGTTCGAGCCCCGCCGTGGGCACGATCACCACGGGGGCGTCACCGAGGGCCTCGGCGACAGCGGCAAGGCCGGCGGCACTGAGACCGGCAAGGGGGCGGGCCAGGCGGTCCGGGCCCTGGCGGCCCGTCGCCACTGCCCGCAAGGCGCGGTGAAGCGTGGCCACGTGGTGGTCGAGCTCGCCGACGGTGCCGGCCGCGACGGTGCGGATCGAACCCCCAGGGGGCACGACCAGCGCCACCACCTGGCCGCGATGGGTGGCGAAGGCCACCAAGGCGCGCCGGCCGAGCCGGGCATGCACCTCGTCGAGATCGAAGCGATGTCGGTCGCGGCGAGGGCCGCCCGGACCCGAGGCCCACGAGCGGTCGCGCACTGCGCGCTCCAAGTCGCCCTGGCGCTGGCGGAGATCGAGGTACTCGATCGGATCGGGTCCGGCTCGCAGCGCCAGGTGCACGAGGCGGAGCTCGGCCAGGAGGCCGGCCAGACCGGGGTCGGCACCGGTTGCCGGGGGCCGCAACGACGCCACCCCTGCCCGGCTCAGCTCCAGCCAGCTCAGCGCACCGGTGGGGTCGCCGCCGTCGAGCTCGAGCTGGCAGCCGAGATCGCCGAGCACGACGCCGTGGCGCGCGGCCCGCGCCCGCAGCTCGATCGAGCCGAGCGCGGCGGTGTTGTCGTCGAGCGCGGCAAAGCCGCGGGCCAGCGCGGCGCGAGCGCCCTGGCCCTGACCGCTGGTGACGCGCTCGATGACGTCGGCCACGGCACCGAGGAGCGTGGTCGCCGCCGTCGACGGGGCCTCCGCGAGCCGATCGATGGTCAGGGCCGCGATGGCCTCAGCGGTGCGGTCATCGCCTCGCCGGTGGAGGTGCGTGGCCACCGCAACCAGCGTCGAGGGATCAGCCGAGCCACCCCTGATGCGCTCGAGGGCGGTGGCGCGCGCCTCGCCCGGCCCGACCCCGCGCTCAGCGTCGGCCAACCCGAGCAGCGCGTCGGCGTCGGCCACTGCGCCCAGGCGACCCTGCTCGGCGAAGGCCGCTCGTGCGTGGGCTCCGGCGGCGGTGGCGTCATCGGGTCGATCCAGCTCGAGGGCCAGCTCGGCCACGACGGCGGCGAGGTCGGCCCGCGCGAGGGCGTCGTCGCCCTGGCGATGCTGGCCGAGCAGGTCGGCCCCGAGGGCGAAGGCCTCCGCGGTGGCGCCGAGGTCTCGCAGGAGCCGGCAGCGATCGAGCAGCCCCATCGTGCGATCGACGCCGTGGTCGGCCAGCACGGCGTCGGCTTCGGCCAGGAGGCGGAGCCCCAGCGGCACCTCTCCGGTGCCGATCAGGAGGAGGCCCCGGTTGTGGCGGACCTTGGCGGCGGCCACCGACTGCGTGCCGTCTTGGTAGAGCACCTCGGCCCTGAGCAGGTCAGTCAGGGCATCGGCGGGGCGCCGGCGGTCAGCGGCGAGCAATCCTCGGTTGTTGAGCGCACGGGCGGCCCCGTCGTCGTCGTGAGCCGTGACGAGCACCTCGATGGCGTCGTCGTAGTGCTGCTCGGCGGCATCGACGTTGCCGGTTCGGTGGTGGATGAGCCCGATGTGGAGCAGCAGCCGACCGAGGTCACGCCCGGCGAGGTCAGCTCGCGCCTCGAGCGCCACTTCGAGTGCGCCTCCGAGGTCGCCGGATCGAGCGAGGTGCACCGAGAGGCTGCTGAGGGCCACGCCGGCCCGCTCGGCATCGTCGGCGGCTCGGCCCCATCGGACCGATTCGCGCAGGTGGGCGACGGCGCTGCTGAGGTCACCCAGCTCGCCGGCCGCGATGCCCGCGGCCTGCTCGGCCAGCGACGCCACGATGGGCTCGCCACTGCTGCGGGCCTCGGACGCCAGCGCAACTGCCGCCAGGAGCACCTGGTCGGGGTCGATCTGCGCCCGCTCGATCAGCTCCTCGGCCCGCGCCCGGCCGGTCCGGGGTGAGGCGCGTTCGTCAGGGGGGAGTGCGGCCGCCTCGCCGGGGAGCGCGCCGGGCACCCCTAAGCCAGCAGCCAGTCCGTGGTGGTGGTCACGCCGTCCACCTCGACGATGATGCAGAACGGCCCGTCGGGGACGGCGTCGATCTCGAACGACTCACCGAACGCGACCTCGGCCTCGTGGCGTCCCGCGGGCGTCTGCCAAGCCGCACTCGTGAGCACGCCCCCGAACAGGTCGGCGACGAGGTGGCGCCCGATGATCTCGACGTCGAGGCGCTGCCCGTTGCCAAGGTCGAACAGCAGGGTGTCGACGGCCGTGCTCGCCGAGCGGACGCCGGCGTGCCAGGCGGCCACGGTCGAGTCGTCGAGCAGCTGGGCCAGCGCGCCGTCCGGATCGCGGAAGGTGAAGGCGGCGGCCATGAGCTCGTGGTAAATGGCCGGGGGGCCGTCGACCTCGTTGGCGTACGGGCGCAGCAGGTCGACCAGTGCGGCCAGGGGGTCAGGCTCGGCCGGTGCGACACCGAGGCCGGCCCGGCGGACGAGGAGGTGGCTCGACAGGTGCATCAGAGCTGACCCGCTCGCAGCTTGAGGTTGCCGAGGCACCGTTGACGACGAGGTCCGATGCTGTTGAGGGGGATTCCGAGCGCTTCGGAGATCTCGGCGTAGGTCGGCTCGGGATCGTTCAACATCAGGCGAACCAGCGAACGGCACGCATCGGGAAGCTGGTCGACGGCCCGCCAGAGCAAGCGCTGCCGCTCGGATTGCAGGATGGTCTCCTCGGTGCTGGTGGTGAGCGACGCCCGCTCGTCGAGCCGCTCGGCCACGACCGGGGCGCGATTGCGGTTGTGCTGCAGGTAGCGCATGCACTCGCGCCGGGTGGTGGTGGACAGCCACAGGCCGAGCCGTTCGGGGTCCGAGATCGCGTCGAGCCGGCGAGCGAGCTGCAGCCACACGGTCTGGCTCACGTCGAGGGCGTCGTCGCGGGGGACGCCGTAGCTACGGGCGATGGCCCACACGAGGCCCCCGAGCCGGTGCACGAGCTCATTCCAAGCCGCGTTATCACTGTTCCGAGCCTCGTCGACCAGTTCGGTCAACGTCTTCGCCTTGGGCGCAACCATGATCATGGTCATCGTCTGACGATCCTAGCCGTGTCGCGCGCTCGATCGCGGATGGGTAGCGGATGATCAGGACGCACAACGACGCTGCTACGACGAGGTCACCGACGCTGACCACGGTCGTGAGGGGGCGGATGGCGATGACGTCACCGAGCACGTCGGCGATGAAGCCGCTGGCTGTGCCGATGTGCTTGCCCAGGTGGCCCTGAGCGACGTCGAGGTCGTCGGCGGCGCCGATGGCCCGGAGTGCCGCCGCGCTGACCGGCATGCCGCCGTACACCGCGATGGGCAGGGCGTTCAGTGCGAAGCCGGCCACGATGCCCCACGCCTCGACTGCGACCTTGGGCGGCGCGCGCCACGCCAGTGCGGCGGCCCACGCCGTGATCGCCAGGTGGCTGGCCACGATGAGCGCGCTGCGCGCACCAGACAGCGATGGCTGCTGAGCGAGCACCTGGGCGACGAGCGACAACAACGGCACGGCCATGACCAGGGGATGCGGGGCGCTCAGGCCGAGCGGCCCGCCCCAGCCGCGGTGCACGATGAGCCGAACGGCCACCCCGACCACGACGGCGATCAGCAGCAGCGGCAACGGTGCTCCCGGTGGCAGGCGGTGCAGGAGGCGGTCACCAAGCGTTGACCACCGTGCCGAGCCCCCAGAGCCGCAGGAGCTGGGGCTGATCGATGAGGCGCTCGACGGCGTCGTGCAACGACTGGCCGGACGTCATCGCCTCCCAGGCCAGGGACGCGGCGACGATCGGGGCGGCAAAGGAGGTCCCGCTCCACTGCGCCCAGCCGTCGAAGTCATCGAGATCGGAGGCGAGGTTGGCGCCCGGCTCGGGGGTCGAGAAGAGGCTGACGATGTCCTCTCCCTGTGCGCAGGCTCGTACCCAGGGGCCCCAGTTCGTGAACCACGCCGGCTGGCTCCCGTTCAAGGCTCCGACTGAGATCACCTCGTCGAAGCCTGCGGGCCAGGTGATCCGGCACGACGAGCTGTTGCCGGCCGAGGCCACCACCACGACGTCGTCGACGAGATTGCCCTGACCGTCGTGAAGGAGGTTGGCGATCATCGACTCGAGGACCATGGGTGGTTCGTCGTCGTCGCAGTAGCCGCTCACCGACAGGTTGACCACGAGGGGCGGCCGGCTGGCATCGACGTCGTCGGGCAGCGTGAGCTCGGCCGCGACCGCTGCGGGCGCCGCGCTCATCGGGAGCCGGCCGAGACGAACGAGACCAACGGCCAGGGAGAGGGCCAGCTCCATGTCGTCGACGTCGCCATGGCTGCGCAGTGCCCGCTGCACCACGATCGTGCTGCCAGGGGCGACGCGATCGATGATGCCGGCGATGAACAGGCCGTGCCCGCTGTAGGGATCGAAGCATCCGTCCCCATCGGCGTCGGCAGAGTCGGCGTCACGCCCTGCGGCCCTCGTGATCAGGCCGAGCGGGGCGGTCTCATCGGGGGCCGTGGTGGCCCGGGTCGCCTCGATGTTGGCCAGGACGGGCTCACAGCCGTCGAGGCGCACCTCGCTCACCGCAGGGATGCGCTCGACCAGGAAGCCGGTGTCGAGCACCAGCACGGCGCAGGGGCCGGCGCCGACCGGGGTGTGGCGCGCTGATCCGGCCGTGGCTGAAGTCGGTCGTCGCCCCGGCACGGCCAGCGTGCGACGCGGTCCCTGGGATCGCGGTGGGTTGCCTCGGCCGCAACCGTCGTCGGCTCCGCAACCGCACCCACCCACGGGTGAGGGCATGCCGACGGGTGAGGGCATGCCGACGGGTGAGGGCATCCCGACGGGTGAGGGCATGCCGACGGGTGAGGGCATGCCGACGGGTGAGGGCATGCCGACGGGTGAGGGCATGCCGACGGGTGAGGGCATGCCGACGGGTGAGGGCATGCCGACGGGCGACGGTCGAGCGGTGCCATCCGCGAACAGCACGTGGTTGGGCTGCGCGACGAGACCGCGGCGGCGGAGCAACCGTGTGGCCAGCAGGGGATCGTCGACGGGGCGCAGGAGCGCGTAGCCGCCGACCTCGGCCACGATCGCCGGTTCGCGACCCTGCTGGGTGAACGACAGAGCGCTCACTGCGGCAGCGGCGTCCCCGGCGTGCACGAGCACCTCGCCGGGTCGGTAGGCGAACGGGCGCCGGCGAGCGCCCGACGAGAACAGGACCCGGCGATCCCATGGTCCATCGGCGTCGGCACCGAACCGGGCCCACAGCGCCGGAGGGCCGACGTGGTCGTCGGCGTCCTTCGACCGGTGCTGCTCGTAGTTCTCCTGATCGGTGGGGGATGTGCTCATGGTGGTTCCCGTCCCTGTGGTCTGATGTCTGTGACGTGATGCGGAGGCCCGACGAGCGTGCCAGATACAACCCCCGTCCCGCTCGGACGTGGTGTCGAGACCAACGATCATGCCGAGCGGGCGTTGGCTCTGGTGCAGGACCAGCCCGCCCTGGCGGCGAGCCTGGCTGCGCCGTTGACCACCAGCCGTGACCCGCTGACCCGCACGATCGCCCTGTGGGCCCTCGGCCGGGCCAGCTATGAGCACGGTGAGATGCGCGAGGCACGGCGTCTCCTCGGCCGGGCCGTGCGTGAGGCCAGGAGCCTCGGGCGTACCGACCTCGAAGGATCGATCCGCTCGAGCCTCGCGATCGTGCTGGTCGAGGCGGGGGCGACGACGGCCGCGCTCGACGAGCTCGACGCGGCCGAGCCGTTGCTCGATGGAGCGGCCTTGGGTCGCCTGCTGAACCAGCGGACGCTGGTCCTCAGCCACCTCGGCCGCCACCGCGACGCCCTCGTCGCCGCTGAGCGGGCCGAGCCGCACCTGAGGGCCGGTGGCGACGATCTCGGGTTGGCCCGGCTTCTCATCAACCGCAGCTTGGGGCACCTGGCCCTCGGCGAGCTGCCTGCGGCCGAGCGGGACCTCATGGCTTGCCGAGTGCTGGCCGAGGCACTCGGCCAGCACCTCATCTCGGCCGCCGCCGGCCACAACCTGGGAGTGGTCAGCGCCCGCCGAGGCGACGTGCCTGGTGCCCTTGCGTGGTTTGACGAGGCCCGGCGCCGATACGGCGAGCTTGGCGATCCAGGGCGCGTCTCCGCGGTGCTCGATGCCGACCTCGCCGAGGCGCTGCTGATCGGGGCGCTCTCGAACGATGCCGTGCTGGTGTCGCGGCGGGCCGTGGTCGCCACCAGTGCAGGCGGGAACGTGGTGCACGAGGCCGAGGCCCGCGTGGTGCTGGCCCGAGCGCTGCTCGCCAGGGGTGAGGCGGGCGAGGCCCGACGCGAGGCACAGCAGGCCGTGCGGCTGCTGAAGCGGTCGCGCCGTGGGCCCTGGGCGACGTGGGCGGGGCACGTGGCGATGCAGGCGTCGGCTCTCGCCTTCGACCAGGGCGAATCGTTCCCGGCGGGTGCCGTGGCCCGGGCGGTTGCGCTGGCGGACGATCTGGATGCCCATCACTGGCGGCGCGAGGCCCTCCAGGCCCGCACGTTCGCGGGCCGCCTCGCCCTCGAGCGCGGGCAGGTCGACGTGGCCCGCAAGCAGCTGGCCATCGCCGCCACCGCCCGGCGCAACGGCCCGGCCTCGGCCCGCGCCGGCGCGTGGCACGCCACCGCGCTCCTGCGGCTGGCCGACGGTGATCGTCGCGGGGCTCGCCGGGCCATCGCGGCGGGGCTCACGGTGGTCGAGCGGCACCGGGCCACACTCGGGGCGACCGAGCTTCGGGCCCGCTCAGCGGCCCACGGGAGCCAGCTGGCCCGTCTCGGTCTGCGGCTGGCCGTCGACGACGGTCGCCCATTGGCGGTGCTCGAGTGGGCCGACCGTTGGCGGGCGACCTCGCTCGGCGTTCCCCCCGTTCGACCGCCCGAGGATCCCATGCTCGCCGCAGCGCTCGCCGAGCTGCGTGACCTCACTTCGCGGCGCCGCCGTGCCCTCGCCGGAGGGCAGCCCGTCGACGAGCTCGACCGTGCCGCAGCGCGGCTCGAACGTGTCGTGGTGGCCCGCCATCGACTCGGCGGCAGCCGCCACGGCGATGACGAGCGACGGCTGACATCCGCTGAGCTGCGCCGCCATCTCGACGGGGCCGTGCTCGTGTCGTTCGTCGAGCTCGATGGCGCGCTCGTCGCCGTCACCGTGACCGATCGCCACGCGGCCCTGCACAGCATCGGACCGATCGCCGGCCTCGTGATCGAGGTGCGCTACCTGCGTGCCGCGATCAGGCGGGTGGCAGCGAGGTCCACCGATCCGGACCGGGCCAGCCCACTCGCGGCCGGTCTGTCAGCGGCCGCGGGCCGGCTCGACGCGCTGCTCATGGGCCCGCTGGGCCTGGCACCTGAGGGGCCGCTCGTGATCGTGCCCTCAGGCTCGCTCAGCGGCTTGCCGTGGTCGGCCCTGCCGTCACTGACCCTTCGCCCGTTCAGCGTCGCGCCCAGCGCCGCCCTGTGGGCCCAACGCGTCGCCGCCGGTCCGTCGACTCGCGGCCGCGTCGGGCTCGTCGCCGGTCCCGATCTCCCCGGAGCCCAGCGCGAGGTGATGGCGATCACCCGCATGTACGCCGGTGCCACCGCTCTCACAGGCTCGTCGGCCACCGCGGCCAAGACCTTGGCGCTGTTCGAGTCGAGCGACCTCGTCCACGTCGCCGCCCACGGCTCCTTTCGCGCTGACAGCCCCCTGTTCTCGTCGCTACGTGCGGTCGATGGGCCGCTCACCGTGTACGACCTCGAGCAGCTGAGGCGCGTGCCCGCCACCGTCGTGCTGTCGGCCTGTGACGCCGCCACCGCTGCCGCGCTCGCCGGCGACGAGCTGCTCGGCACGTCGGCCGCGCTGCTCGGCTTGGGCGTCTCGTCGATTGTGGCGTCAGTGGGCCTCGTGCCCGACGAGGCAACCGCGCGGTTCATGGTGGAGCTGCACGGTGGTCTCGTGGCCGGGCTTCCGGTGGCCGAGGCCTTGGCCGCGGCCCGGCGCAGGGTGCTGCGGTCCGACGATCCGGGCGACTGTGCTGCTGCCGCGCTCTTCCTCTGCCTGGGGTCCGGTCGCTCGTAGGTGGGCGAGGCCGCCTCAACCGTTGGCGAGCTCGTCGACCCTGGCCCGCGCCGCAGCCTTGTCGCGAAACCAGAGTGCGTTCACCTCGCCGAAGGCACGGCCGGCGGCCGGCAAGGTGTCCTCGGTGAAGATCGCTCCGACCGGGCACGCAGGCAGGCACAGGTTGCAGCCTGTGCATGCATCCGGGTCGATGTAGCAGATGCGATCCTCGTCGTCGGTGTGGATGCAGTCGACGGGGCAGACCTCGATGCAGGACTTGTCCTTCACGTCGATGCACGGGTCGGTGATCACGTACACGGGCACGTTGGCCAGCTCCTCTTGGGAGGTTGGGTCGAGCGATCGTTATAGTCGCCCGAGCCGACAAGGGGAGCATCCATGAGCACCACGACCTCGTTGCGCACCGTGCTCGGCGAAGCGTTCGAGTTGGGTGATGGGCCGACCGCCGGGAGCGCCGTCGCCTTCCCCCTGATGCCGCTCGGGCAGGCCGTCGACATGGGCCATGCGCCTGATGGCACCCCGCTGCTCGATCCCCGGGTCTTCGACACGGCCGAGTTCGTGCGCAACCCGTACCCGTACTACCGGATCATGCGCGACCACTACCCCGTGTACCACGACCACCTCCACAACAGCTACTACGTGACCCGCTACGCCGACGTCACGACCTGCTACTTCGACGAGGTCGGGTACAACACGATCCCCAAGGGCTCCTCCAGTGGTGTGCTCGGCAACACCCAACTCGAGCTCAGTGGCGTCGAGCACCGCCGCCGGCGCAACCTCTACGGCCGCCATCTCGTCGGACAGGCGCTCGACAAGCGCGTCCCGGCCATCGAGCGCCTTGCGGCCGACATGATCTCGTCGTGGTCCGAGCCGGACCCGGAACGTGGCGTGCTGTTCGATCGTGCCACCGGCCGCTACACGATCGAGCTGGCCAAGGCCTTCGCCAACGAGTTCCCGATCAGCGTCGTGTGCCAGGTGCTCGGCTTCCCCGACGAGGCCCGGTCGCAGTTCTTCTACTGGTACTCGTCGATGATGTTGGGCCTCGGTGGCTCGGCCACCCACCAGCAGGGCCTCGAGGCGCGCCAGGACCTCGAGGACTACCTCGACGACCTGGTCGCCGAGCGTCGGGCGCGACCGACCTACCTCTATGACGCCGAGGGCAACGTCGTGGGCAAGGACATCATCAGCCAGCTGTGCGAGGCCAAGGTCGACGGCGACTACCTGTCGACCGAGGAGATCACCTCGAACATCGCGCTGGTGGTGGGCGGTGGGGGAGAGACCACCCGGGGCGCCATCTTGAACATGTGGTACCTGCTTCTGCAGCACCCCGATCAGTACGAGGCGGTGAGGGCCGATCCCCGCTTGTGGGATGCCGCGTTCCACGAGACCCTGCGCCACTCGACATCGATCGGTGGCCAGCCACGCCACAACACCTTCGACGTCGACCTGCACGGGGTGACGATCCCGGCCGGGTCGCTCATCAACATGGTCGACGTGGCGGCCAACCACGACGACCGAGTGTTCACCGACCCTGAGCGCTTCGACATCTTCCGCAGCGACCTCTACAGCGGCAAGCTGCTGCGAAGCGGCTACAACGACGGCCAGAAGTGCAGCCACATGGCCTTTGGCGTCGGTCCCCACCTGTGCCCGGGGGCCTGGATCTCGCACCAAGAGTCTGTGGCCGGCTCCAAGATCCTGATGAGCCGCATCGCCAACGTCGCCATCAACGTCGAGCGCATGCCCAAAGACATCGACGGCGTCTCGCTCGCTCCCATCGGCCTCGGTTCGATCCGCGAGCTGTGGCTTGACGTCGATCTCGTCTGACCGCCGCGCCATGACCGAGGGATTTCGGACCTACGAGGTCTACCAGCGCGAGCGCGTCGGTCAGTCGACGCCCAAGATCAAGCCCCGCCAGCTGCTCTCTCCGGACTTCGCCCGCGACCCGTACCCGACGCTGGCCGTGTTGCGCGAGGACTACCCGTGCTACCGGGACTGGTCGGGCAACTCGTTCTGGATCACGCGCTACGACGACGTCACGTCGGTGTTCGTCGACGACGCCAACTTCGAGACGCGCCCGAAGCGCTGGACCATCGGGCTCGACGGCTGGGGCCGGGACCTTGGCGACGAGCTGGCGGTCCTCATGGCCGAGGCGGCCCGCATCGACGCGCTGGCGCCTGTCGTGGCCGAGCGCATCGTCACCGAGGTCGTAGCCGCGGCCGGAGCGCGCGGTGGCCCGGCCCTCGATCTCGCGCTCGACGTTGCCGCTCGGTTCCCGGTCGAGCTGCTGGCGGCGGTGCTCGGTGTCCCCGCTGACGACGTCGCCTGGTTCGCGGCTCGTTGGTGGGTGATGCATCGCGGCGTCACGTGGGACGTGCGTGCTCGCGACCGAGGGGTGGCAGCCGCACGGGAGCTCGAGGCCTACTTCGTGCCCCTGCTCGACCTCCGCCGGCGCCAACCCGGCGACGACCTGTTGTCGGTGCTCGCGGGGTTGGGGGTCGAGGGAGGTCCGGTGGTCGCGGCCGATGTCGTTGCCACCCTGCTCGAAGCCGACCACGAGACGATGCATGGGGCACTGGCCAACCTGTGGTTCTTGCTGCTCACCCACCCCGATCAGCTCGCCCTGGTGGCCGGCGATCGGCGCCTGGTGCGTTTCGCCTACCAGGAGACCGTGCGCCACTCGACGCCCGTGCTGGCCGCGGCCCGGTTCACCCGCCACGAGGTCGAGCGGTTCGGCCGGCTGCTGCCAGAGGGCGCGCTCGTGATGTGCTCGGCGGCCGCTGCCAACCGCGACCCGCGGGTCTTTAGCGATCCCGACACGTTCATCGTCACGCGTAAGGACCTGTGCCAGCGCGAACCCCGGGGGCAGTACCGGGCTGACGGGCTGCCGTCGGGCATCACGTTCGGCCTCGGCCCACCGTCGAAACATCCCGCCGTACCCGAGGACCGACCCCGGTCGCGCTACGCGATCACCCGTGATGTTGTGGTGGGCGTGTCGCAACTGCTGCTCGACGCGCTCCCGGGACTGCGCCTGGACCCTGGCGCCACGCCCGAGCTCCGCTCGCTCCGCCTCGGCGAGCTCCACACCAGCTGGCACCTCCCCGTCGCCTTCGACCAGTAGCCGCCATCCGCCATCCGCCATCCGCCATCCGCCATCCGCCGATTTCGACGTTTTGACCGTCGGTTTCCCCGGCTGGCGGTCAATTTGACACTTTGACCGTCGGTTTCTCCGGCTGGCGGTCAATTTGACGTTTTGACCGTCGGTTTCTCCGGCTGGCGGTCAATTTGACACTTTGACCGTCGGTTTCTCCGGCTGACGGTCAATTTGACGTTTTGACCGTCGGTTTCTCTGGCTGGCGGTCACCCCGACCGAGCCGGTTCGATTGGCATTGGGTGCGGCAACGGATGATCCTTCCGGCCGTGAGCGTCGCGCCGTCATCCCGAGAGGTCGTGGCCGCCTTCTTCGCTCGTCTCGGCGTCGAGAACGACGTCGATGGCTGGCACGAGCTGCTCGCCGACGATGTGGTCGCTTCGACTCCGTTCTCCGTCACCGGTGAGCCGACTCGGTTCGAGGGACGCGCCGCCATCGAGGCCCGGTTCGGAGCGGCGCGTCGGCGCATGCCCACCTTGGTGTTCCTCGACCTCGAGATCTTGGCCACCGAGGACCCTGAGCGGTTCGTCGCCACGTGCCGCAGCGAAGGATCGATGGCCAGCGGTGCCGGCTATGCCAACACGTACTGCTGGTTGTTCCGGATCGCCGGTGGTCGCATCGCGGCATGGACCGAGTACTTCGATCCACAGCAGGTGCTCGCCGTTCGCCCCCGCTGAGCGCTCCACCTCCGTCGCCTTGGCCGCCAGACGGGCCGACCTGGCAGGCTGCCCCGCATGGCTGAGTGGACCCATCGAATCGTGCCCGTCAACGGCATCCGCCTCCATTGCGTCGAGGCGGGGGAGGGGCCGCTGGTGCTGATGGTGCACGGCTTCCCAGAGTCGTGGTACTCGTATCGCCACCAGCTCGATGCCCTAGCCGCCGCCGGTTACCGGGCGGTCGCGATCGACGTGCGGGGCTACGGCCGCTCGTCAAAGCCCCATCCGATCGAGGCCTACCGGATGCTGCGCCACGTCGCCGACAACGTTGCCCTCGTCGAAGCCCTCGGCGAGCAGCACGCGGTCGTCATCGGTCACGACTGGGGCGCGCCGATGGCGTGGAACTCGGCGCTGCTGCGGCCGGACGTGTTCCGCGCCGTTGTCGGACTCTCCGTGCCGTACGCGCCTGCCGGCGACGTTCGTCCATCGGACGCCTACCGGGCGCTGGCGGGAGACGAGGAGTTCTACGTCGAGTACTTCCAGCACCCGGGCCGCGCCGAGGCCGAGCTCGAAGCCGACGTGCGCAGGTGGCTCCTCGGCTTCTACTTCAGCGCCTCGGGTGACGCGCCGGTCACGGGCGTGTCGGGGGGAACGTTGGCCACCATCCCGTACGGGGCAAAGATGGGCGACCGCTTCAGCTTCCCGGCCGAGATGCCGGGCTGGCTGTCCGAGGACGAGCTCGACGTCTACGTGGCGGAGTTCGAGCGCACCGGGTTCACCGGCGGTCTCAACCGCTACCGCAACGTCGATCGCGACTGGGAGGACCTCGGCCTGTTCCGCCAACACAGGATCGATGTGCCGGCGCTGTTCATCGGTGGCGATCGTGATGGCCCGACAGTGTGGGGCGCCCCGGCCATTGCCCGCTTCCCGGTGACCGTCCCCCACCTCCATCGTTCGATCATCCTGCCCGGGTGCGGGCACTGGACGCAGCAGGAGCGCCCGGCCGAGGTGAACGCCGCAGTGCTCGAGTTCCTCGCCGCCATCGGCTGAACGAGGCGGCCAGGCCGGGTACGCCGACGGGGTGGTGTCAGCCGCGGTTGCCGCGGATGGGGTCCGTCACGCCGTCCCAGCCGTCGGCGGCCGAGCGGAAGCGCTCGAACACCGCGTCGATGTCGGGGTTCTTGCCGTGCAGTTCGAGGAAGCAGCCGATTGCGGCGCGGGTGTCGATGTAGGCGACGTCGGCGATCGACCACAGCGTCGATGCCACCGGGAAGCCGGCCGCCCCGAGCTTGTCGATCTCGGCTGGCAGGTCGGCTTCGGGCACGAGGCAGGCGATGTGGTGCAGCCCCTCCTGGCCGGGCGCGAACATGTCGCGGTAGATCGAGGGCTGCTCGTCGTCTTGCGAGATGAGCTGCACGTGCGTGGGGCCCGACTGGCCGAACGCATAGTTGAAGGGGGTGTCGGAGGGCTCACCGCGGTAGGTGTGCTTGTCGCCGACGTGGCCCATGGTCAGGAAGAACGGCCCCGCGCCGACGGTCTGCGTCCAGCGACGGCAGCCCTCCTCGATGTCGGTCACGAAGTACGCGTGCTGGAGGATCGGGTAGCGGATCAACGGTGCCATGGCAGTCCCCTTCGGCCGGTAGCGACGAGGGCCGACGGTACCCAGGTCAGCGGCTGCGGACCAATCGACCCGGGCGGGCACCGGTGTCGGCGTCGTGGCGGCGGGTGATCTCACCAGCGACCATCGTGGCGAGGTAGCCCTTGACCGGCTGGATCAGGCGGGTGCCGCCCGCAGGCAGGTCGTGGAAGGCCTTCGGGGGCGACACGGTCAGCCCTTCGAGGTCGATGACGTTGAGGTCGGCGCGCAGGCCCGCTTCCAGCCGCCCGCGGTCGGTCAGCCCGTACAGGCCGGCGTTGCGAGAGGTCTGCTTGGCCACGAGGAACTCGAGCGGGAGCTGCTCGCCGCGCCGCCTGTCTCGGGCCCAGAACGAGAGCTGGGTGGTCGGCATCGAGGCGTCGCAGATCAGCGTGACGTGCGCGCCGGCATCGCTCAGGCCCGTGACCGTGTCGGGGTGCAGGAGCATCTCGCGGATGACGTCCTGGCGCTCGTTCACGTCGCCGCCCATGATCGATCCCATGGCGGTGCCGTCGGCCTCGAGCAGGAAGTCGTACATCACGTCGAGTGGATCGCGACCCGACCCCGCGGCGCGGGCGCCGAGGCTGGCGGACAGCTCGGGCTCGTAGTCGACGGGGTCGGCCAGGGGGTACACGGCGCCGGCGGCCATCTGGAACAGCCGGTATACGTTCTGCATCGACCCCGGCTCGGCCACGGGCACGTCGCCCTCGGCGAGGATGGCGGCCTTCACCTCGGGCTTGGCCATCTCCCGTGCCCGTTCGGCCAGGGGCAGGTGGGCGAGGGCCATGTAGGAGGGTCGGCGCTGGAAGGCGTGGTAGCCGCTCAGTCCCGTGACGAGGCCGATCGGGCGCGACGAGACCTGCGGGAACAGCTTGGAGCCTTGGGCGTTGGCTGCCGCGGTGAGGGCCAGCAGCTGACGCCAGGTGTCGGGCGGGTAGTCAGGCGACTGGACGAGCGTGAAGGTGACGGGGCGCCCACTGTGTCGCGACACCCGGTCCATGACCTCGTGCTCGGCGTGGGGTGTGGTGCGCTCGCCCCCGAGCTGTTCGAGCTTGCCCACGGTGCCCGCGGGGATCATCTCGAACACGCCCTTGCCGACCGATCCCATGGCAGCGGCGAGCGCGAGCAGCTCCTCGGCCGGCGCGAACGTGCCCGGCACGGGCGCCCCCCAGAGCGACCGGTGGCCGATCGTGCGCGACGTGCTGAAGCCAACGGCTCCGGCCTCGACCGCTTCGGCCACGAGCGCCGACATGGCGGCGAGGTCGTCAGCGGTGGCGTCCTCGTTGGCCACTCCCCGCTCGCCCATCACGTAGTAGCGCAGCGAGCCGTGGGCGATCTGGGCGCCGATGTCGAGGGCGTAGCGGCGCCCGGCGATGTAGTCGAGGTAGTCGGGGAAGCTCTCCCAGCGACCCCACTCGATGCCCTCGTACAGCGCGGTGCCGGGGATGTCCTCGACCCCCTCCATCAGCTCGATCAGGGTGCGCTCACCGCCGGCGCGCACCGGGGCGAACCCGACGCCGCAGTTGCCCATGATGACGGTGGTGGCCCCGTTGCCGGCGGAGGGGTCCATCAGGTCGTCCCAGCTCACCTGGCCGTCGTAGTGGGTGTGGACGTCGACCCAGCCCGGGGCCACGATCGCCCCATCGGCATCGATGACCTCGCGGGCGGCATCGGTGATCGAACCACCGACGGCCGCGATGCGCCCGTCGGACACTGCCACATCGCCCTGGTACCCGGGCTGGCCGGTGCCATCGACGATGGTGCCGCCCTTGATCACGTAGTCGAACATCGAACGCTCCCCTCGGCGTCGCACCGTTCTCGGTGCACTGTGCGACCCTACCGAGGGGCTGCTCATGACGACGATGTGGAGGGCGGGAGAGAATTAGGAACGAGAACGATTACCGATTACTGTGAGCACGATGATGCAGTCGATGGAGCCGTCATGAAGTGCCACCTAGCACTCGCAGCGGTGGCGGTGCTGACCGGTGCCGGGTTGGCCGCCTGCGCGAGCCGCAGCGGTGACGGGGCCACCGGTGCAGGACCGCCCAGGGTCCTCAAGGTCGTCACCACCACGACGCAGGTCACCGACCTCGCCCGCAACGTGGGCGGGGATCAGGTCACGGTGTACCCGGTCCTCAAGGCCAACGTCGATCCCCACGACTACGAGCCGACGCCGGCCGACCTCGACGCCATTGCTGGGGCTGACGTGATCGTCAAGAACGGCGTTGGCCTCGAGAAGTGGTTCGACGACACGATCGCCAGCGCCAGCCCGAAGGGCGCGATCGTCGACGCCAGCCAGGGCATCGCGCTCCGCCAGAGCGAGGGGTACGACGACCCCCACATCTGGCAGAACCCGCAGAACGCCAAGCGCATGGTGACCACCATGGCCGGGGCGTTCAGCGCCGCCGACCCGAGCGCGGCAGCGACGTTCAAAGCGAACCTCGCCGCCTACTCGGCCAAGCTCGATGCCCTCGACGTCGGTGTGAAGGCCCAGATCGCCACCCTCACCAACACCAAGCTGGTCACCAACCACGACGCGTTCGGGTACTACGTCGACCACTACGGGCTCGACTACGTCGGCTCGGTCATCCCCAGCTTCGATTCCCAAGCCGAGCTGTCGCCGGGCGACATCAACGACCTCGTCGCCAAGATCAGGGCCGAGGGCGTGCGGGCGGTGTTCTCCGAGAGCTCGCTGCCGCCGAAGACCGCGGCGGCCATCGCGCAGGAAGCGGGCGTGAAGGTGATCGCCGGCGAGGATTCGCTGTTCGGCGACAGCCTTGGTCCCGATGGAAGTGACGGCGACACGTACCTGAAGATGATCGAGCACAACACCAGGGTGATCGTGGAGAACCTGAGGTGACACACTCGCGGTTCGTGACACCGGCTCTCGTTCTCGACAACGTGGCCGCGGCCTACGACCGTGACCCGGTGCTCGAAGGCGTGAGCGGGTCGGTGGAACGAGGGGGGTCACTCGCGCTCATCGGGCCGAATGGCGCCGGCAAGAGCACGCTCATCAAGGCCATCCTCGGCTTGGTGCCGATCGTCGGCGGGCGCATCGAGGTGCTGGGGACGACGCCGTCCCAGGCGCGGGGGGACGTGGCCTACGTGCCGCAGGCCGAGGCGCTCGACCACGAGTTCCCGGTCGACGTGCTCCAGGTCGTGCTGATGGGCCGGTACCGCAGGATCGGATGGGTGTGGCGCCCGAATCGCGCCCACAAGGCGGCCGCGCTCGAAGCCCTCGACGAGGTCGGCCTCGCCCATCGGGCCCACGACCGCTTCGGTGTGCTGTCTGGCGGGCAGCGCCAACGGGTGCTGCTGGCCCGGGCCGTGGCCCAGGAGGCCGGTCTGTTGCTGCTCGACGAACCCTTCAACGGCGTCGATGCCACCACGACCGACTCGCTGCTCGCCGTGCTCGAGGGCCTGCGGGCCAAGGGGGTCGCCGTCGTGATGTCGACCCATGACCTCTCGGTCGCTCATCTCGCCTGTGACGCCGCCTGCCTGTTGAACCACCACCAGGTGGCCTTTGGTCCGATCGCCGAGGCGCTCTCGGCTGATCGCCTCAAAGCCACGTACGGAAGCTCGGCGCTGCTGCTCGAAGGTGGCACCACCCTGATCGCGCGTTGACCACCGTGTGGGACCTGCTGGTCGAGCCGTTCAGCACGGACTACATGCGCAGGGCGCTCGTCGAGCTCGTGCTGCTCGGTGTGCTCGGCGGCGTGGTCGGCGTGTACGTGCTCCTGCGCCGGCTGGCCTTCATCACCGAGGTCGTCCAGCACGCCGTCTTTCCCGGCATCGCCGTCGCCTTCGTCGTCGGCCAGTCGCTGCTCGCCGGCGCCCTGGCCAGTGGTGCGCTGGCCGTCGCACTGCTGGCCGTCGGCTCTCGGCGGCGGCAGATCGACGCCGATGCGCTCATGGCGCTGCTCATCGCCACGTTCTTCGCGTTCGGGGTGGTGGTCGTGTCTCGAGGGACCGGGTTCCAGAGCGATCTCACCGCGCTGCTGTTCGGTCGCATCTTGTCCGTCGACCAACGCGAGCTCATCGACACCGCGGTGGTGGCCGTCGTCTGCCTGTTGGTGCTGGCCGCGCTGCACAAGGAGCTGGTGCTGCGGGCCTTCGATCCGATCGGGGCCGAGGCCGCCGGCTATCCGATCGCCGCCCTCGACCTCGTCCTCAACCTCGTCGTGATGCTCACGATCGTGGCCGCCGTGCGGGCGCTCGGCACGGTGCTGGTGGTGGCGTTCGTCGTCACCCCGGCGGCAACGGCCCGCCTGCTCGTGCGCCGCATCGGTCCGATGATGGTGGTCGCCGTCGCTTTTGCCGGACTGTGCGGCTGGCTCGGCTTGGTCGTCAGCTACCAAGGCTCCGTCCACCACGGTTGGCGCCTCGCTTCGGGAGCGACCGTGGTGATGTGCCTCACGGTCGGCTTCGTGCTGGTTGCCGCAGGCCGCGCCGTCGTGCACGTCGTACGGTCCCGGCCGGTTGCCGCACCGTCCCGTGAACCTCGGCCCGCGGCGGCGCGGCCATGAGGAACCTCGTCGAGAGCCTTCAGTCGCCGCTGTTTCGGCGGGCGCTGCTCGAGGCGGTGCTCATCGGGTCGATCGCCGGCACGGTGGGCGTGCACGTCGTCTTGCGCAAGCTGCCCTTCTTCGTGGTCGCCATGTCGCACGCCACGTTCCCCGGTGTCGCAATCGCGTCGGCCCTCGGCGTGAGCCTGTTCGTCGGAGGCACGATCGCCGGCCTCGCCGTGGTCGTCGCCGTGCTGGTGCTCGGGGCGAGCAAGGTGCTCGACGATGCCTCGATCATCGGTGTGGTCCTGGCCGGCAGCTTCGCCCTCGGGGTGCTCGTGGTATCGGCCCAGCCAGGTTCGTCGAAAGACCTCACCGCGTTCCTCGTGGGCTCGATCCTGACCGTCACCCCGGCCGACATCGCTCTGACGGTGATCGTCGGCGGAACCGTGCTGCTCGTGCTCAGCGCCCTCCACAAAGAGCTCGTGCTCGGCGCCTTCGACCGCGTTGGTGCCGCCGCGCTCGGCTACCGACCCTGGGTGCTCGACGCCGTGGTGCTGGTGGCGGTGACGGTCACCATGGTCACCGCCATCCCCGCCGTCGGGGCGCTGCTGGCCGTGGCGCTGCTGACCGTTCCTGCGTTGACGGCCCGGCTCTGGACCGATCGGCTCGGCCCGACGCAGGCGATCGCCGCGCTCGTCGGAGGCCTCAGTGGCGTGCTGGGCCTGAGCGCGTCCGCCGTCTGGAGCGTGGCCGCCGGGGGAGCGATCGCCCTCGCGACCGGGGTGTGCTTCGTGGTGTCGCTGGCCGTGACGTCGCTGACGGTCAGCCGGCGCATGCCCCGCACAGCCCCACGAGATCGAGTCGGTGGTGCTGCAGCGTGAAGCTGGCGTCGTCGGCCACCTTCGTCAGCGCATCGTTGATCGAGCGCTCGAGGCGGGGCGCCACGGTGAAGTCGCGCACCAGGCCGCACGTCGAGCAGATGAGGTGGTGGTGGTGCTCCGTCAGGTCCTCGGCCAGCTCGAAGCGGGCCCACTCGTCGTTGGTGACGATCCGCTGCACGAGGCCGGACTGCTCGAGGAGCGCGAGGTTTCGATACACCGAGCTCTGAGCCAGCTCGCGGCGTTGCTCGAGGATCTCGGGGATGGTCAGCGGGGCCGGCGACTCGGCCAGCAGGTGGACGAGCTGGCGACGATTGGTCGTGTAGCGCTGCCCGTGGGCGGCCAGGCGGGCAACGGCGATCCGGTCGAGGTCCTCCACGGCCGGCACCCTAGCCACTCAAATGAGAATCGGTGGGAACGCAGAGCGTCCCCACCGATGTCTCCGGTTCAGTCAGGTCTCGCCACCAGCGGTACGGCCAGCGTCGCGACGATCAGGCCATCGCCTTGACCGCGGCCACGACCTGCGCGGCCGTTGGGTAGAAGGCGCCGACGAGCTGGGGGGCGGCGGGTACGGGGGAGTCGGGCGCCGTGAGCCGGACCACGGGTGCGGAGAGCTGACCGAACAGCTCCTCGTTGATCCGGGCCGAGATCTCTGAGCCGGCGCCACACGTGCGCACCGCTTCATGGACGATCACCGCGCGCGTCGTGCGGGCAACTGACGTCAGCACGGTGTCCCAGTCGAGGGGTCCCAGGCTGCGCAGGTCGATGACCTCGACCGACGTGCCGTCGGCGGCCAGCTCCTCGGCGGCCTTCAGCACGTCGCCGGTGAGGCGGCCGTAGGTGATGAGCGTGGCGTCGTCGCCGGCGCGCTTGATGGCGGCCTTGCCGAGCGGGATCCGGTACGACTCGGTGGGGACGTTGCCCCGCTTCATCATCAGGGCGGTCGCCTCGATGAACACGCACGGGTCGTCGTCCTCGATGCACGACAGCAGCAGGCCCTTGGCGTCGTACGGCGTCGATGGCCACACCACCTTGATGCCCGGCGTGTGCATGAGCAGCGCCTCGAGCGACTGGCTGTGCTGGGCTCCGATGGGGGTGCCACCGACCATCGACACCCGGACCGTCATCGGGACCGGCGTGCGAGCTCCCGACATGTAGCGGAGCTTGCCGGCGTGGTTGGCGAGCTGGTCCCAGCACACGCCGAGGAAGTCCATGAACATCACCTCGGGCACGGTTCGCATCCCGGCGATGGCGGCGCCGATCGACGCGCCGACGAAGCCCTCTTCGGCGATCGGGGTGTTGCGCACCCGGTCGTCGCCGTACTTCGTCGAGAGGCCATCGGTGAGCTTGAACACACCGCCGCCGGCCGAGTCGGCGACGTCCTCGCCCATGAGCACCACGTTGTCGTGGGTGGCCAGGGCCTCGTCGAGGGCGGCGACGATGGCCTGGCGCACCGTGATGGTCTCGCCCGGGGCGTCCTCGCCGGGCTCGGTGACGACCTTGGCCGGCGACCAGATGTCGCCGGTGACCGTGGCCGGGTCGGCCAGCGGGTCGGCCTTGGCCTGCTCGTAGGCGTCGTCGATCTCGGCCTTCACGCGGGCCTCGATGGCGGCCAACGTCGCCTCGTCGGCGGTGCCGTTGTCGATCAGCGACTGGCGGAAGCCCGCCACGAGGTCGTTGGCGATGTGCTCGGCGAGCACGGCCTGGTCCATGTACTCGTTCTTGTCGCTGAGCACGTGGCCCTGGGTGCGGAACGTGACGGCCTCGAGCAGCACCGGCCCCTTGCCCGAGCGGGCGTGCTCGACAGCTTCCTTGGCGGCCAGGTAGGTGGCGGCGGCATCGGTGCCGTCGACTTTGATGGCCTTCATCGCGTAGCCGGGGGCGCGGTCGACGACCCAAGCGTTCTTGGCGGTGTCGGCGTACTTGGTGTGCTCGCCGTACTGGTTGTTCTGGCAGACGAACACCACTGGCAGGTTCCACACCGAGGCGATGTTCAGCGACTCGTGGAAGGCACCGATGTTGGTGGCGCCGTCGCCGAAGTTGCAGATGGTCACACGACCGTCGTCCTGCATCTGTGACGCCAGGGCGAGGCCGGTGGCGATCGGGATGCCACCACCGACGATGCCGGTGCACAGCATGAGGCCGTGAGCGGGATCAGCGATGTGCATCGGGCCACCGCGGCCCTTCGACGTGCCGGTGGCCCGGCCCAGCACCTCACCCCACAGCTCGCGGAGCGGGACGCCCTTGGCGACCTCGTCGGCGGTGCCGCGGTAGGTGACGGTGGCGTAGTCGCGGGTCTCGATGGCGGCGGCGACGGCGGCCGCGATGATCTCGTGGCCTCGTACCGGGTAGTGGACGAAGAAGGCCTGCGCGCTGCCGATCAGCGCCTGAGCCTTGTCGTCGAACCCGCGGATCCGCGTCACCGTCTCGAAGATCTGCAGGATCGTGGCCTCATCGACGGCCTGGTCTGCAGCAGTGGTCGTGCTCATCTCGATCTTCCTTCCCGTGCGCGTCGTGCACGTGTGTCCCCAGCGGCGGCGATTGCAACCGCCGACGATGACCCATCGGAGCCGTCCTGTCCAACTCCTGGCCCGCAGGACGTGGTTGAGCTCATGTGACGTGTGCGGCGAATGCGGCTCGGCGGCCCGTTCGCCGCACAGGCTCGGTCAGTGGGAGGTGGCGGCGGTCCGTATGCGATCGAGCAGGCGGGAGAGTGCGATCGCCTCGCTGACCGGTCGCGGCCAGGGTTCGATCCCGCGCACGGCGCGGGCGAAGGCTTCGACCATCCCGACGTAGGCGTCGTTGCCCGGGATCGCCACGCTCGCCACCGACCCGTCGACGCCGTGGCGCTCGTATGACGAGGCCTGCGGGCCACCGGTGAAGGCCGGACCGTCGACGACCACCCGGCCCCCGGTGGCCACGATCTCGAGGCGCTGGCACTCTGGGAGCTCGAACGACACCAGTGCGTGTGCAGTGCGACCGTCGCCCCAGTCGCACCACGCCGACGTGGTGGCATCGACGCCCGACTCGCTCGGCCGAGAGGCCGCCGCGACCGTCGCGGGCTCGGGTCCCCACAGCGCGATCGCAGCACCGAGCGCGTAGATGCCGACGTCGAGCAGCGCTCCGCCACCCTGGGCCGGGTCCCAGCGGTAGTTGGCCGCCTGTTCCGGCCCGAGCGTGAAGGTGAACTGACCCCGGACGTGGCGCACCTCGCCGAGCGCTCCCGACGCGGCGACGGCGACGACCTCGGCCCAACGCGCGCCGAACGGCGTCATCCAGGCTTCGGCGAGCAGCACGCCGGCGGCCTCGCAGGTGGCGGCCATGGCGGTGGCATCGGGGCCGTCGAGGCCGAGGGGCTTTTCGCACAGCACGTGCTTGCCGGCGGCGGCCGCCCGCTCGACCCACTGGCGGTGCAGGCCGTTGGGCAGGGGCAGGTACACGGCCTCGACGTCGGGACGGGCGAGCACGGCGTCGTAGCTGCCGGCATCCAGAGGGGCGAGCCGTGCCGGGACCGGCCCCGTGGCGGCGGCGACCGCGACGAGCGTGCCGTTGGAGGAGGCCTCGATGGCCGGGATCACCGCCCCGTTGGCGATCCACGAACGGGCGCCGAGGATGCCGAAGCGAAGCGGTTCGTCGCCCCTCATGAGGGCCCCAGCGCGTCGGTCTCGAGGCCCTCCAGTCGCACGATGGCCGAGCCGTTGGCGCCGGCGCGGTGTGCGGCTTCCAGTACGGCCACGACGGCCCGGCTCTGGCGGGGTGGTACGGCGAGCGGCTCGCCCAGCAGCAGGTGGTCGGCCAGATTCTGGTGGAAGCCCCACCCCGGAGCAGGCGCCGGCGGCAACGCCTGCTCGATCAGTCCATAGCCACCCTCGTAGCGCACGAGACGCAGATCGACGGGGGCCTCGGCGTGGTGCGCCGTGCGGTCGAGGTAGCCGCGGCCGGGTTCGACCGACTCGAACCGCAACGGCCGGTAGTGGCCTTCGATCGTGCCCTCGGTGCCCTGCACGAAGAACTTCGGGCGCCGCACTGCGGCGATGTCGCTCTGGCGGAACGTGGCCTCGCGCCCGTCGGCCCACTGCATCCAGACCGTCACCTGGTCCGCATTGGTGACGTCGCGCCACACCCGCTTGTGGCTGCTCGTGATCACCTGAACCGGCGCTTCGCCGTGGAGGCGCAGGATCCAGTCGATGTGGTGCGAGCCCCAGTCGAAGACGGCGCCGCCGGAGATCGACTCTTCGGAGTGCCAGGCGCGGCATGGGTGCTCGAAGCCGCCGACGAACGTCTCGATGTTGAAGACGTCGCCCACGAGGCCCCGCTCGACGGCCCGGCACACGGCCAGGAAGTCGGTGTCCCACCGCCGGCTCTGGTGCACTGTGAGCACCCGGCCGTTGGCGGCCGCAGCAGCGAGCATGCGATCGGCGTCGGCCACGGTGAGGCACATGGGCTTCTCGACCACGACGTGCTTGCCCGCGTCGAGCAGTGCCACCGCCAGGTCGGCGTGCTGCGAGGGTGGCGTGGCCACGATGGCGATGTCGACAGCGGCATCGGCGGCGAGCTCGGCGGCGGTGGCGTAGGTGTGCAACCCCGGGAAGTCGGCGGCGGCGACGGTGAGGCGGGCGGCGATCGGATCGACGGCGGCGACGAGCGCGAGGCCGTGGGTCTCGGTGGCGGCCAGGCCGTGGAGGTACCCCATGCCGCCGTGAGGGCCATAGCCGACGACGGCGACGCCCAGCGTGCGGCCCTCCGGGGCCGGCGGAGACAGCAGCCGCCGCACGAACCGGCCGAGGACCGGGTGGGCGAGCAGGGCGTCGAGGTCGCTGAGCCCCGTGCTCACCACTCGACCGAGGCCGAGCGCACGGCTGGTGAGCACCGGCACGTGGTGGAACCGGATCGACGACGTTGCCGCGACCGTCACGTCGTCGCTGATGACCCGCAGCACGTGCAGCGGGGTCGTGACGGGGACCTCGCGATCAAGGCGCGCGGCCTCGGCCCGGTCGGCCACCGTGATGACCCACTCACCCCGGTCGAGCTCGTGGTCGACCACGACGCCGGTCAGCGCGGCCTGCAGCGCGTCGCCCGGCTCGGGCAGGACCAGGAGCGCACCGCCCGACTCGGCGTGGTGGCGCAGCTCGGCGACGGCCGCCGGGCTCCGCTCCTCGAGCCGGCCCACCACGACCCGAACGGCACCCCAGCCGGCGCTCGGCGCGAGGAGATCAGGGATGCGGGAATGGCTGGCGCACGTCACCATCACAGTCTCCCCGACCGACCGGCGCCGTGCTGTCCCGAAGGGCAGCCGATGCCTAACGTCTGCGGCGACCAAGGGGAGGACCCGCCATGGCGTGGATTGCGAGACCAGATCGACTTCGGAGCTGCAGGAGGTGGCGGGTAGTGGCGCTGTTGGCCGTGCCGCTGGCGCTCATCGGCGTCGCTTGCAGCAGCAATGGCAACAGCAGCCAGCCCGGTGCTGGCGGCGGCCAGGTGCCTGGCGCCTTCGCCGCCATCCCGAAGCCGTCCGCGACCGAGCCCGTCAGCGCGGCGTCGCAGAGCGGCACCAGCTGGATCCAGAGCTTCAAGGTGAACGGGATGCAGCCCGTAGGGGTGATGGCGTTCTACGCGCAGGCGATGCCCGGGGCGGGCTACACGGCCACGACAGCCGCCCAGGCCTCCGGCTCCAGTGACACCACGGCCACCTACAAGTCGACGTCAACGGGAGCGACCGTGGTCGTCACGGCCTCCGCGTTCCAGAGCGGAGGCGGCGGCGACCAGACCCAGTTGAACCTGCAATACACCCCGTAACGACCTTGCAGCGGACTCCGCAGTTCCTGTCGGGAAGGTGTGCGGTCCCGTTGGGCACAGGCTCTGAAGCTTGTGCGGCGTACGAGCACTCCGTGCTCCTTTGCCGCACAACCTGAGCGACACCTGCCGATCACGCCGTCGGCGTCCCGACCGGGCGTAGCGTGCGCGGTCACGACCCGGACCGGTTCGGCGCCCGGGTGTTGCAGGGGGTGTGCCATGGGGCCAGACGAGGGACGGCCGGTCTCCACCGGCCCTGAGCCGGCGCCGCCGAGCGTCGATCGACCCGACCCCGCGCCGTTCCCGGCCGATCGTCCGACCGGACTGGCGGCGTTGAAGGCCTGGGTCCTCTTGGAGGGATCCACCGACCAGCCGCTGCTGTTCGCCGAGCCCACGTCCCCGCCCGTGGGCGAGGAGCGCGTCGGGATCTGCTGCTCGGGCGGTGGGCTGCGATCGGCGTCGTTCGCGTTCGGAGGGATGCAGGTGCTGTGGAACGAACGGGTCCTGCAGCGCGCCCGCTACCTGGCAGGGGTGTCGGGTGGGTCGTACGCGGTCACGGCCGCGACCATCCTGCGCCTGCGATCCAAGGCCGCCTTTGCCGATCCTGCCGCCCCAGCGCCCTACGCGCTTGGCTCGCCCGAGCTCGACTACCTCCGCAACCGCACCGACTACCTCGCCCCAGGTCCGAGCGGCCGGTGGAACCTGGCCCTGCGCTTCGTGATCGGCGTCGGGGTCAACGTGTTCGTGGTGTTCACGACGATCTACCTGCTCGGCCTCGGAGCCGGCTGGCTCTACGGCCTGGCACTGCCCGGCTTGGAGGACCCGGGCGACGAGGTGTCGTTCGGGTGGTTGGCGTACGCCATCGTCGCGGTCCCGTTCGTGCTCGGCGTGCTCGCCCAACTGGTCGACCTGCTGTTCCGCCCGGCGGCAGAGAAGCGCTGGCGGCGCCTCGTGCGCTGGTCCGGGAGCCTGGTGGCGTTGGCGCTCGTCGCCGCGGTCTTCGTGTTCGTGGTGCCGGCGGTGCTCGTTGCGCTCAGGCGGGTCAGCATCGATTGGGCGACACCGGGCACGGGGACCGGGACGGGCGGGCGGTCGGCCAGCGTGACTGGAGCGCTGCTGGTGATCCTTGGCTCCGCGCTGAACGTGGCGTCGAAGTCGGGCATGAGTGGCATCACGGCCGCCGCCGGCAAGGTGCGGGCGTGGCCCCGCAAGCTCCTCAAGATCGTCTCCAACGTCCTGCTGTGGGTCGTCGGGCCGCTGACCTTGGCTGTCACGTTCCTGGTCGGTGTCGACCTGACCACCGACGGCTGGTCATCGCAGGAGCTGCTGGCCGTCGTGGCCCTCGGCGCGGTCATCGGGCTGCTGGGCTGGCAAGGCAACCCCATCGCCTGGTCCGCGCAGCCGTTCTACAAGCGCAGGTTGCGCACGGTGTTCTCCCTCGAGCGCGTGATCGAGGACCACGACGGCCAGACGCGGGTGCGCGTGCGAGCGATCCCTCAAGAAGACGAGCCCCGACTGTCCCAGCTCGCCGACGCCGAGGTCACCGACTGGCCCGAGCTGCTCATCTGCGCGGCGGCCAACGTCTCTGACCTCGGGCTCACGCCGCCGAAGTTCGGGGTCAGCGGGTTCGTGTTCTCCCAGCGAGAGCTGGGTGGTCACCTCGTCGGGTACGTGCCGACGGCGATGTACGAGGAGGCGATCAAGCACCGGCGCGGGTTCCAGAAGGTCCTCAACAGCGGGACGTCGGCGGCCGCCACCGCAGGCCAGATCCGTGACGTGAGCCCGCTGTCGGCGGTGTCGATCTCGGGCGCCGCCATCTCGCCGTCGATGGGACGCATGACCCGGCCCGCGGCCCGAATGATGCTCACGTTGCTCAACCTTCGCCTCGGCGTGTGGCTCCCCAACCCCCACCACGTCAGTGAGGGGACGTGGGACCGCACGCAGCGGGTCAAGCCGCGGTTCCTCGTCAAAGAGATGCTCGGCACGAACTCGCTCACGAGCCGCTTCCTGTACGTCACCGATGGCGGGCACTACGAGAACCTGGGCCTCGTCGAGCTGCTGCGCCGGGGTTGCACGGAGATCTGGTGCCTCGATGCCGCCGGTGACCACTCCGGTCAGCTCAGCACGCTGGGCCAGGCCCAGGCGATCGCCCGGGCCGAGCTCGGCGTCGAGTTCGACCCCATTGACATCGACGCCTTCGCTCCGATCGACGACGAGCACCCGAACCTCAGCAAGAACAACCATGCCATCGTGCCTTTCCGCTATGCGAACAAGCGTGAGGGGCGTCTCGTCTACGTCCGTGAGGCGCTGGTGCCGACCGCCCCCACCGACCTCATCACCTACCAGCGCACCCGACCCGGCTTCCCCTACGACGGCACCGGCGATCAGTTCTACGACGTCGCGCAGTTCGAGGCCTATCGCCGCCTCGGTGTCGACGCCGTCACCCAGGCCCACGCCAGCTATCGGGCGGCCGCGGTCAAGCGTTGAGGTCGGCTTTCGACGATCAGCTCCTCCTTCGGCTGTCCCCCGCGGGTTCTCGGTGCGATGCGTCGCACCAACGCGACTGATCACGCCCAGAACTGCGCTTCGTCGCCGCGTCCTGTGCGTCCAGGAGTGGCGTGATGCTGAGCAGGTGGCCGTGGCAGGTCCTTGCCGTTCCCTTGGCCACGGTCGCGCTGTTCGCTGCCCTTCTGGCGGTTCTTGTGCTCGTTGATCGCCGCAACAACCTGTCTTTGGTCCCGATGGGTGCAGTTGTCCTGTTCGGTTCGATCGCACTTCTTGCAGGTGGAGGCGCACGTGCTGCGTGGCGAAGGGGGAGGGGAAGCCGCAGCAGGGAGTAGTTCCGTCACGTCCACCCGCCTGCGGCAAACGTGTGGCCATGCTGCTGCTCGCTCGCGCGAGCGATGTCCGCGACGCAGCGTGGGGAGATACCCCTCGTGCCTCGACAACGTCGCACGACTGGGTGTCCCCCGATGGGGAGGACCGACCAGCGGGACCAGTCAGCGCCCCGCGGCATCGGCCTCGGGCGGTGGCAGCTTCGGGGCGCCGTGCTCGCTTTGCGTCGCAACGTTGTCGTAGAGCGACAACGTCGCGACACATAGCTCAGGCGTCTCGGTCCGGCCACCAGCGGCCCTGTTCGAGGTGGTTCTCGGTCTCCCCCCGCCGCGCATCCAACAACTCCTTTCTGGCTGAACCCGGGAGCCCACGTTCCACGACGAGCGCTCGGCGGCATCTCGGGTGGCAGTGGTGGTGGCCGCTTGGAGGGATTGCGCTCGTTGGCGTTGCTTTCGGGTCCGTTCGACCATGGCTTGCCACCCGCCGCCGCTGTCAGTTTCGAACGTGGCGGTGCAAACGCTTCGTCACAACCATCGCCGGGGTCGGAGCTACTTCACGAGGAGGGGCTGGCCGAGCATGACGTCGGTCGTCACCGATCCGTCGGCGCCAAGCCGCAGGTAGCGCAGTCGGTGCTCGACGAACCTGTCGGCCTCGTCGTATCCGCCCCACAGGGACAGCGACACCCCCGGAGCGACTCCCATCGAGGTCACGAGGTTCGCTCCCGCCAGGCTGAACACCGACGGTCCGTCCCCGAGCCCCGGCACGATCGAGATCGATCCTCCGCCGCCTTCGGGGTCCCCGGGGCCGGGGCCACCGTCGCCGACGCCGGGCACGATCGAGATCGATCCTCCGCCGCCTTCGGGGTCCCCGGGGCCGGGGCCACCGTCGCCGACGCCGGGCACGATCGAGATCGATCC
>JBBRTJ010000025.1:0-35564 GCA_038244535.1 Acidimicrobiales bacterium | reverse complement strand
GGGGATGGCGAGCTTCGGGCGTGTCAGGTCGGTGACGATCACATGCTCGAGGCCGGCACGGGTCAGGCGCTCGATCAAGAACCGCAGATCGTCCAGAAGGTCGTCATGCCAGACGCTCGCCAGGTCGGAGAAGGCGATGCCGGAGCGCGGCACCAGCTCGGCGGCGCGGCGGGCCTTCGTGTAGCTCCTCGTCGAGGAGGGCATGGTGTTGTAGGAGTCCCTCGCACCCTGGATCACCGACGATCGCCCTTGGACCGCCTCGCTGATTGCGCGAAGCGCGGCGGTGGCCGCCGCCGGGTGGGTGCCCAAGCCCTGGAAGTGCATGGGCTGAGGCCCAGCGGCGGTCATGAAGTGAGGGTCGGTCAGCAGGGCCTGGACCGTCGTCACCCCGAGGTCGGTGGTGATGTCGTGCAACACCAGGTCGAGACCGCAACGGTGGATTCGCTCGACCCATGAACCGGCCTCGTCCGGCAGGGTCTCCAGCGCGATCCAGCGCTGTGGGGGCAGCTGAACCCCCGCGTGCCCGAACTGGATCACGAACTCCTGCTGGCTCCATGCGTCGCGCTCGATCACCTCGCAGAGACCGTGAACGGTTGCCTCCAGGTGGGTGTTCCCGGCGGCGAGGCCGTTCGTATCGACTTCGTGCAGCACGCCTTCGCTCGGAGGGCTCGTCACCAGATCTGACGCCATCCACACTCCGCGATCGGCGATCAGGTCATGGCTGCTCACCCAGGTGAACGTCGTGTCGGGTCGATAGTCGGAATCACTGGGCAGCGTGAGGGTGACGGGATCGATGACGGCAGTTCGTGCGTCTCGGACGAGATCGGTGAACGACCCTCGTCGAGTCGCGCCCGGCACGGGAGCTTCGGCGCTGACGCGCTCGACGGCCTCCATCACGGCGCTCACCTTCGCGCTCAGTGTGTCGACCCCCTTTCCCATGTGGCTCGTGAGGTCGGCGGCCAGGGGCGTGGCGGCGGAGAAGATGGGAAGGCCCAGCGGATCAAGCGGCGACACGTCGGAGATCCGGGTGATCGGTACGAGAGCGAGGATGCCGAGTGCGCGTGCTTCGGTCGCTTCGAGCGGCGACACCCGGTGAGTGCCCGGGACCTTTGGTGCCGGCCCGAAGTCCCACACGATCAGCCCCGGGGTTCCAGGATCACGACCGCGGTGTGGGTGGAACTGCGTTCCGTGCCGGTCCAGCGCCCGACCGTGGTGAGCCCCGTGGCCCCCCACCCGTTCGGCTTCGGCCGCCACAGCCCCACACGGCCGCCCGTCAGTCGGTAGGCGCGGCGATGGGTGAACCAGAAGAACCGGACGAACCAGCGAGGAGGAAGTCGGGGCGTGGCGCTCGGCTCGGACATGTGCACTCCTCCCCGATGACAGCGTTCGACGTGGCTGCCCAAATGCTAGGTGAGCCGGGTGCCGTCCGGGCCGGGGCAAGACGTGCGGCGAACGCGCAGCGGGCGCTTCTTCACTGCACAACCCGCGCCAGCCGCCGTCGTTGTCGCCGTGACGAGTGGTCAGGTCGTGATGACGACCTTGCCTCGGGCGTTCCCCTGCAGGTAGCGAACGGCCTGTGGTGCTTCGGGCTGCGTGACGCGGCGGCCGATCGCCTCGACGGTGCCCGCCACGTCGGCACGGGGGATGACGGTGGTAAGTGAGGATCGCCGACTTGTGCGATGAATGCGTGCTGAGCGCTCGTTGGCCGCACAACCTGCGCCTCGGTCGGGGTCAAGCGGGGACCAAGGCCCTTGGTTGGTGGTGGCTGCGGGCCGATGATGTCGTCGGCAACGAAGGTATTCATGGCTGCTCTCGGACCCGTAGGGTTTCCGGCGGCCGCGATCCGCCGGTGAACGTCGCCGGTCACTACCGAACCGCCGCCCCCGGCGGCTGAGCGAAGAGGTTCCTTTCGATGGCAGCCAACGTCCTGCAGCCCCCGTACCCGGTCCGCTTCGACGTGGACCGTGCCGACCGACCCCTCAACCGCGTGACCACAGCCTTTCGGATCGTGCTGGCGATTCCCATCCTGATCGTCATCTCGCTCATCAGTGGCGGCGGGTCGGTCGGGAGCGGTCGGAGCGTGGCTGCGGCGGGCGGCCTGCTGTTCCTGGCGCCGCTCGTGATGATCCTGTTCCGGCAGAAGTACCCGCGCTGGTGGTTCGACTGGAACATTGCCCTCATGCGCTTCAGCAACCGGGTCGGGGCGTACGTGTTCTTGCTGCGTGACGAGTACCCGTCGACGGACGAGGACCAGGCGGTCCATCTCGACGTCGACTACCCCGATGTCCAGCGCGACCTGAACCGGTGGATGCCGCTCGTGAAGTGGTTCCTGGCCATCCCCCACTTCTTCATCCTGTTCTTCCTGTCGATCGGGGCCTTCGTCGCCGTCGTCGCCGCGTGGTTCGCGATCGTGTTCACTGGTCGCTACCCCCCGTCGCTTTTCGACTTCGTCGTCGGCGTGATGCGCTGGAGCAACCGGGTCGTCGCGTACGCGCTCGTCCTGTCGACCGATCGCTACCCGCCGTTCAGCCTCAACGCCTGACGATGCCGGTCAGGGTCGTCACGCCGACGTTGTCGGCTTGACGGCGAGGTAGCCGACGACGTCGATCGAGGCCCGCAACGGCAGGCCGGTACGAACGCGTTCTCGGGCCTGCGCAACGGCGAAGTCGGTGACGGCGGCTTCGCCGACGTTCTCGATCGCCTCGTATGCCGGTCCGGTCGATGCGATCGCGCGAGCGAACAGCTCCGGGTCGGCGAACTCCCAGGCGAACGCGATGGCGATGCGCTCGATGTCCTCGAAGCCGTAGCCCGCCAGGAGCTCCTCGCCGACCCCGGGCCGACCGAGCGACACCATCGCCGCCTGGTTGGCAACCTTCGGCGCCGACGCCATGGACAGCGGCGCCAGCGCCCACGCTCCCGTCGACTTCTTGAGGTGCCCCCAGACGGTGATGCCGACTCGACCGCCGGGAACCAGGACCCGGTAGATCTCGCCAACGGCTGATGGGGTCGTGGCCCAGACACCACGGAAGCTGGTGACCACGTCGAAGCTGGCGTCTCCCCAGGGCAGGGCGCCCATGTCACCGACCTGGATGTCGGCATGTGGGCTCCGGTCTTGAGCGATCGCCACCAGCCGCGCCGACGCGTCGATGCCTGCACACTCAGCGCCCCGAGCGCCGGCGAGCTCGATGGCGAGGCCCGATCCGCAGGCCACGTCGAGCAGTCGATCGCCCTCATCGACTCGCAGCCGATGGTGCAGCGCGACGTACTCCCGGCAGTTGCCCGGTTCGCTCAACGTCGCGAAGTCGACGGCGCTGTGGCCCCATCCGCGGTCCACGACCGTCCAGTCGGTTGCGTCGACGTCGGTGCTCATGGTCGACAGCATCGGCCGCGAGCCGTCCCGAAGTCCTGAACTTCACCTGAAGATCGGCTGCGGCGCAGGTTCAGGCACTTGTCACCCATCCTCCATGACTTGTGCTGTCCGATGGCTGACAGTGGCCGGTGTCGGACCGACACGGAGCCCAAGGAGTGGGCCGAACAGGAGGATGGTCAATGACGAACACCAGCACCCACGCCGTCGACAACGGCGTGAACGTCGAGGCGCTCCTGGGCGCTCGCCAGGCGCTCACCGACACCCCGCAAGCAGCCACGTTCCAGTGGCGCGCCCGATGCGAATGGGTGAAGGGCACGCACAGCCGCACCACCATCACCGACTTCTCCGGCCTCGGCCAGGAGCACACCCATCGTCAGCCCTACGCCATCGACGCCGACCATCCCGAGGTGTTCGCCTCACAGGACAACGGCGCCACGCCGCCCGAGATCGTGCTCGCCGCGCTGGCATCGTGCCTGACCGCCGGCGTCGCCACCGTCGCCACCAGGCGCGGGGTTCAGCTCCGATCGGTCACCGCCACGGTCGAGGCGGGCATGGACCTGCAAGGGATCCTGGGCATCGACAGCAGCGTCCGCAATGGCTTCGACGGCATCAAGGTCACCTATGACATCGACGCCGATGCGTCGAAGGCCGACATCGAGGCGATCGTGGTCCAGTCGCAGAAGCGGTCAGCCGTCTTCGACATCGTCGCGAACCCGACGATCGTCCAGGTCATCGTCGCCTGAGGGCTCGCCGATGCGAACTCCTGTCGTGATCATCGGAGCCGGTCAAGCCGGTCTGGCCATGAGCCATCAGCTCGTCGGTCGGTCGATCGACCACGTCGTGCTCGAACGGGGGGAGGTGGCCCACTCCTGGCGGACGGAGCGCTGGGACTCGCTTCGTCTTCTCACGCCGAACTGGATGTGCCGCCTCCCCGGCCATCGCTACGAGGGGCCAGACCCCGATGGGTTCATGAGCAAGGACGAGGTCGTGGCGCTGCTCGCCCGGTACTCGGCAAGCTTCGGGGCGCCGGTCCACGAGCACGTCACAGTCGGCGACGTCCGGGCGCGATCGAGAGGCTTCGAGGTGGTCACCGATCAAGGCACCTGGTGCTGCGACGTCGTCGTCGCGGCGACCGGCGCCTCCAGCGAGCCGCACGTGCCCGCAGTGGCCGCCGACCTCCCCGACGAGATCCAGCAGATGACGGCGCTGAAGTACCGGAGCTCGGCCCAGGTGAGCGGGGGTGGGGTCTTGGTCGTCGGCGCTTCGGCGTCAGGCGCCCAGATCGCCGACGAGCTCCAACGCAGTGGCCGTCAGGTGACGCTCGCCGTTGGCGAGCACGTCAGGGTGCCTCGCCACTACCGCGGTCGCGACATCCACTGGTGGATGAACGCCCTCGGGCAGCTCGACGAGCGCTTCGACGAAGTCGATGACATCGGTCGAGCTCGCCGGTTGCCATCGTTGCAGCTCGTCGGAAGCGCAGAACGGCGCACGCTCGACATCAACGCGCTGATCGACGCCGGCGTCGAGATGGTCGGCAAGCTCATGGGGGTGACGGGGGGCAAGGCCCAGTTCTCGGGCGCGCTCAGCCATCTCGTCACCAACGCCGACCTGAAGCAGGACCGCCTCCTGGCCCGGATCGACGACTTCGCGCACGAGCACGGCCTCCACACCGAGCTGCCCGAGCCGAATCGGCCGGGGCGCACTGCGCTCGCCGCGGTGCCCACCGAGCTCGAGCTCGGCCGCTTCGAGACCGTCGTGTGGGCCACCGGGTACCGACCGACCTACCGGTGGTTGGACCGGGCCGCCTTCGATCAGCACGATCGACTCGTCCACGACGGTGGGGTCTGCGCCTTGCCGGGCTTGTACCTCTTGGGTCTGCCGTTCATGCGCCGTCGCAAGTCCAGCTTCATCGACGGCGTCGGTCCTGACGCCTCCGAGCTGGTCAGTCACCTCCACTCCTACCTCGACCGGCGGTCCCATTCGTGAGCTCCGGCGGCTGAGCGACACCGAGGTCAGGCTCGGGTGGTGCGACCGAGCAACGTGCTCCTCGTCAGCTCCACGAGCGTCGTGACGGGCAGCGACGCCCCGAGGGCTCGTAGGTGCTCGGCGCGTTCCGCTCCGAGCGTGGCGATGACCGAATCGCGCGTCGTGAAGGCGAGGTCGCGAAGCGTCGTCATGACCGGGGGACCGCCCATCGTCGTGTGGGCTTCGATGGCCCCGAGCACCTGGGCGGCAACCTCCAGTTCACCGATGCCTTGGAGTGCGATCAGGCAGCGCGACATCGTGTGCCACTGCTGCGCCCACTCGCCGGCCCGCGACCAGATGTCGACCATCTCGGCCAGGCCATCGCACCCCTCGTTGAGGCGCCCCTGATGGACGAGCAGGCCGCTGGCCTCGGTGCGGGCAAACGCGCTCATCCAACGGTTGCCGGCAGCCCGGGCCAGATGGTCGGCCATGGCGAAGGCGGCCAGCGCGGCTTCGTCGTCCCCGCGGGTGGCGAAGCCCTGGGCCACCCATGCCGACGCGAGATCGGTGGGGCTCCCCGTGCGTCGTGCTGCCTCGTGGGCGCACGCGACGAGGCGGTTCGCCTCGTCGTGGGCCCCGGTCGAGCTCGATGCAACGGCGTGCATGTAGCACGCATGCGCCAGGCGGGAGTCGTTGCCAGATGCCTCGGCAGCCTCGAGCTGGCGTGCCATCTCCACCATGCCGGGCCCGATGTCGCCGGTGGTGCACAGCACGTTGGCCAGCACCCGTTCGGCGAGGCCCGACGGCGCCATCTCGCGTGCTGCCTCGGCATCTCTCGCCGAGTAGGCCAGTGACAACGCCGAGTTGAACTCCCCCCGAACCCAGGCGCCGTAGGCCGCCATCCCGGTCAGCACGGCGTGGAGGGGGTGGCCGGCTCCAGGGGCGAGGCGCGACGACGAGTCGGCCCAGGCGAACACCTCGTAGCGCATCGTGCGCATGGCGTACTCCCGAAGCGAGCAGATCAACGCGATGCCGGTGTCGAAGTCTTGCGCCTCGAGCGCGAACCGCTGGGCAGCACGAAGGTCGGCGAAGGATCCATCTGCCCGCATGACCGCGTCGTGCTCCTGAGGCGTGCGCAGGTCGACCTCGACCGAGCGGGCGAGGGCCGCGAACTGGCGTGCGTGGGATCCGAACAGCTCCACGCTCCGCTGCCCGTCGAGTCGGTTCCGCCCGTACTCCCGCAGCGTCTCGAGCATCTCGTAGCGAGTGCCTCCCGTGGGCGGCCGTCGAACGACGAGCATCGAGCGTTGCGTGAGCCGCGTGAGAAGGTCGAGAACGTCCTCACCCCGGCAGACGGACTCGGCGGCACCGAGATCGAACTGCCCCGCAAACACGGCGAGCGAGGCGAAGAGCTGCTGCTCCTCATGGTCGAGGAGGTCGTACGACCAGCTGATCGCATCGTGAAGCGTCCGGTGTCGTGGATCGACGCCGCGACGAACACCTTTGAGGAGTCGGAACCGTTCGTCGAGGCGACGAGCGATCTCGGTGACGTCGATGACGCGTGCGCGCGCCGCAGCCAGCTCGATCGCAAGCGGGATCCCATCGAGCCGCTGGCAGATCTCGACGACCGCTGGAGCCGTGATGGCGTTGAGCTCGAAGTGCGGATCGGCGGCGCGCGCCCGCTCGAGGAACAGCGCCACGGCCGGCATCGAGGCCAGCTCGTCCTCCGCCACCGTGTCGAGGTTGCCGGTGGGGAGCGGCTCAACGGTCCACAGGTGCTCACCGCTGACAGACAGTGGTTCGCGGCTCGTTGCCAGGATCGACACCTGCGGTGCGGATCGAAGGATGCGTCCAACCAGGGCGGCGACCGGCTCGACGAGGTGCTCGCAGTTGTCGAGCACCAGCAGCGCCTGCCTGGGGCGCAGCATGTCGACGATGGCATCCTCGATCGACGTGAGCTGACCCGTGTTCACGTCGAGGGCGGTCGCAAAAGCTTCGGCGGCGGCATCGTCGTCCATGACGGTCACGAGCTCGACGATGTGGACGCCGTCGCGATAGCGCCGCTCGACCCGTCGGGCGAGCTCGTAGGCCACCGAGGTCTTGCCGACGCCGCCCGTCCCCACGAGCGTCACCAGACGGCTCATGGCGAGGTCCTCGGCCAGCGAGGTGAGCAGGTCCTCGCGACCGACGAGTGATTGCAGGGCCAAGGGCAGTTGTGAGCGACTTGGCGGAGGCCCTGATGTCGTGCGGTCGTGAGCCGGGACTGGCTCGTCCACGACGCGAACGTCGGCGATGAACTCATAGCCCTTGCCGTGCACCGTGCGGATCACTGCTTGGCGCGTGCCGTCGTCGCCCACGGCCTGGCGTGCCGACTTGATCCTCGTGGTGAGAGCCGACTCGCTCACGAAGCGGTCGCCCCACACCAGGTCGAGGAGGTCCTCCTTTCGGACCACCTGGCCGCGTCGCTGGATCAAACAGCAGAGGAGGTCGAAGACCTGAGGCTCGATCCGCTCGTCGCGTCCGCCTCGTCGAAGCACCACGCGGGCCAGATCCAGCTCACAGTCATCGAACAGGAAGATCATCGGCTCCCCCTCTCGAGCTGGCGAGCCGCCCCAGTCTCTCAAGCCGGGTGGCCAGTCGGGGTTCAGACGTCGCGGCGCTCGACGATGCCGGCGAAGTGCTTCGGCGCGTCGGGGTTGATGCCCCAGCTCCAGACCCGCTCGGCGGTGATGCGGATGACGTGAGAGCCGTCAGCATCGGTGTCGGCGCTTGCGGTGCCTCGGAGCTTCACGCCGCGGGGTCGCCACGGCTCGGTGCTGGCGAGATCGTCGATGACGAATGCGGCCTGGCCGCTCGCCTCGACGTTGCGCCACTTCAGCGTCCTGGGGTTGTCCATGCCGTCGATCTCGATGCGGTCGTCGCTGAGGACCCGGAACGTGACGGGGGCGACGTCGGGGACCCCCGACGCCGAAGCAGTCGCAATCCGGCCGAGTGGCTGGCTGGCCAGGTAGGTGCGCTCCTGATCGGTGAAGGCCATCTTCATCGTCCTCTCGTGGTCGGGATGGGGGCAAGCCGTCGGGTGATCCTCGGCCGACTCTAGGGACATCGTCAAACGCCGACGCGTGCTGTCCACCACCCGCCGTGCCGGCCAGCTTGGTGAGGCCTCGAGGGTGGTGAGAACCTTTTCGTCCGTGTGGGATGCAGGCCCGACCCGCAGCTCGACGGACCTGAGCATCTCTGTCGGCGGTCAGCTGCCGATGGTGATGCTCTCGCCGCGCCAGGGGACCGCCGCCGACCAGCCGAGCTCATGGCGGATCCGGCGCCGGAGCGTGTCGGCGGCGTCCGGTTCGCCGTGCACGACGCTGACGCCTTGCGGCGCTGACGGTGCGGAGCGCAGCCAGGCGATCAGTTCGTCGGCGTCGGCGTGGGCGGAGAGGCTGTCGAGGTGGACCACACGAGCCCGGACCGGAACGTCCTGGCCAAAGACCCGCACTGTGCGCGCGCCACTGCGGAGCGCCTCGCCTCGGGTGCCGGGAGCCTGGAACCCGGCTATCACGATCGTGTTGCGGTGGTCTGGCGCGACTTGGAGGAGGTGGTGGAGCACGCGCCCTCCCGAGAGCATGCCGCTGGCTGACAGCACGATCATCGGGCCTCGGCGAGCGGTGAGCTTCATCGAGTCCTCGACGCTGCGGACCAGCTCGACGTCACGGCTCAGCGCCCGTACCTGCTGCTCGTCGAGGCGGTGCTCGCCAGATGACGCGAGGAACACCTCGGTGGCGTGGACGGCCATGGGGCTGTTGAGGAACGTGGGCATGGCGGGGATCCGACCTTGTTCGCGCAGCTCGGCCAGGAGGTGGAGCACCGCTTGGGCTCGCCCGACCGCGAACACAGGAACCAGCACGATGCCTCCGTGGCGTGCCGTGTCGTTGATGATGTCGGCCAGGATCGTCCGGGGGTCCTCGTCTGGGTGGCAGCGGTTGCCGTAGGTGGACTCCACCACGATGTGGTCGGCCGCCGGTGGTGGCTCGGGCGGGCGCATGATCACGTCGTCGTCGCGACCCAGGTCGCCGCTGAACAGCAGCGAGCCGCCCTCGGTCCCCATCCAGACCGAGGCCGCGCCGAGGATGTGGCCAGCCCCTGTGAACCGGGCTTCGATGCCGGGAGCCGGTGCGCCCGTCGTGTGCAGGTCCGTCGGCCGCAGCAGCGCGAGGGCAGCCCCGGCGTCCTCCTGGGTGAACAGCGGCAATGCCGGCTCGTGCTTGGACGAGCGGTGCCGGTTCGCGTAACGGGCGTCCTCCTCCTGCAGATGGGCGGCATCGGGCAGCAGGATCCCGGCGAGCGTCGCGGTCGACGGCGTGCACCAGATGGGCCCTCGGAAGCCATCGCGAACGAGGGCGGGCAGGTAGCCGCTGTGGTCGATGTGGGCGTGGGTGACCAGCACGGCGTCGAGCGACGGAGGGTCGACCGGGAACGGCGCCCAGTTCAGCTCCCGCAACCGTTTGAGGCCTTGGAACAGCCCGCAGTCCACCAGGACCCGAGCCGATGCGGTCTCGACGAGGAACCGCGATCCGGTCACGGTCCCGGCTGCACCCCAGAACGTCACCGTGGTGCTCATGAGCGCCTGCTCCTTTCTGCCACGACGCTCTCGAGGATCGAGAGCCCGACGGTGATCTTGCGCAGGAACGACGGGTTGTGGGGCACGAGGTGGAACCGCGGGTGCGATGACCACAGCGCGTGCAGTCGCCGGTCGAGCTCGATCGCCTCTTCGTTGGACTCGGTGCGGTAGCGGTTGCCGCCCTCGATCGGCATCCCGGTCGAGGCCGCGGATTCGAAGAACAGCACGGCGTCGTAGTGAGCCAGCTCGGCCTCGTGGGTCGTGTTCATCTGCTCGAAGAAGCCCGCGGCCCCCTCGGGCCAATAGGCGGCGCCGTCGATCGTGCCCCGGTCGCACAGCAGCACCCGGTCGGGGAACAGCTCGGCCTGGATGTTCTCGAGGCTGCGCTGCACCTCGAAGATGGCGCGCTGCGTCGATCGCCGGGCGGCGAGGTCGGCGAGACGGGGAAAGCCGCCGGCGAACAAGGTCGTGGCCGACTCCGGCACGACGACGACCAGCTTGCCGATCTCGCGGCGGAACAGATCGGCGGCGGTCGTCTTGCCCCCGCCCGGGCCGCCGGTGAGCACGATCCGCAGCGGTCGCTGAACCTCATCCACGGCGACCTCCGATCCGTTCGTGCCGGGGAGCCGCACCGTAGGCCGCAGTCGCCTTCAGGGGCGAGCTTCTGGGAAGCTGTCCCATCGACACGGCCGCAGCGGCCGTCGCGGCGGCACCCTGAAAGGTCCTTCGATGATCCTTGACCGGTTGGACATCGACGCCGACGAGTTTCGTGACGGCACCGGGTGGGAGATCAAGCCACAGGGTGCTTGTCAGGGCGAGGTCTGCGTGCCCTTGCCCGAGGGCTTCGCGGTGACCAGCGCGGCCGAACGACTCGGCATGGCGCTCGTGCACGACGACGAGCAGGGCCTGTGGGCGTTGGGCCCCGCCACGATCGGTGGTCATGCCCTCGTGACGGCCCAAGCCCCCGACCTGGTCCTGCCTGATCTCGACGGGAACCCGTTCCACCTCCGCTCGCTTCGAGGCCAGAAGGTGGTGCTGGTCGCCTGGGCGCCCTATTGAGGCTGCGCCTTCGACCTGCCCGTGTGGCAGGTCCTGCGCAACGAGTTGCACCCGCTCGGCCTCGAGGTCGTCACCGTGTCGCTCGAGCTGAGCGGACCAGAGGCATCACGGCCCTACATCGAGGCGGCTGGCGCGCAGCACCCGTCGTTGCTCGACCCCACGCACCAGATGGATGCCCTGTTCGGTGTCGTCAACATCCCGAACGTCATCTGGATCGACGAGGCCGGCGTGATCGTGCGCCCGCCGGAGCCGGGCTGGCCGGGACCGACCCAGCTCCCTGAGTCGTTCACGGTTCGGCTCGCCGAGCGGGCCAAGCAGCAGGCCGAAGCCGAGGCGGCGGGCGCCCCGGCCCGGCCGAACATCATGGGACTGATCCTCAGCGGACAAGACCGGCCGACCTACCCCGACGCGATCCGCGATTGGGTGCGCCACGGTGCCGCCAGCCGGTTCGCCCTGACCCCCGAGCAGGTGGTGGCTGCTTCGCAGCCCCGGGCCCGCAGCACGTCGGAGGCCGCCGCCCACTTCGAGCTGGCGAACCTGTTGTGGCGTCGAGGGGCGAAGGAGGCATCGATCAGACACTTCAACGAGAGCCACCGCCTGCAGCCCGACAACTGGACCTACAAGCGTCAGGCGTGGTCGCTGGTGGGCAACGACCGCGTCGGTGGCGAGTTCGGCCGGTTCGCGCAGGTGCCGCTCCCGGGCGAGGAGGCCGACTGGCCCTTCGGGTCCGACTTCGATCGTGACGTGGGTGCGCTCGAACCGGGCCAGTACTACCCCAAGACGATGTAGCGATCGGGGGCGTCCCGTCCGGCAGAATGCCGCTGTGATCGACTCGTCGGCTGGTGGTGCTGACCTCGACGCTGCGTGGTCGGAAGCCGGGTTGCTGGATGTTGCCGATGACGGGCTCGACGATCGCTGCGCCCTCCTGCACCACCTGGCCGAGCACGGCTGCTCGGTCGAGGAGATGCGCACGGCGCAGCGGGCCGGGCGGTTGTTCGCTCTGCTGTCGGACCGTGTGCTGCGTCCTGGTGGGGATCGGTACTCGTTGGAGGACACAGCGCTGGAGACCGGGCTCGACGTGAACGCCGTGCGGCAGCTCTGGTCGGCGCTGGGCTGGCGGGTCGGCAGGCCCGACGAGAGGGTCGTGTCGGATGAGGAACGGGCAATCGCCCTGGGCTTCCCCGTCCTGGTGTCCCGGTTCGGGCTCGATGCGGCGGTCGATCTCGCCCGAACGATCGCTGGCGCGATGGCCACGATCGCTGAGGGCGCCTCGGCGTTGGTGCGGGCTGACCCCGCCATGTCGGTGGCCCGATCAGGCAGCGAGCTCACCACGGCGATCGCCGCGGGTCGTTCCGCCGCGGTGATGCCGTGGATGGCCGATCTCTTGGACGTCTCCTACCGCCAGCACGTCGTGGCCGCCCGAGGGCGCTTCGAGGCCTCCGACAGCTACGACTCAGTCGAGCAGCATCTTGTCGAGGCGGCCGTTGGCTTCGTCGACATCACCGGCTACACAGCTGCCTCCACCCAGCTCACCTTGCCCGAGCTGTGCGAGCTGGTACGGCGCTTCGAGGTGCATGCGGCCAACGCCGCAGCACGCCACGACGGTCGTGTGGTCAAGTTCATCGGCGATGCCGCGATGCTTGTCGCGCCCACTCCACGCCGGCTTGCCACGATGGCGATCGATCTCGTCGGCAGTTGGGACTCCGCATCGTCCGGCGCCATCAGCGTGCGCGGTGGTTTGGCGCACGGGCGGGTTGCCACGCGCCAAGGGGATTACTTCGGCGCCCCCGTGAACCTCGCGGCGCGTCTGGTGGCGGTCGCTCCCGTGGGCGCGCTTCTCGTCACCGCGGCATTCGCCGATGAGATGGGCGACCTGCCATGGCGGCAGGGACCTGAGGAGCGACTGACGATTCGCGGCTTCGACGAGCCCATAACGGCCCGCACGCTCAGCCCGATCCCCTGACGTCGCAGGCTGGCCACTAGGCCAGCAGCTCGAACACGCACCGAGCCTGAGAGGCCGTCGCCAGGCGCTGTCGCCCGAAGATCGGCCAGCGCCTGCTCGGCACGATCCGAGGTGAGCTGCTCCGATGCGCACAAGCGTCGCAGCACCCGCGCAGCCGGGCGAGGAGGTACTCCTGAAGCGATTGCCCGGACGCGGCGGCGCGACGGCGCAGCACTGCGTGGATCTCCTCGGGGACGCCCTTGACCTGGATGCTCGGCATGGGAGCCAGAGTGGCGCCACTTCAGCGCCACAACATGCGTAATGGCGCCACATCTGATCGGCGAAACCGACGGCCCGTCGAGTTCGCAGCGGCCGTCACCAGACCAACCGTGCCCCTTGGTCGGAGGGCGCTTCGTGCTCGCTGTGGACGATGAGCACGCTGCGGTGGGTGTGCTGCGCGAGGCGGGTGGACACGCTGCCGAGCAGGTGACGCTTCGTGAAGCTGCGACCACGGCTCCCCACGACGATGAGATCGGCGTCGACGTCGTCGGCGACGTCGAGCAGGGCGTCGGTGGGGTGGGAGCGAACGTCGTGGGACTCGACGCTCACTCCGGCCAGGCGGGCCTCGACGACAGCCTCGTCGAGGTGCAGGTGGGCGCCGGCGTGGGCATCGAACACGTCGCGAAGCTCCGGCGGCAGCGACGCTCTCGCACTGCGCACCTCCTCGCCGATCAACGGTCCGTCGGCGGCTACGACGTGCAGCGTCGACCCGAAGGCCGCCGCCAGTGCGATCGCGGCCTCCAGGGCCGACTGCCCGTGCAGTGAGCCGTCGATGCCGACCACGATGGTTGTGAACACGGTGCCGCCTTCCTCGATCAGGCCGGACGGTAGTGCTTCACCGGCCTCTCGTCCCCGGACGGCGTCGCTGCCTTCCGCCGCCGTGCGATCGGCTAGACCCCAGCAGCAATGGCAGCCACGACTGACGCAATCGAGACGATCGACCAGCCGGGCGCTGCAGCCAAGGCGGTGCTGATCACGTTGGCCGCCGCGCAGTTCGTGATGATCCTTGACGCGTCAGTGATGAACGTGTCGATCGCGACAGTGGCCAAGGATCTCGGGACCACCGTGACCGGCATCCAGACGGCCATCACGATGTACACGCTGGTGATGGCGTCGCTGATGATCACCGGCGGCCGGATGGGCGCCATCCTCGGGCGCAAACGGGCGTTCACCATCGGGTGCGTGATCTACGGCTGTGGTTCGTTGATCACGGCGGTCTCGCCCAACCTGGCGGTGATGATGTTCGGTTGGTCGCTCCTCGAAGGCATGGGCGCCGCGCTGGTCATGCCGGCGATCGTGGCATTGGTGGCTTCGAACTTCCAGGCGTCTGCCCGGACGAAGGCGTACGGCGTCGTCGCCGCGGGTGGAGCGATCGCGGTGGGCGTCGGTCCGCTGATCGGTGGCCTGTTCACGACCTACTTGTCGTGGCGCTACGTGTTCATCTGCGAGGCGCTCGTCCTCGTCGTCGTCTTGGCCCTGAACCGGCGCACCGCCGACACCCCTGCCGAGGAAGGGGCCCGCCTCGACCTGGTCGGCACGGCCCTGTCGGCCCTCGGCCTCGGCCTCGTGGTGTACGGCGTCCTGCGCTCCGGCTCGTGGGGCTTCGTGCAGCCCAAGCCAGGCGCACCGACCTGGTTGAGCCTCTCACCGGTGATCTGGCTGATCCTGGCCGGCGGTGTTGTCCTCATGGGGTTCTTCTCGTGGGAGCAGCACCGCCTCGACACGGGTCAAGCGGCACTGTTCGATCCCGCGATGCTTCGGGTGCGGCTGCTGCGCACCGGGCTCGTCTCCTTCTTCTTCCAGTACCTGCTGCAGGCCGGGCTGTTCTTTGCCGTGCCGCTCTACCTGTCGATCGCGCTGGGCCTCACTGCGATCCAGACCGGCGTGCGGATCTTGCCGCTGTCGATCACCTTGGTGATCGCAGCTCTCGGGATTCCCAAGGCGTTCCCGCGGGCATCGCCCCGCCGGGTGTGCCGGATCGGGTTCGCCGCGCTGTTCCTCGGCCTCGTCGTGTTCGTGGCCGGCCTCGAGGCCGGTGCGGGGGCCGAGATCGTGACATGGCCGATGATCCTGGCCGGTGTCGGCATCGGTTGCCTGGCGTCGCAACTTGGGGCCGTCACCGTGTCAGCCGTGCCTGACGAGCAGAGCGGTGAGGTGGGCGGTCTGCAGAACACCGCCTCCAACCTCGGCATCTCGATCGGCACCGCGCTGGCGGGAGCGATCCTCATCTCGGTGCTCACCACCTCGTTCTTCAGTGGCATCGCCGACAACCCGGCCGTGCCGCCCGAGCTCACCTCGAAGGCCCAGGTCGAGCTGACGAGCGGCGTGCCCTTCATCTCCGACGCGGACCTCGAAGCGGCGCTGACCGGCGCCGGCGTGCCGGACGCCACGGCCACGGCCATCGTCGAGGAGAACGCGCAGGCGCGGCTCGGCGCGCTGCGGGCTTCGCTGTCGGTGCTGGCCATCCTTGCGCTGGTCGCGCTGTTCTTCAGCCGGGGGCTTCCGACGGTGCCGACCGGCAGCACGAAGAGCGAACTACCTGCCGCGGCGGATCTACGGGGATCGCTCCCAGGGTGAGGCGGTTCGCTCGTGCTGCGATGACCATCGGTTCAGTGCTGGCCGTGGTCGGTTGCGCGAGCGGCGCATCGGGCTCGTCGTCCACCACGTCCCTGGCCCCCGGTTCTTCGGTGACCGACGCAGTCGTGGCCGCGCCGGCCTCAGCGACCACGGCACCCGACACGACGGTCGCCGCGCCGACGATCCCGACGGCGCGCTTCGTCACGGCGGACCGGCTCCTGCAGGACCGGGTCCGTCAGGCCGGCCTCGGCGGGGGAGTGCTGCTGGTGGGGCGGGGCGGAACCCTCATCCACCGCTACGCCGTCGGGTCGGTGAGCGCCAGCACGCCGCTGCTGGTGGCCTCGTCGGCCAAGTGGTTGACGGCGGCCACCGTCATGACCTACGTCGACGACGGCACGGTGGGGCTCGACGATCCTGTCGGCCGCTGGTTGCCCGAGCTCGCGGGCCAGACGCCCCCGGTGACGGTTCGCGAACTGCTGGTCCACACGTCCGGCATCGGCGATCAGCCGTGCCTCTGGAACACCGGCGGTCGTCTCGATGACTGCGTCCGGTTGCTGGCCCGCTCCCCGCGCCAGTTCCCGGCGGGGACCCGGTTCTCCTATGGCAACGCTGACTTCCACGTGATCGGCCGTGTGCTCGAGGTCGTCGGTGGGGCGGACTTCGCGACGGTGTTCCAGCGGCGGATCGGGGGGCCGCTGGGCATGACCTCGACGACGTGGCCCGGCGCACCGAACAACCCGAGCCCGGCGGCAGGGGCCCGCTCCACCGTCAACGACTACGCGCGCTTCCTGGCCATGATCCTCGGGCGAGGGATGGTGAACGGTCAGCGGCTCCTGTCCGAGGCTGCGGTGGCCGAGCTCATCGGCAACCAGGTCGGTGGCTACGACCTGGCCCACGACGGCTCAGTCGCCATCACCCGCATCGCGCGCTACGCGCTGGGCGCTTGGCCCGATGTCGTCGATGCGAGGGGCGCCACCGTGGTCGTCAGCGGCAACGGTGGGAGGGGCTTCTACCCCTGGGTCGACTTCTCCACGAACAGCTACGGGATCATCGGGGTCCAGGACGATCGCGGTGCCCCCGTCGCGGTCCCCGCCTCGCAGAAGGTCGAGGTCGCTGCCCGCGCTGCGCTAGCCGGCTGAGAGGTGGGCGCTCATCCAGTCGCGCTCATGGTCGAGCGCACGGCGAGTGTCACGAGAGACGAAGTCGGCGAGCTTCCCACCGATGAGGGGGACCGAGCAGTCGATGCTCACGTCCATGGCGTCGGTGCAGGCGTGCTCGCCGGTGGGTGCCAACCGCATGGTGGCGGTGATCTTGACGGGCGTGCCCTTGGCCTCGACCTTGAAGGTCCCGGTGCGGGCGCCCTTCGGGTCGGGGGCCGACCAGGTGTCGGTCTGGGTGATGGTCTGCTTCGGCGACAGGATCCGCTTGGCGAAGCCAGGGACCTGGAGCGGCACGATCCGCTGCGTGCTGATGAGGATCGAGCCGTCGGCCGCCTCCTCGCGAGTGACCAGCGTGGTCGCCGAGTGCCCGAGCGCTTCGTACTTGGCCTTCATGGCATCGAAGTCGGTCAGGGCGACGAACACCTCGTCGGCGGTTTGGGCGTAGTCGTGGGTGACGCTGAACTTCACGAGCCTGTCCTTCCTCGAACGATCAGCCCGTTGGCTGGAAGTGGACGAGGGCATCGTGCGTCGGCCCGCCACGATCGCGAAAGGGCCGAAAGCCCCATTCCCGGCCCAGTCTGCGGCGGGGGATCGGGGATCCTCCCTGCCCGGTCATGATGAAGTCGTGCCACCCTCTGCGCCGTCGGTGGGCCTGTGGGGAGCCAGGAGTCGATGGTGGTGGCTCGCACTCGGTTCGGTGGGCCTCCTGCTCTACAACTGGTGGGCGCTCGTGGCCATCACTGGGTGGCTGCCGTCGCTTGACAGCCTCTTCAGCGAGGTGTCCGCTGACGGTCAGCCTCACAGCGTGCTGCTCCAGCGGCTCGACGTGGTGGCTGGTGCCTTCCTCGTGGCCGCGCTGGTGCTACGAGGGCCGCTCGGGTCGAGCCGGCCAGCCCGAGTGGCACGCGCAGGGCTACTGGCGTGGGCGGCCGCCGCTGGGATCGGCGGACTCGTCCCGTTTGCCTGCGCGCCCACCACCGCCGAAGGCTGCCGCTACGCCGAGCGCCACCTGCAGCTGGCCGCCCATCACTACCTCCACGTGGTCACTGGCGTGGCGGAGTTCGTCGGGGCTTCGGCCGCGATCGTGGCGGCGCGGCGAATCGAGCCGCTGGCTCGTCTCGGCCGGGCGCTCACGGTCGTGCTGGCAGTGGCCTATCCGGTGCTCGGGGCGGCTTACCTCGCCGAGCGCCTGGGGTCACTCGTCGAGCCGGTGTTCTTCGTGGCGTTCAGCGTGATCGCGGGGTCGGCGCTCGTCGTGAGCGGCCCTGAGGTTGGGGCTACAGGCCGCCGGCCACGGTGAGGGTCTGACCGCTGACCCAGCTGCCGGCCTCGCTGGCCAGGTACAGGGCGCACGAGCCGATGTCGTTGGGCGTCCCCAACCGCTGCAGCGGGATGCGCGCCTGCGCCATCTTCTCGAGAGCGTCGATGTCGGTGTCGAGGGCAGTGAGCATCACCTCGGTCGGGATGTAGCCGGGGGCGATGCCGTTCACGCGCACCTTCGGCGCCAGTTCGAGCGCCAGGGTCATCGTGAGCGAGTTCACGCCTGCCTTGGCCGCCGCGTAGTGGCCGCTGCCGGGCACGCCCCGCAACGCGGCGGGGGAGGAGATGTTGATGATGCAACCACCGTCGGCCATCCGGGCGGCGGCCAGCACGGAGGCCTTCCAGATCGAGGTGAGGTTGAGGCGGATGCAGGCGTCCCAGTCGTCGTCGCTGAGCTCGCTGAGCGGCGTGCGCACGGGCGAGCCGCCGGCGTTGTTCACCCAGATGTTCAGTCCGCCGAACGCGGACACCGCCGTGTCGGCCAGCGCGGCCAGTGCAGCCTTGTCGGTCACGTCGGTGGGCACCGCAAGAGCCCTACCCCCGGCCGCGACGATGTCGGCGGCGACGCGCTCGACCTGCGGCGCGCGGCGGTTGGCCAGCACGACGGCTGCCCCCGCTTCGGCGAACGTCTTGGCGATGCCCTCGCCGATGCCCTGGCCCCCACCGGTGACCACGGCAACCTTCCCGGACAGATCGAACTGCGACACGATGCCTCCCCTTGGACCGGTGCAGGTGTCTAGTGCACCGGCGGCCGTGGCCCCAAGCGCGGCGCACCGACCTGCCTATGCTCCGCCCGGAGGTGAGTCATGAGCTCGATCATCGTGTGCGGCGGCAGCGTGATCGGGATGTCGGTGGCCATGATGCTGGCCGACGACGGCCATCAGGTCACCGTTCTCGAGCAGGACTCCGGGTCGGTGCCCGGGTCGGCGACGCAGGCCTGGGAAGGATGGGAGCGTCGCGGGGTCGGCCAGTTCCACCAACCCCACGTACTGCTCGCCCGGGTCCGTCAGGTCTTCGATGCCGAGCTGCCGGGCATGATCGACGCGCTGCTCGATGCCGGGTGCGTGTGGGTGGACCCGATCGACACCATGCCGCCGTTCATCGAGGACCGCAGCCGGCGAGACGACGACGATCGCTTCCGGTCGGTCACCGGCCGCCGCCCGACCGTCGAGGCGGTCGTAGCTGCTCAAGCCGGGCACCGGACAAGGCTGAGCATCCGACGGGGGGTCACGGTGGCCGCGCTGCTGACGGGACCTGCCGCCAGCGACGAGGTTCCCCACGTCGTCGGCGTGCGCACCGCCACCGGCGAGGAGCTGCGGGCCGACCTCGTCATCGACGCCACCGGCCGGCGTTCGAAGCTGCCCGACTGGCTGGCCGGGATCGGCGCCGCGGACGCCATCGTCGAGGTGGAGGACGCGGGCTTCGTCTACTACACGCGCTTCTACAAGGGCCCTGATCGACCGGCGGTCCTCGGGCCCCAAGCTGCACTGCTCGGGACCTTTTCGCTGCTGACGCTCGTCGGCGACAACGACACGTGGTCCATCACGATGTCGGCGTTCGCCAGTGACGCCGCCCTCCGGCGCTTCCGCGACGTCGACTGCTTCACCCGCGTCGTGGCGGCCTGCCCGCTCTATGCCCACTGGTTGGACGGCGAGCCGATGACCGACGTGCTGATGATGGGGGGCGTGCTCGACAAGTACCGCCGCTTCGTCGTCGACGGCCTTCCGGTCGTGACCGGTGTGGCGGTCGTGGGTGACGCATGGGCGTGCACGAACCCGTCGGCGGGACGGGGCATCAGCATCGGCTTGATCCACGCCCAGCAGCTGCGCCGGGTGGTGCGGGCCGGCATCGCCGACCCGATGGCGTTCGCCCTCGCCTGGGACGAGGTCACCGAGGCAGTCGTGGCTCCCTTCTACCGCGACCAGCTCGCCGCCGATCGGGCCCGAGCGGCACGGGTGGCGGCGCTCAGCGAGGGTCGCACGCCGCCGCCGCTCGATCCGACCATCGCCTCCTTCCAGGTCGCCGCGGCCAGTGATCCCGAGGTCTTCCGGGCCTTGATGGAGACCATGCACTGCCTGGCCCTCCCACGCGACGTGCTGGCGCGGCCCGACATCGAGGCCCGGGTGGCCACGAAGGCGGGCCAGGTGCCGCCGATGCTCCCGGGTCCCGACCGCGACGAGCTCCTCGCCCTCGTCGGCTGACCGGTGGTTCAGCCCAGGGCGTTCACGATCCCGACGGCGGGGCTGATCCGGTCGAACGAGAGGCCCGCGTCGGCGGCGGCATGGTCGACGAGGTCGCGCCCGCCGGCTTCGATCATGCAGAGCAGCAGCTCGTCGTGGGGCAGGTAGATCGACTCGATGAGCGCCACTTCGGCGCGGGCCTCGACCGCGGCGCGCAGCCGCCTCACCATCGCGGTGGCGGCGGCGGTGGTGCACCCGGGTCGGTAGAGCTCGGCGAGGAACAACGGTCGGTTGGACATGGCCTCGGTCTCGGTGCGGCGGTGATCGTCGCTGGGTTCAACGTAGGGCCGAGCGGCCGGTGAGGAATCGGGGGAACCCCTGTGAAGGTCAGCCGCCTCGTTTGGCGACGAGCGCAGCCAGCTCGGCGCGCGACGTCACGCCCAGCTTGCGGTAGATCCTGGTCAGGTTCGACTCGACGGTTCTGGGGCTGAGGAACGCGGTCGCCGCGATGGCCTTCGTGCTCGCTCCCGACGCGGCCAGCCCGGCGATGAGCTCCTCGGTCTCGGTGAGGTGCAGTGGGCTGGCGGCCCGCAACCCGACCCGGCTCAGCTCATCGGCCGCCCGTGCGGCCCAGCGATGCGCGCCAAGGGCGGTGAAGGCCCGCTCGGCCTCGGTGAGGCACTCACGGGCGGCACGCTTGGCCTTGGCCCGCCGGAGCGCCTGGCCTTGTGCCAGCTGGGTGCGGGCCACCTCGAACGGGAGCGCCACGCGGTCCAGCACGGCGAGAGCTTCCGCAAAGGCCAGCTCCGATCCCGATCGGTCGCCTCGGGCGGCGAGGAGCAGGCCCTTGCCTCTGAGCGTCGCGTTCAGGGCCGACGGGCGGTGCAGCCGGCGCGCTCGGGCTTCGGCGACCTCGACCACCATGGTGGCCTCGTCAAGGCGATCCAGCGCGACGAGCGCCTCGAGGTGGTCGCCGAGGTGGCGAAACCGCCCAGGTTCGCGCAAGGCGATCTGCTCTCGGACCTGCCACGAACGCGACAGGTGCGCCACGGCCTGGGCGGCATCGCCTTCGGACCACGCGAGGAAGCCCAGCAGCGCGGTCAGGGAGGTGATGCTCCACCAGTCGCCGGTGGCCTCGGCGTCCGCCAGATCAGTGGTGGCGGCGTGTCTCGCCGGCTCCAGGTCTCCGCGATGGGCGGCAACCATGGCCAGGTTGAACCGCGCCTGGGCGGCCTGGCCGCTCTGGTGGGTCGTCTCGGCGAGGGCTAGGTGCTCGGAAGCCCAGGCCTCGGCGGCATCCCACCGCCCGGTCCACAACTCGAGCTGCGGGAGGTGGCTGAGCGCGAAGGGCCGAGACGCCTCGTCGCTTCCCTCGACCGACTCGGCGTGAACGGCGAGGAGGAGCTGGCGGGCCTCGTCGAACGCGTCGGCGTACTTGAGGTCGGCCGCCAATGCGGCGCGTGCGCTGTCGGCCAGGCGCGGTGGTGCCCCGCTGGCTGCTTCCAGCACGGCCGCCTCCCGGTAGGCGGCAACGTCGAGGCCTTCACCGGCGAGGAAGGCGGTCATCGCCTCGGCGAGGATGGAAGCCGCCATCACGTCGGCGGGCACATCGGCTTGGGCTTCGGCGATGGTTCGCGCCATCCGCGCGTGGTGCAGGGCGAGGGCGAAGTCGTTGTAGTGAACTCGCGCCAACGTGGCGTGGAGATCGATCTGAGCGAGGGGGTCGTCGCCGGCAAGCGCCAGCGCGGCCGTGGCGTAGCTGACGGCCTCGTCGGCCGTAGACGACTCATAGGCGATCTCGGCCAGCATCCTCAGGGCCTTCATGCGCCACGTCGGATCGGTCGTCTCGGCGTCCAGCGCTTCGAGCACCTGGCGGGCCTGGTCGGTCTCGCCGGCGCTGAAGAGGTGCACGGCCAGGGCGTGACGCCGAGCCCAGCGGGCCGGGTCGCCGGCGGGCGTCACGGCGATGGCGAACTGGGCCAGCTCGGCGGCAACCTGCGGCGCGCCCCGGGTCCGGGCCGCGGCCACGGCGGCGTCGATCTCGGCGGCGACGGTGGCATCGGGACCGGTTGCCGCGCGGGCGAGGTGCTGGGCCCGCTCCTCGACGTCGGTGCTGGTGGCGGCGAGCTGACGGTGGACTGCCACCTGATCGGCGACGGTCGTGCCCGCGTCGACCTCGGCGGCCAGCAGCGGGTGCGAGAACCCGATCCGTCCAGCGCTGATGACCACGACCCCGCTCGACTCGGCCTCAGCCAGTGCCTGGAGGTCGGCCACCTCCATCGCCCGCTCGACCGACGGTCGGCCGAGCGCCGAGATCACTGTCAGCGCGTGGCGGCACGCCGGTGACAGCGGCGCCAGGCGCTCCTGCATCGCCTCGCGCAAGGTCGTCGGGAGCGGTTGCTCTTGGGCGCCACCGCTCAGGTGGTGGCGGGCCAGCTCCAACGCGAACAACGGGTTGCCGCCGGACAGGTCGAAGATGCGCATCAGCGTCGGCCGGGTCAGGGACTGCCCCAGGCGGTCCTTGACGATGTGGTGGACCGACGCCACGGTGAGCGGACCGATGTCGAGCACCTGCTGGCCGTCAACCGGACGAGCGGTGAACCCAGACGGTGACGCGAGACCAGCGCGCCAGGTCGCCATCACCACCCGACCTGCGGCGGGGAGGCGGCTCACGAGGTAGTCGACGACCGCGGCACTCGGCCGGTCCAGCCACTGGAGGTCGTCGAGAGCGATCACGAGCGGGGCATCGACAGCGGCCAGCAGCCGAGCGGTGGCGAAGGCGACCGCAGCAGGGTCGACGTCGGTGCCGTCGGGATCGGCGCGGCGAAGGGCGACATCGATGGCCCGTCGTTGTGGGGGAGGCAGCCCATCGAGGCAGGTCTCGTCCAGCCCGCTCACGAGGTCGTTGAGGGCGGCGTAGCCGAAGTGCTGCTCGGCCACCGTCGCTCGTGCGACGAGCACGACGGCTCCCGCGTCGCGGGCGGCATCGACGGCGGATTGCCACACCACGCTCTTGCCGATGCCGGCTTCGCCGGTCAGGAGCAACACCGACGAGACCGAGCCGATGGCGTCGATCGCGAGGGTCAGCGCTCTGTGCTCGTCGTCCCGACCGATCGGCGCGCCCACGCCCTGACCCTACAAACGGGCGTCCTAGGAAGGGGTTCCCCCGATTCCTTGGCGGGGCCCGCTCCCTACGCTTCGATCACCAGCAGTGCGCCCAGGGGGAGAGCTTCGTGAGGATCAGCAGGCACCACATCGGTCGACGGCTGTGCAGCCTTTTGATCGCCCCGATCGTCATCGCCAGCGGGGCGAGCGTGGTCACCGCCGGCACCGCAGCGGCATCGCCCATCACCGTCCTGGCGTCGACGACCGGCGGGTACGTCGTGACCCTGAACACCGCGTTCACTCCCGGCGGCGCCCTGTCGGCGACTGCACGGGCGAACCAGATGGCGCTCATCGCATCGGCTCAGGTCGATCTCGCGGTGTCGGTCACCCGCTCCGGCGGCGAGGTCGAGCGCAGGTACGCGCACCTTCCGGCGATGGCCATCCGCGTCGGCAGGGCGACCGCTCAGAGCCTGGCCCGCGACCCCCGAGTCCGCCAGATCGTGCCCGATCGCCTGAACAAGCTCAACGACTCCGTGCCCGACCCGAGCACGTTTCGGCCCGCGTCGCGCGTCGCGCCTCGCACCGTGGGGCCCGTCGGCGCCAGCCAGGTCGGGGCTCCCCAACCCAGGGCCACCCTCGGCACCTCGACCACGGTGATCCAGTCCGACCTGGCCAACAACGTGGGCGCCGACGGGCAGGGCGAGACCATCGCCATCCTCGACACCGGCGTCGACGAGGTGCATCCGTTCCTGACCGGGCGGATCGTCTCGGAGGCCTGCTTCGCCCGGAACTCTGACGGCAGCGGCGGCTGTCCGAACGGCGCCACCACCCAGACCGGTGCGGGAGCGGGCCACTACTGCGACATGGGGCAACCGGGCTGCTTCCATGGCACGCACGTCGCAGGGATCGCGGCCGGGGCGAACGGCAACGACGGGACGAACACCTTCAACGGGGTGGCACCCAAGGCGAACATCATGCCCATCAGGGTGTTCCACACCGACAACGGGTCAGCGGCTCCGCTGGCGTCGGACAGCGACGTCATCGCCGGCCTCGACTACGTCTACGGCCTCAGTGCCACGAGGCGAATCGCTTCAGCGAACCTCAGCCTGGGCAGCGGCGACTACACGGGCACGTGCGACTCGGTGAACTCGGCGATGACGACCGCCATGGCCAACCTCGTCTCTGTCGGCATCACCCCCGTGACGTCGGCCGGCAACGACGGCAACACCACCCAGGTCGACTTCCCCGCCTGCATCAGTTCTGCGCTGGCTGTTGCCGCGTCTGACGTGAGCGACGTGATCGCGTCGTTCACCCAGAGCGGCGCCAAGATCGAGGCGGTCGCGCCCGGCGTCAGCATCGAGTCGTCGACTCCTCCGCCAACCGGCGGCTTCATCTCCGGCTACGTCCAGGCCAGTGGCACCTCGATGGCAGCGCCGCACGTCGCCGGCGCGGTAGCGCTGCTCCACCAGTTCGTCCCCGGTGCATCGGTCAACTGGATACGCACCTCGCTGCGCACCAGCGGCGTGAACCTGACCGACACCCGTCCCGGTGGGTTCGGCGGGCTGCGCCGCATCGCGGTCTACAAGACGCTGCGCGACCACGCAATCGGTGGCGACGATGACGAGGTCGGGGCCACCTCGTTCTCAGGCTCGGGCACGTTCTCGGCATGCAGCACGGCCACGATCGGCCTGCCCGACAACCCTCGGTTCTTCATGAAGGTGACCGGTGAGGCCAACCATGCTGGCAACCGTGGTGGGGCCTCAGCGTGGTTCACCGTCACGCCAACGCTCGATGGCCGGGTCTCCTTCGACACCTTCGGGTCGTCATACGACACCTTGCTGGCCGCCTACGACGTGACGAACGCGGGCAACCTCGTCGCCGCCAACGACGACGCCTCCGGCACACCGCAGAGCGCCATCACCTTCGGGACCAAGGCGGGGCACACCTACCACATCGCCCTCGACGGCTACCGAGGACCGAACAGTGCTGTTGCCGCCAAGGGCGCCTGCGTCCTGCACTTCGCCGTGGTGGCAACGCGGCCGACCAACGACAACGTGGCCAATGCCACGATGCTCCTCGGGGCGTCAGGTCGCAGCGTGGGCTCGAACTTCCAGGCCACCACTGAGACCGGCGAGATCTCCGAGCCGCTCGCCCTGCCCGCCCACACGGTCTGGTGGAAGTGGCATCCGCCCGCTGATGGACCGGTCACCGTGAGCCTGGTCGGATCCGACTTCGCCACCCGGCTCGTCGGCTACTCGGGGGCGTCGACCGCCACGTCGCCGGCCGGCCTGACCCGGCTCTACTACGACGACTGGTCGATCAGCACCACCGGGTTTGCGCCCACCAGCAGCGGCCGGTCCGTCATCAGCTTCTACGCCTTCGCCTTCGAGAACTACTTCTTCCAAGTCGACGGGCTGAGCGGCGCCATCGGCAACATCACGATGAGCTACGCCCAGAACCCACCGAGCAACGATGACTCAGCAGGGGCCGTCGCCCTGACCGGCAACACCGGCACGATCACCGGTTCGACCATCGGGGCCACACCCGGACCCGATGACATGTGGGACAGCTGCCCGAGCTCGTACGCCAAGGGGATCTGCGACAGCGTCTGGTTCTCGTACACCCCGAGCGAGTCGGGCGTGCTCAGCGTGAACATCACCGATGCCGTGAGCGGACCGACCTTCGATCCGGTCCTGGCGATCTTCCAGACCTACACCTGCTGCCTCAACATCGCCACCAACGACAACTACTACCCGTTGACGGAGCTGCCGGGGATCAACGGCTTCCCCGTCCAGGCCGGCACGACCTACTGGATCGAGGTCGACACCGCGATCACGCACCTGCCGAACCTGCCCGCTTTCGATGGCACCTTCCTGTTGCAGTGGGCCCTGAACCCACCGCCGAACGACTCGCTCTTCACGCCGACCGCGATCGCCGGCCCCTCCGGCCAGGTCACCGCGGACACCACGAGAGCGTCCGGCGAGCCGAGCGAGGGTTACACGGTGGTGGGCAACCCGCCGCTGGAGACGGTCTGGTGGACGTGGATCGCTCCGGCCGACGGACCGGTCACCTTCAGTACCTACGCCAGCGGCTTCGACACGGGGTTGGCGGCGTGGGGAGGCAACATCGGCGGTCTCTACCGGGTCGCCAGTGATGACAACTCTGGCCCCGATGGCGTCAGCAGCCAGATCACCTTCACCGCCACGGCCGGTACGCAGTACATGATCTCGGTCGACGGGATGGGTGGGGCCCGGGGAGCCGCCGTGCTGTCCTGGCTCCAAGGCTCGCCCACGCTGACGGTCGCTGACGCCACCGTCGCCAAGCCCGGCGCCGGCAGCACCACGGCCGACTTCGTCGCGACCCTCGACGTCGCGGCGGCCGCCCCCGTGACCGTCAACTACGCGACGGTCGATGGGACAGCAGTTGCTCCCGGTGACTACACCGCGGCGACGGGAACGCTGACGTTCCTGCCCGGTCAGACCAACCAGACGCTGTCGATCACGGTACCCGGGGGCGTGCCGACCGTCCCTGGTGCGGTGTCGTTCTCGTTGTCGTTCTCGGCGCCGAGCGGCTTGGTCGTCGGGACGGCTTCGGCGACGGGCACGATACTGGAGGGGCCGTTGCTCAGCGTGTCGAACCCGACCGTGACGCGACCGACGGCGCTCACGGCCAACGCCGTGTTCACCGTGTCGCTCGATCGAGCGGCGCCGGTCGCCACCGCGGTCAAGTTCGCCACCCATCCAGGTACCGCGCTGGCGGGCATGGACTACACGACCAGGAACGGGACCGTGACGATCCCGGCTGGCGCGTCGTCGGCCACCGTGGTCATCAAGGTGCTGGCCAACCCGGCCGCCACCGACGTGCGCACGTTCACGTTGTCGACCCAGGCGCCGGCATGGGTCGGAGTCGTAGCCGGAGCCGGGACGGCGACGGTGGGCCCGCTCACTCTGGCCGTATCGACCAGTCGGGCCACGGCCATCGCCAACGGCAAGCAGGTCGCGAAGATCAGCATCCTGGCCACCGACGTGCTCGGCGTGCCGGTCGTCGGCGCCACCATCGTGCTCACCGCGGTCCCGGCTGCGGGCGTGGTGATCAAGCCTCTGTCGGCCAAGACCGATGCGACCGGCACGGCCCACTTCTCGGTCACGTCGACGGTGGCCTTCACAGTGCTGCTCACCGCGACAGCCACCACCAAGTGGACCGGGACGGGATCCACGACGGTCACGTTCGTGTAGCCCCGATCGGGGTCCGCCGCCGCTCCCGCCCGCCGCCCCGGCCGCGCTCGCCACGTCCCCCCAGACGCCGCTGCCCGGGCCGCCCCGCCAACTTGTGCGGCGAACGCGGTCTCCTGACGCTCTCGCCGCACAAGTTCGGGGTGGCTGCCTACGCTGCGCCGCCGTGGGACTTCTCGATGGACGACGCATCATCATCACCGGCGCTTCGCGTGGGCTCGGGCGGGCCTTCGCGTTGGCCGTAGCCGCGGCAGGCGCCGAGGTGGTGGTGAACGGGACGAACGCCGCGCTGCTCTCCGACGTCGTCGCTGCGATCGGAGCCGCCGGCGGGGTGGCGGTGCCCGTCGTCGGCTCGGTGGCCGACGACTCGGTGGCCGAGGAGATCGTGACCACCTGCGTCGATCGCTTCGGTGGCCTGGACGCCGTGGTCAACAACGCCGGGATCGTGCGAGATCGCACGCTCATGAAGATGACCCCGGAGGAGTTCGACGAGGTCGTCGCCGTCAACCTCCGAGGCACGTGGTCGGTCAGCCGCCACGCCGCCTCGGCCATGCGCGACACCGGCGGGCTGCTGCTGCAGGTCATCTCGAACTCGGCCTTCGTCGGCTCTGTCGGCCAGACGAACTACGCGGCGTCGAAGGCGGGGGTGATGGGGATGCTCTACGCGTGGGACGTCGAGCTGGCCCGCTTCGGCATCCGCACCAATGCGCTCTGGCCAATCGCCCAGACCGACATGACCCAGGTCGTGTTCGACAACGCCGCGAAGCGCGCCGAAGCCGCGGAGCGGCCGGCACCCACTGCGGCCGAGCTCGGCTTCGGCCGGCCCGATGACGTCGCGCCGATCGTCGTCTACCTCTGCAGCCCGCAGGCTGATCACCTCCGCAGCCAGCTCTTCACGTTCAACGGCTCGAAGCTCGCGGTGTGGCAGCACCCGCACGAGACGATCATCGACCGCCGGCCGAGCTGGAGCGTCGAGGACCTGCACGCCGCCATCGGCGACGCCCACGAGCCCGTCCACGTCATCGAGTACTAGGGAGCGGCGACCACTCCAGCGCGCCCGTGGCGGCGGTCAGGGCCGAGGGCCGTTGTCCCCGAGCCTCAGCCGACGGTGAGGGTGGCGGTTGCGCCCGTCTCGTCCATCGTGGCGATGTTGCGGGCGTACGACGACGCGGTGAAGGTGCCCACGGCCGAGCCCGTAACGTCCAGGATGAGCGAGCGCGTGGTGCCCGGGGAGAGCGAGACGAGGCAGTACAGGAGGTTCCCGACGGCCCGGCGGCAGCCGGCGCCCGCGGGCTGCCGCACGATCGTCACCGGCAGGGGCGGCAGCACGACGCCCAGAGCGACGCTCGACATCCCCCTGGTGGTGTTGTTCGTAGCCGACACGACAAGCCTTGACACCCCACCGGGCGCCACGCTGGCCGGGGTGAAGGTCGCGGCCGCCGTTGGCGCCTTCACGGTCGCCGCCGGCGTCGCCGCGACTGCCGGCATCGCCATCGCGCCCAGTGACGCGAGCGCAGCGACGGCGACCACGCTCTTCCTGATCCGAGATCCGTTCAAGATACCCTCCACGCACGAGTCTCGCCGGGGGGCGGGCCGATGGAACCCACTCAACCGAACGCTTGTCCATGGGTCTGCCTGGGTTCGTCCAAGACTTGGTGAAGCCTGCCTATGATCGAGGTTGTGGCCCACAGCTTCCAGGTCGTTGTCGACTGCGCCGATCCTCATGTGCTCGCCGACTGGTGGGCCGAGGCCCTCGGGTGGACGGTCGAGCCCAGTGACGAGGCGTTCATCCGATCGATGATCGAGCAGGGCTACGCCACCGAGGCGGACACCACGACCCATCGAGGTGCGCTCGTGTGGAAGGAGGGTGCCGCGATCGGCCACCCCGACGACCCCGAGCGTGGCGAGCGCCGGCGGATCCTGTTCCAGCTGGTTCCCGAACCAAAGACGGTCAAGAACCGCCTGCACCTCGACATCTGGGTGGGGCCCGATCAGGTCGAAGCAGAGGTGGCGCGCCTGGTGGCGGCCGGGGCAAGCGTGCTGCACCGCGGGAGCCAGGGTCCCCACACTTGGGTCACGATCGCTGACCCCGAGGGCAACGAGCTGTGCATCACGTGACCAATTTCTCGGACCCTTTTTCCTGTGATCGACGTCATAGTGATGAGTGGATGGCGTCAATCCCCACGCAGGGGTAGCGTCCGTCCGCACACAGGGAGCACACCGTGGCACTCAAGATGGGCAAGCGAAGCAAGATGATCGCCAGCGTCGCCGCTGCGGGCGTTGCCGTGTCGGCGTTCGCCATAGCGTCCGCCGCGCAGGCCGCGCCGTCGCGCAAAGGTCCCTTCGGAGCGCAGGCCGATGCCATGCGCACGGTCTCGGGTGCTGGGGTGACGGCGAACGTGCTGGGCAACGACGTCGCTCCGGCGGGCGTCGTGGCCAGTCTCATGGCCATCACGCAGCCCGCCAACGGCGCCGTGTTCTGCGTGGGTGGCAGCTGCACCTACACCCCGCGTCCCCGCTTCATCGGAAGTGACTCCTTCACCTACACCTCCACCGACGGAGCCGGGGCCACGAGCGTCGCCACCGTTACCGTGAAGGTGAACGATGCCTACTCCGATTCGCCGTTGTCGGTGGTTCGCTCAGTCGACGCGCCGGCCAACGTCACCACCGCCGTCAACGTGTTCCGCAACCCGACTGACCGCGATGGCAACCCCTTCCAGATCCTGTCCGTGCGCCGGACCGGTGGTGGCCGAGTCGAGCTGAGCCGCGATGGCCGAGTGCTCTACACACCGGCCGCCGGCTTCACGGGTGTCGACACCATCTCGGTCATGCTCAGCGACGGCCACGGTGGCGTTCGCTCCACCTCGGTTGCCGTCATCGTCAGCTGACGCACGCTCCGGTCGATTCATCGCCGAGGCTTCGCTCGTCGTACGAGGCGGCTCGCTCGTCGGCGTCCGTGGCCTCGAGCGGGACGACCTCCGCTGCGCCGGGGGCTCGTTGGTCGAGATCGGTGCGGTCAGCGCGGACGTCCCGACGGTCACGCTCGATGCGAGTGATCTCCTGGTCGCTCCGGGGTTCGTCGACCTCCAGCTGAACGGCCTCCACGGCATCCACCTCACCGATGAGCCCGAGCGCGTGGCTGAAGTGGCCGAGGTGCTCGTGCGCTTCGGGGTGACGTCGTTCCTCCCGACCGTCGTCAGCTCAGCGGCCAGCGTCACCGATCGTGCCCTCGCGGTCGACCTCGCGGCAATGACGAGGGTGGGATCGGGGGCTGAGCCCCTCGGCTGGCACTTCGAGGGTCCGATGCTGAACCCAGCGCGGAGCGGGGCCCACCGACGCGAGCACCTCCGCGCGCCGACGCCGTCGCTGATCAACCGGTGGTCGGCGTCGCGGGGGCTGGCCCTCGTGACGATGGCTCCGGAGCTCCCGGGAGCACTCGAGGTGATCGAAGCGCTCGTAGGGCGTGGCGTCGTGGTGTCGGCCGGGCACACGGCTGCCACCGTCGCCGAGCTCCGCCAGGGCCTCGACGCCGGGGTCACGATGCTCACCCACCTCTGGAACGCCATGACGCCGCTCGGGCACCGAGAGCCCGGCCCGGTCGGCGCCGCGCTGGCTGGCGAGGTGGTGGCGGGCCTCATCGCGGACGGGATCCACATCGATCCGATGGTCGTTGCTCTGACCTGGCGGGCCATGGGTGCGGATCGGCTGGTCCTCGTCTCCGACGCGGTGGCCCCTCTGGGGCTGGTGCCCGACGAGGCCGTGCACCTGGCCGACGGCACGCTGGCGGGCAGCACGCTGACGCTCGACCAGGCGGTCCGCAACGTTGTGGCCTGGGCCGGCGCGCCGATCGAGCAGGCCGTCCGTGCTGCGACCGAGACCCCCGCGCGGATCATCGGTCGACCGGCCAAGGGCGTGCTCAGGGTGGGGGCCGACGCCGATCTGGTGCTGCTCGACGACTCGCTGGCCGTGGTGGCCACCGTGGTCCGTGGTCGGGTCGTGCACCTCACCGAGGCCGATCGGCTGGGGTGATGCCCTGGCGCGGCGGCTTCGGGGAGGCAAACTCTTGGGCGCCCCCGGGCGACCACCATGACCACCACGACGCCCCGATCTCCTCGCGCCACCGCGCCGCCCGCCGTCAAGGCGTCGCGGCGCCTCGGCTACCGGCCGGGTCTGGACGGGTTGCGAGCGGTGTCGGTCGCGGCGGTGCTGCTCTACCACGGCGGCGTCGACTGGATCCCGGGCGGGTTCCTCGGTGTCGAGGTCTTCTTCGTCATCAGCGGGTTCCTCATCACCGCGCTGCTCATCGAGGAGTTCCGGTCGAACCGCCGCATCAACCTCGGCCAGTTCTGGCTCCGCAGGGCTCGTCGGCTGCTGCCGGCGATGTGGTTGCTGCTGGTGGTCGTGTGCGCCTACAGCGTCGTGTTCTTGCCCGACATGGTTGCCGAGGCGCGAGGTGCGGCGTTGGCGGCGTTCTTCTACGTCACCAACTGGTACCTGATCGCCCTCGACCAGTCGTACTTCGCCGCCCTCGGTCGCCCATCGCTGCTGCGCCACCTCTGGTCGCTCGCCGTCGAGGAGCAGTGGTACCTCGGTTGGCCCGTCGCCTTCTGGGCCGGACTGCGGCTCGTCGGTGGGAAGGTCCATCGTCTGGTGGTTCCGATCGTGGCCCTGGCCATCGCGTCAAGCGCGTGGATGGCCTTTCTCTACGACCCCAACGCCGATCCGTCCCGGGTGTACTACGGCACCGACACGCGAGCCGCCGGCCTGCTGCTGGGAGCGGCGCTGGCGTGCGGCTTCGCGCCGTGGCGGCGCCGCAACGAGGGAGCCGCCCGGGTTCGAAGCGCTCGCGAGGGCTATGTGTGGGACGCCGCGGGGCTCGTGGCCCTCGGCCTGCTCGGCCTGGCGTTCTGCCGGGTCGACGAGTTCAGCACCTGGCTCTACCGCGGCGGCTTCTTCCAGGTCTCCCTCATCAGCATCGTGGCCATCGCCGTGGTCGTGCACCCTGCCGCTCGCCTGGTGCCCGGGGTCCTGGGACTGCGCCCGATCGTCTGGATCGGCGTGCGGTCCTACGGGATCTACCTGTGGCACTGGCCGATCTTCATGATCACCCGTGTCCAGGACCTCGGGTTCGATGGTCCCCCTCAGCTCGCCCTGCGCCTGGTCCTCACGGTGGTGGTCGCCGAGCTGAGCTACCGCTTCGTCGAGCTCCCTGTCCGACAGGGTGCCTTGCCGCGGTTGTGGCGATCGATGCAGGTGGCCCGGGCGCAACGCCCCGACCTTGCCGGTCGCATCGGCTTGGCGACGCTCGTGGTCGGTGCCGTCATGGCCACGGTCGTCGTGCGGGTGGCTTCGGCCCAGCCGCCGGTTGATGCCAATGGTCCGGCAGGCCCGGTGGTGACCAATCCATCGGTCACCCCGAGCACGGTGTCCATCACGGCGACCAGTGGCGTGCCGACGTCCGCGGTGACCGGGGCCACGGTCGCGGCGGGCGTCGCGCCGACGACGCCGGGCCCGACGACGCCCTTCACCGGTCATCCGACCGTGGTCGTGGTCGGGGATTCGGTGGCCCGCACGCTGGCCAAGCTGGCCCCGGCATCGGCGGTGGCGCAGTTCCAGCTCGTCAACGGCGCCGTCGAGGGGTGCAGCGTCGCCGAAGGGGTCATGCGCAGCTCGCGTGGTCAGCGCCGCAACCTCGCCGCCGAGTGCAAGGGCTGGCAGACCAAGTGGGCCAACGCCGTCACGTCATCGGGGGCCTCGATCGCTCTCGTGCAGGTCGGCGCGTGGGACGTCTTTGACCTCCAGCTGGGTGGGCAGTGGTACCCCTTCGGCTCACCCGAGGTCGATGCCCATCTACGGGACCAGCTCGTCAGTGGCATCGCCGCACTGAAGGGTGCCGGGGCCAAGGTGGCGCTGCTCGAGGTGCCGTGCCGTCGGCCCGTCGACGGTGGTGGCCTGAAGGCCCTCCCCGAGCGGGGCGACGACCAGCGCACGGCGCACTTCAACCAGCTCATGCGCCAGGCGGCCGCCGCCGATCCCACTCACGTCACGTTCGTGACCGGTCCGGCGGCGTACTGCACAGACCCCAAGGTCGCCACCGACCTCGGTAACCGCTGGGACGGTGTGCACTACGACCGTCGTGGTGCTGCGCTCGTGTGGGACGCGATCAGCGCGCAGGTCATCTCGATCGCTCGCTCCTGACGCGCATCGGCCCGGGTCATCGAGGACCCGGGCCGACGGTGGTGCTGGCCTGACAGGACGTGGTTCTGGCAGGTCAGAAGGGCAGTGCCACCGCACGGCGCCGTGATGCCACCAGGAGCGAGCCGCCGAGGGTCAGGGCGGCCAGGGCCAGCCAGACCGTGCGGAGGCTGACGCCCGTCATGGGCAGCGTGGGGGCCTGCGTGATGGCCTGCGTGGCGGCGGTGTTGGCAACCCTGGTGGCCGGGGCCGAGGTGGACGGCGTCCTCGAGGTGACCACGGCCTTGGCCGTGGTGGTCGGAGCGGCCGAGGTCGTGACGGGGGCGGCGGTGGTGACGGGGGCAGCGGTGGTGACGGGGGCGGCCGTGGTGACCGGGGCGGCGGTGGTGGGTGCCTCGGTCGTCGGGGGCGTGTAGACGCCGGCGCCGTTCTTGGCGCTGATCAACATGTTCGGGCCGCCAGCCTTGCCGGCGGCGGAGCGCTGCGAGGCCGAGTAGTAGCTGCCGGACGGGCCGACGATGCCGAGGGCAGGCCCGACCGCGGAGTCGATCTGCCAGCCGCTGTAGCTCGCAGTGAGCGGCGGCATCGAGACGTGCAGGCCACCGAACCCGTTCTTGCCGTTGCCGCACGAGGCGCCCTGGCAGTACGAGTTGGACGAGGACAGGCGTTGGTCGACCGAGGGCGAGAACGTGGCCGAGTTGACGTACTTGACCGACAGGCTGATGCCGGAGGTCTCACAGCCGGCGGTGAAGGCCTTCCAGCTCATCGTGACTGCAGTGTCAGCGCCGATCGTGGGGATGCTGGCGAGCGAGAAGTAGGTGCCTGCCCCGGTGCCCGTGACCTTGTAGACGACGCCGGTCAGGATGGCAGGGCTGCCGCCGGCGTTGCCCTGCGCCGTGCAGGTGGCCGGCATGATGCCCGCCGGATAGGTGGCGTACGACGTCGTGACGGGGCCGGCTGCGCTCGCGATCCCCGGGGTGACCACGGCAAGTGCGCCACAGGCCAGGCCCGTGCTGGCCAGGAGGGTGGCGATCTTGGTGCGGCTGAGCTTCATCGGAGGTGCGCTCCCTTCAGGGGCCGAAGGTCTCGGCCACTGGTCAGAACGCAACGGCTCGCCGCTCATGACGCCACGACGGCTGATCCCCCCGATTGAGCCGAACGACCTACGGCGTGCCGCGCCGCCACAACTGCAGGGGCGTGAGGTCACGAGGCCCGCCAAAGGGGAGAGGGATCGTGGCCCCTCCGAGGCCGGCGGACTGGTAGGCCGCGCAGACGACGTCGAGCACCAACCGGCCGAACACGGCATCCATTGCCGGTCTCGTTCTGGTCGCCAGGTGGCCGGCAAAGGCGTGCAGCTGTCCGAGGTAGCCGTACTCCTCGAGCTCGGGCACCGGGGCGGTCACCTCGGCGAGCGCGACCGGCTCGCCGTTGTGCTCGAGGCCTGGCCGGGGCAGCAGCTCGGCTCGTACGACGCCGGCGACACTCGCGGCCTGAGCGTCCCACACGAGTGGGCCCGGCCTCCAGGACGACTCGACCGAAGCAGCCAGCCCCGTGTCGAAGCCCACGGTGACCTCGGCGTGCTCGTCGGTGCTGTGCCCGTCGCCGCCTTCGAGGCGGGCCGACACCCAGGCGGCGCGGCCGCTGGGGCGAGCGGCGGCGGCGGCGAGGAGCGCGACGGCGATCGGGTGCACCCCGAGATCGAAGAGCGCGCCGCCACCCCACTCGTCGGTCAGGAAGCCACCCCCGGCGGGCCGGCTCCCGTTGAGGCTGCGCACGCTGAGATG
>JBBRTJ010000024.1:0-35851 GCA_038244535.1 Acidimicrobiales bacterium | reverse complement strand
CGCCGACGGTTGCTACACCGGCGAGCTCGCGTTCTACGCCTACGGCCCCTACAAGGTGCAGGCGATGGCGCGCATCGCCGCCCGCGACGGCATCGACCTCAACCGCAGCTACGCCTACAGCGACTCGGTCACCGACCTCCCGATGCTCGAGTCGGTCGGGAACCCGGTCGCGGTGAACCCCGACCGCGAGCTGGCCCGCATCGCGCGTGACCGCAAGTGGGAGGTTCGGATCTTCGCCCACCCGGTCCGCCTGCGCGACCGGGTCCCGGTGCCGCCGAAAGGCCCGACGCTGGCGGTCGGCGGCGCGGTCGCCGCCGTGGGTGTTGGCGCGGGCGCCTACTGGTACCTCCGCCGCCACGGCCTGCCCGACGTACCGCCACGCGCGTCGCACCACGCGCGTTCGTCGCTCCGCCGGGCGCGCATCGTGGCGATCGGCACTGCGACCGCGGTTCGCCACGGCGCGATCGCGGTGGGCGCGGCGCGCTCGGCGCTGCGCGCCGCGAACGCCTGACGCCTGCGGGCCCGGACGCGCAACGACCCCGTCCGAGAACGGGGCCGTGAGCTTGCGATGGGTGACGTCGCTCAGGCGGAGCGGACCTTCTGGGCGACCGCAGCACCAAGGGCGACGAGGATGAGGAGCAGGAGCAGCTTCTTCATGGGACCTCCTTCGAGCACCCGGGGGTGCGACGTGAACTCGGCGTTGAGCGTACTCGGCTGGGCCGACATCGGAAACGATCAGCCCGCGGAGGGCTCAAGACGCGACGAGGCCCGGCGGAATCCGCCGGGCCTCGTGGGTTCTTGACCGGGATCGGTACGCCTAGACGGCGAGCAGATCCCGGGCGCCGGTGTCGGCGGAGGGGTGGCGCAGCTTGCTCATGGCGCGAGCCTCGATCTGACGGATGCGCTCGCGGGTGAGGTTGAAGTACTCGCCTACTTCCTCGAGGGTGCGGGGCTCGCCCCGGTCGAGACCGAATCGCAGGGCCAGGATCTGTCGCTCCCGCTCGTCGAGCGGTGCGAGCAGCTTCTCGATCTCGGCGGGCAGCAACGCCGTGGCCGCGACCTCGAAGGGAGACTCGGCCGAACGGTCCTCGACGATGTCGCCGAGCTCGGCGTCGCCGTCCTCGCGAAGCGGCTCGGAGAGCGAGAGGGGCTCGGCCGCGAAGCGCAGGGCCTCGGTGACCTTGTCCTCGGGCATCTCGACCTCGGCCGACAACTCGGCCAGGGTGGCCGGACGACCAAGCTTCAGCTCGAGGCGCGACCGGGCCTTCTGCAAGCGGGCGAGCGTGTCGCCGGCGTGAACAGGCAGCCGGATGGTGCGGCCCGTGTTGGCGATGCCACGGGTGATGGCCTGACGGATCCACCACGTCGCATACGTCGAGAACTTGAAGCCCTTGCGCCAGTCGAACTTCTCGACCGCGTGCATCAGGCCGAGGTTGCCCTCCTGGATCAGGTCGAGCAACGGCAGCCCCGAGGCCTGGTACTTCTTGGCGATCGACACCACGAGGCGCAGGTTGGACTGCACGAAGGTGCGCTCGGCATCCTCGCCCTCACGCACCTGACGGCGAAGCTCGCGCTTCTTGGCCGGGGTGATCTCCTTGCCCCCAGCCTCGAGCTGCGCGACAGCCGCGACCCCACCCTCGATGGCCTTGGCCAGGCGCACCTCGTCATCCTTCGTGAGCAGTGGGTACTGCCCGATGTCGGTGAGGTACAGGCGGACGAGATCCTCTTCGTCGCGCTCGATACGCTCCTTCGCCACGGCATCTCCTGGGGCTGGTGTACGGCAGATGGATCTCGACGTGGGCCGAGTCATCGCCGCCAAACGGGGTGGTGTGCACGTGGCCGGGCGATGACGGCAAGGTTGCCGACAGGCCACCGCGACGCACAGGTGCGGCTCCCACGATAACGGTGCGGTCAACCCCTCCCACCGGCGGCGGTTCGTACGGCCCAGGATGCTGGCGTGACAACACGTCAACGAGGGCCCCGAAGGCCCCGTCTGGCAGGGTGGGGCGCATGGCCGACGACGTCCGACTGACCGTGGTCACCCTCCGCTTCCAAGCCACCGATCCAGGGGCTCTCCTGGCCATCTTGTCGAAGTACGTCGTGGTCAGCCGGATGCACCCCGGCTGCCGCAACATCGACCTGTGCGGCTCGGCGACCGAGCCGGGCGCGCTGCTGCTGATCGAGAAGTGGGAGACGCCGACGGCCCAGCAGGCCCACTTCGACTCACCCGACATGGTCGAGATGGCTCGATCATGTGCCGGGCTGCTGGCCCGGGCGCCCCAGGTCGATCTGTGGGACGGCCTCAGCGCCCACGACCTGGCTTGAGGCGGTCGGCGGAAGCGTGGGCCGAAGCGATCAGGCGACGACGGCGCCGCGCTCCTGGGTGATCTCGGCCAAGTGCTGCCCAACAGCGGCAAGCACCTTGACGGCCAGCGCCGGATGGGTGTCGAGGGCGGTTCGAAAGGCTGCCGGTTCGAGCACGACCAGCACCATCTCGGTACGGGCGGTGACGGTGGCCGAACGGGCCGAGCCGGTGAGCAGGGCCAGCTCGCCGAACACGTCGCCGGGGCCGAACCTGCCCACGACCCTGGCGCCGCGCTCGGCCTCGGCCTCACCATCGGCCACGAGGAACGCCACGGCCTCGAAGTCGCCCTCGCGCACCAGGACCGTGCCCGCCGGCACCGTCTCGTCGTAGGCCAGGTCGGCCAGGTGGGCCAGTTCCTTCTTCGTGCACCCGGCCAGCAGGCTGACGTTGCCGAGGAGCTTCACCCTGGCGGCCTTGGCCACCCTGTCCCGATTGCCGCGCATGGAAGCACCGTGCCACCCGGCCAGTCCGAGGGGCAACGACGCGGGGCGATGTTCGGTTGGACGACGTCGGGTGTTCAGGTCCCGTTCACCGGGCCTGGCATCGGCGGGTCAGAGCGTGGCCAGGAACCCGAGCAGCGCGGCGTTGAACGCCTCGGGGGCCTCCTGCTGGGTCCAGTGCCCGACACCGGGCAGCACGGTCGCCCCCCTGAAGTCGGGCAGCGTCGCCTTCATCCGGTCGACGCCGCCGGGGTCCATCATGACGACCCCGTCGCGATCGCCGCCGATGAAGTACGACGGCATCGTCAGCCGGCTGGCGGGCAGGTCCTTGACGACCTCGTAGTTGGCGTCGAGGTTCCGGTAGTAGCTGACCGGCCCGAAGAACCCGCTGCGAGCGAACTGGCGGGCGTACGCATCGATGTCGTCGGCGGTGAGCCAGGCCGGAAGGGGGTCGGGCGGATCGACCATCATGTCGAGGAACCCGGTGCCCTCCTTCGGCGGCATCTCGGCCGGGACGCCCCGGAAGCCATCGCCGGACGCCCCGTACAGGATCCGGGACATCGTGCGATGGGGATCCGCGCCGAGCTCGGCCTCGGCCGGGCCGACCTCTTGGAAGTACAGGATGTAGAAGAACCGGTCGCCGTAGATCATCTTCATGAGCTCGGTCGGGCGACCCGGCCACTCGACGAAGGGAACGCTGACGCCGACCACAGCCTTGACCCGCTCGGGGTGCAGGCGGGCCAGCTCCCACACGATCAGCGCGCCCCAGTCGTGACCGACGAAGACCCCCTGCTCGTGCCCGGTCTCGTCGAGCAGGCCGATGAGGTCGTCGCAGAGCGACTCGATGCCGTAGGCCGCGACCTCGGTCGGGCACGACGAGCCGCCGTAGCCGCGCTGGTCGGGGGCGATCGCGTGGTAGCCCGCACCCGCCAGGGCGGGGAGCGCGTGGCGCCACGACCACGCGCCCTCGGGGAAGCCGTGGCTCAAGATCACCGGCGCGCCATCGGCTGGCCCTGACTCGAGGAGGTCGAGCTCGACGCCATTGACCGAGGCGCGCCGGTTGGTGAAGGAAGCCATCGTGAGGGTGGGCCTTTCAGCGAGCAGAGGCGGCAGCAGCGGTGGCCGACACCGCCGCCGCGGAGGCGGCATCGAGCTCGGCCCACGAGAGCCCGTCGGCCTGCCAGAGGCGGTCGAAGGTCTCGTCGGCAACGTCGCTGAAGCCGTGACGGTTTCGGTAGTTGTAGAGCCAGCGCTGGCGGTTGGTCGGGTAGCCGGCGCGGGTGAGCCGCCCCACCGAGTACGTGTCCCAGGCCGCCGACTGGGCCAGCGTCAGCGCCATGTCGGCGGGCGCATCGTCGAACGTGCCGCTCGCTCGATCACGGGCTCGCAGGAGCACCCGGCCGAGCGAGGTCGCGATGATGTCGGCGTCGGTGTGGCGAGGGTGCCTCGGGTCCTCGAACGACCCGCTGTCGCCCTTGACCGTCAACGGATCGCCGTAGAGGACTTCGATGCGGGCCAACGGCGAGGTCTCGTCGACGTCGACCACGAGATCGACCTCGGCCATGCCGATTCGTTCGAGGAGCTCGGTCGCCACCCGGTGGATCTCGGCCGACTCGAACAGCACCAGCGAGAACTGCTCAGGACTGACGGTGACGGACATGGCTCAGCCCTGGGCCGTGGCGAGCATCGCCTCGGCCGCCTCTCGACGAAGCTGCTCCTTGCGCTCCTTGGCCTCGCCGAGGGCCGACAACGACAGCTCGGCCACCTCCGCGACTTCGTCCTCGGTGAAGCCGGCCAGTTCGCGGAAGCGGCGGGCCAGGCCGATGGGCGACTCGTCGGAGTCGCTGCGGGTGCCGCCGTAGGAGAAGAGCTTGTCGACCACCCGCTGGAACTCGAGTGCCGCGGCCCGGCGGGCAGGATCGTGCTCGGTGAGGCGCCGCAGCCAGTCTGAGCCCATCTTCACGTGAGTCACCTCGTCGGCGAGCATCCAGTCCTCGCAGAACGCGAGCACCGGGTCGGTGGCCACCTCGCCGAACTCACGCATCGTGGTGAAGACGTCGATGGCCAGCCCTTCGAGGGCACGGTTGACACCGGCGAGGCGCAGGACGGGATCGTTCGAGCAGGCCGCTTCGAACAGCACGGTGTTCTCGGCGAACTCGCCGATCTCGGTGCCCATCCAGTCGCTCAACTTGGCGCTCATCTCGCAGTGGCGAGCTTCGTCCCAGCACTGACGGGCCATGTCGAGCTTGAGCGCGAACGGCGCCTGATCGACGCCGTCACCCGTCTCGAAGTCGAAGCAGGTGCGGCCGGCTCCTTCGAGGGCCTGGATCTCTCCCACGAAGATGCCGTGCATCAGCACGCGCGCGGCGTCGGACGCGTCCTTGCGCGCCGGCGTGAGGCGGTTGACGTTGCGGCGACCAGGTCCGCCCTCGGCCTCGGTCGGCGGCCGGACCGAGCGAGGGTCGTTGAAGCGGTCGCGCATGGTGACGTGAGCGAAGCGGCTGTCACGGGCCAGCTCGGCAACAGGCAGGTGGCGCTTCACGACGCGGCTGCGTTGGCGGCGACGGCGGGCATCCCGATCGACCCGGGGCCGGCGATGCCTCCGGCGCGCAGCATGATCCGCTCCAGCCGCGTCTGGTGAGCGACGGAGCGATCGATCTCGGCGTCGGTCTCGATCAGCGACTGCAGGAGCATCTCGCCGTCGCGCCAGTCCTCGAACTCGTCGGCCAGGATCATCTTGAGCGAGCGGATGGTGGGCGCATCGGTGATCGAGCTCGTGCCGTTGAGGTGGTAGGTGTACGCCGCGATCTTGTGGGGGATGAGCACGCGATAGACCCCGGTCAGCTTCTCGATGGTCAGCTCGGGCGCCTCGGGCTCGGTCATGGCCTCGACGAACTCGACCATGGCGTCATTGGCCGGTTGGGTGAGCCGCTCAGGGTTCATCTCGCGCAGCTCGGGAAGGCGCTTGTGCCACAGCTCGGAGTGCCAGGCGTGGTGGTAGCAGTGCGTGCCGAGGCGCATCTTGACGTCCAGCTCGGGCACGGTGGCGATCCAGCCCCCGAGCGCCTCGAACAGCTTCATCTCGATCCACTTGTAGTTCCCGACCCGGCGGGCCGACTCCTCGACGTCGAACACGCCCGGCAGTTCGCGCCGGTCCCACGGCGCGAACGGCGCCCTCGGCTTCTTCGGATCGGCCATCGGTCCCCCTTGGTCGGCTGGCGCGTCGGACGTTACCGGCCGGAGCGGCTCCGAGCGGCAAGCACCGGGGCGAGCTCGGCCAGCGCTGCGCTGGCGAGGATGAGCACGGCGCCGATGGTGGCCAGGACCGTCAGCGACTCACCGGTCAGCCCCGCCGCGACGGCGGCGAACACGGGCTCGGTCAGGAAGATGAGCGATGCCCGCGTAGCGTCGATGTGGCGGCTCGCCCACGTCCACGGCAGGAACGTGAGCACGGTGACGAACACCGCCGCGTAGACCACCACCGCCCATGAATGGGGGGTCGACGGGATGCCACCGGTGAAGGGCACGAACGGCAGCAGCACCAACCCGACGACTGCGCACTGGATGGCATTGAAGTGCAGCAGATCCTGCGTCGCAGCGGCATCGGCGACCTGGATGAGGTGGAAGGCGAAGGCCACGGCACCGCACAGCGACAGCAGCTCGCCGATGCCGAACCCGACGCCCCCACCGGTGAGGAGGGCGAGCCCGACGACGGCGACGCCGATGGCAACCATCACCGTTCGTGACGGCCGCTTCCCCGTCATGAAGAACGTGATGAGTGGCACCGCCACCACCAGCAGATAGGTCAGGAAGGCGGCGGTGGCCGCGGTGGTGTGCTGGAGCCCGACCGTCTGGCAGACCATGCCGGCTGTGTACGACAAGCCCGCCTGGACGCCGATGCGGAGGTCACCCGCGCGCCGGGGGCGGCGGGCGCCGAGCAGCGCGAACAGGGCGGCGGCGATGAGGAACCGGAACGCGAGGTACGGGATGGCCCGCAGGTCGCCGCTGTCGAGGGCGTCCTTCACCACGACGAAGCTCGTACCGAACAGCGCGGCCGCCCAGACGAGCGCGCCGGCCGCCAGCGCCTGGTCACGGCGGCCGTGGATCGACGTGGACGGTTCGACGGGGCCAGAGGCCGAAGTCGGCAGTGGAAGGTCGGAGGGGATCGTCATGGCCTGCGATGCGTCGAGATGGTCAGGGTCGGCGGGCGCGCCACTCGGCGTCGAGCCGGCCAAGCTCGGTGGCCGGCGCGCCGCCCCTGCGATACTCGAGGAGGATCGACCGCCACGGTCCGGTGGCTTCGAGCCGCGCCAGAAGCGCGCTCACGCCCCACACGACGCGATCAAGGATCACGAAGCTCGGTGGGAGGTTGAGCGCGGTGATCACGGGCTGGTCAGGTCCCTGGATGTCAAAGATGCGAGTCAGGGTGTCTCGCATCCAGTCGCGGGTGAAGGTGAACGTGTCGGTGAGATAGGGAACGTACGGGCTGCTCACGTAGCCGTACACGGCCTCCGGTTCGAGACCGTGACCCAGGCGCAGGAAGCCGACGTCCTCCATGGTGCGCACCAGCTCGACAGCGTCACGGTCGATGATGATCGCGTCGAGGCAGGGCGACAGGCGATCCCACTCGCTGCCGGTCCACCGCTTGACGAGTCCGAAGTCGAGGAACGTGACGCTGCCGTCACGGTGGAAGCGGTAGTTCCCAGGGTGGGGGTCGCCGTTGAAGACCCCGTAGCGGTGAATGCTGCCCTGCGCGAATCGAAACACCACCTCGCCGGCTCGCTGCTTGATGGCAGCGCTCGCAGTGGCCTCGAACTCAGCCCAGGTGGCGCCCTCGATCCACTCGCTCGTGAGCACCTTCTCCGACGAGAGCTCGGGCACGACGGCAGGGATCCGGATGAAGGGGTGGTGCTCGTAGAGGCGGCAGAACTCGGTCTGGTTGGCGGCCTCGATGCGGTAGTCGAGCTCGTCGGCCATCCGATCCCTGAGCTCGTCGACCAGCCCCTTGACGTCGAGTCCCTTCAACGACATCGCCGCCATGAGCGCGTACAGGAGCTCGACGTTGTCGAGGTCGTGGCGGATGGCCGCAGCGATCCCCGGGTACTGCACCTTGACGGCGACCACCCGGCCGTCGTGCAGCACGGCGCGATGGACCTGCCCCACCGACGCGGCCGCCACCGGGACCGGTGACCAGTCGAGGAACAGGTCGCTCGGATGACGACCGAGCTCATCGAGCACGAGCTGCTCGGCGAGGCTCGGCGCCATGGGCGGCACGTCCGCCTGGAGCGTGGCCAGCGCCCGCTGGGCCTCCTCGGGGAGGCCTTCGGCCACGAAGCTGACCATCTGGCCGAGCTTCATGATGGCGCCCTTCATGTTCCCCAGCACCGCCGCCACGTCCTCGGCCGATCGGATGGCGAACTGCTCCTCGAGCGCGGCCCTGGCCTGCTCGTCCTTGGTGACGCCACGCACCTTCACCACGGCGTAGTGCGCGGCGCGACGGGTGCTGAGCCGCCACACGCGGGCGCTGCGCGTCAGCCGAGCGCGATGGTCCTCGTCGCGCAGCGTGCGGACGGCCACGGCACCGCCGGCGACGACGGCCGTGGCGGTGGCCACCCCGACGCCGACCAGCACCACCCTCGTGCGGCTCACCTACGCCTCGGAAGCGGGCGCCTCGAGCGCGTCGAGCAGGGCCTCGGCGGCATCCGGATCGGTGTCGAGCCGGTCGAGCACGGCCTGCGCCGTCGCCAGGTCGGCGGCGAGCCGCTCGACCACCCCTCGCTCCGAGTCGTCCATTGGGGGTCGAGCGTACCCGTAGGCCCCGACCCGGACGGGGGCCACCGCGAGCGGCCGCCGGTAGGGTTCTGGAATGTCCCAGATCCCCGCCGCCGACGGCTCCAGCCCCCGCACCACCCGCTTCGACGCGCCGCCGCCCATGGTCATCGACCCCGCCAAGCGGTACACGGCCACCATGGAGACCTCGATGGGCACCCTCGTCATCGCGCTCGATGCGGCGTCGGCTCCAAAGACCGTGAACAACTTCGTGTACCTGGCCCGCTGGCACTACTACGACACCGTCACGTTCCACCGCATCATCAACGGCTTCATGTGCCAGGGCGGCGATCCCGAGGGCTCCGGCCGCGGCGGCCCGGGCTACAAGTTCCAAGACGAGCTGCCGGCAGCCGGTCGCTACGAGATCGGCTCGATCGCCATGGCCAACGCCGGCCCCAACACCAATGGCAGCCAGTTCTTCCTCATCAGCGGTCAGAGCGGCGTGCGCCTCCCTCCGCAGTACTCGCTGTTCGGCAAGGTCGTGAAGGGCCTCGAGGTCGTCGACGCCATGCACAAGGTGGCCACCGACCGCAACGACAAGCCGCTCACCCCGGTCACGATCCAGTCGGTCACGATCACCGAAGCTGACTGATCCCAGTGCCGACGTCGTTGTCGGCCGCGCAGGCACGCCGGATCGCGTTGGCGGCGCAGGGGTTCGCCCGATCCCGACCGTCAGGACGGGTCGACCGTCGGCACGTCCGTGCCGTGTTCGACCAGGTGAAGCTCATCCAGATCGACTCGGTCAACGTGCTCGCCCGCTCGCAGGAGCTGCCGTTGTTCGCGCGCCTCGGGCCTCACAACCGGACCCTGCTGCCGGCCATGGCAGCCGATGCCGAGCTCTTCGAGTACTGGGCTCACGAGGCCTCGCTGCTGCCGATCGCGCACCACCACCTGTTCCGGTGGCTCATGCACGAGCGGCACTGGTCGAGCAGCTGGGCCAGCCGTGTGCTGCACGACCGGCCCGGCTACTTCGAGGCCGTCTTGGCCGAGGTCGCGGCTTGCGGACCGATCACCGCGACCGAGCTCAGCGATCCCGGGGCCAAGAGCGGGCCGTGGTGGGGTTGGAGCCACGGCAAGCAGGCACTCGAGCTGCTCTTTCGCCAGGGCCGGGTCACGGCTCGGCGACGGTCGAACTTCGAGCGTGAGTACGACCTCGTCGAGCGCATGATCCCGGCCGACGTCCTCGCACGGCCAGTCGTCGACGAGGCCGACGCGCGCCGTGAGCTGCTGACGTTGGCCGCTGACGCGCTGGGCGTGGCGACCGCCCGTGACCTCCTCGACTACTACCGCATGAACGTGGTGAAGGCCCGGCCCCGCATCGCCGAACTGGTCGAGGAGGGTCGGCTCGTGCCCGTGCGCGTCGAGGGGTGGAAGGACGAGGCCTACCTTGCTCCTGGGGCGGCGATGCCCCGGCGGATCACGGCCCGGGCGCTGCTGTCGCCGTTCGACTCGCTGGTGTGGGACCGGGCCCGCCTCGAGCGCGTCTTCGGGGTGCGCCACCGCATCGAGATCTACACGCCCCAGCCCAAGCGCATCTACGGCTACTACGTGCTCCTGTTCCTGCTCGGCGAGTCGATCGCCGCCCGCGTCGACCTGAAGGCCGATCGCCACGCCGGCGTCCTGCGCGTCCATGGCGCGTTCCTCGAACCGGGCCACGACCCCATCGGGGTGGGCGGCGAGCTGGCCGAGGAGCTGGCGCTGATGGCCGGATGGCTCGGGCTGGACTCGGTGGGGGTGGGCGAGGGGGGCGACCTTGCGCCGGTGCTCAGGCGGATCGTGGGGCGGGGGTGAGCGCCCACCGCAGCAGCCCGACCATGGCTCGACCCGCGGGTTGCACAGCCAGGCGCTCGGTCACGGGCAGGAACGGGAGCCAGAGCTGACGACGTGCCCACGGTGGCACCATCGCTACCGCCGCAGCAACCAGCACTGCGTACGGCGCTCTGGCCACCACCGGCATCGGCGGGACCATCAAGAAGGCGGCAGCCTCTCGAGCCGCTCGGGTGCCGACCAGCTCGGGGCGATAGGCGGCGAGCTGCTCCTTCAGTGAGGCCAGGTCACCGGGAGGATCGACCACGCCGAGGGCAGCCGCCGCCCGGCCCGTCTGCTCGACGTAGCGGTCGGCCTGAAACGGAGTGAGCCTCCGCGCCCCGAAGCGCCGGTGGGCGGCGAGGAACGAGTCGACCTCGGCCAGGTGGACCCAGCGCAGCAGGTGAGGGTCGCGGGCCGAGTACGGGCGGCCGTCGGGAGCGACCCCATGCACGTGGCCGTGGACCGCCCGCACCCGGGCGCTGGCAGCTTCGGCCTGTTCGACGGTGCCATAGGTGGTGCGGGCGAGGAAGTCGGCAGTGCGCTGGAGGCGCCCCCAGGGATCGTTGCGGTAGTCGCTGTGGGCCGCCACCCCGGCCATCGCCAACGGGTGCAACGACTGCAGGAGGAGGGCCCGCAGGCCGCCCACGAACATCGCCGGGTCGGCGTGAACCACCCAGATCGGGTCGTCGGGGGTGAACCATCGGGGCCCGGGCGCCTCGAAGATCGCCGCCGCCCGGCCAGCAGGATCGGCCCCGACGACACGGGAACGCACAGCTCCCGCCACGACGGTGCGCACCGGGCCAAGGGGATCCACTGCTTCATGATGTCGTGATCGTCGAGCGCGCGACGAGCCGTACCCTCTGACGGTGATGGACCTTGCCGGCCCCGCTCGGCATCGGCATCGGAATCGGCGCCATCCGCGGTTGATCACCGCCTGACCGTGGCGCGTCCCTCGACGGCCCCGCTCCGGATCCCGTAGAACTGCGGCTCATGAAGATCGCCCTCGCCCTGTACGACAGGTTCACCGCTCTCGACATCATGGGCCCGTACCAGGTGCTCAACCAGCTCCCCGGTGCCGAGGTGGTGTTCGTCGCCGCGGAGCGAGGCCCAGTCCACGACGACAGCGCGCTGACAGCCATCGCCGAGGCGAGCTTCGACGAGGTCAGCAGTCCCGATGTCATCGTCGTGCCCGGCGGCCTCATCACCCGGCGCATGGCCCGAGATGGCGCGCCTGTGATCGAGTGGGCCAAGGCGGTCCACCCGACCACCACCTGGACGACCTCGGTGTGCAGCGGCTCGATCCTGCTGGGCAAGGCAGGGATCCTGGAGGGGCTCGAGGCCACGTCGCACTGGGCCGTGCTGCCCCAGCTCGAGGCCTTCGGCGCGCGACCCACACTGCAGCGCGTCGTCGAGCAGGGCAAGGTCATCACCGCCGCCGGGGTGTCGTCGGGCATCGACATGGCCCTGACCCTGGTTGACCGCATCGCCGGGTCGTTCGTGGCCCAGGCGATCCAGCTCGGGATCGAGTACGACCCGCAGCCGCCGTTCGACGCCGGTTCACCGCTGAAGGCGCCGCCCGACGTGCTCGCCTACCTTCGCGATGCCATTGCGAAGGCCGAGGAGCGCACGCTCGCCGACTGACGGTGCCAGCCGCGAAGCACGGCGGTTAGGGTCCTTTCGCCTCTCGTCGAATCGAGGTCGACGAGGTCCTCGGGCCGCTAGCTCATCGGGTAGAGCAGGGGACTTTTAATCCCAAGGTGCTGGGTTCGAGACCCAGGCGGCCCACTCGTACTCCCACTCGTACTCCCTCTCGTTGGCTCTGAGCACGAGCCGCTAGGCGTCGACGGCAACCACGGCCCGCTCCGCCTGCTTCAACGCATCGTCGCTGGCGCTCGCCGTACAGTCCGGCCGTGCCCCGACTACGCGAGATCCCGAAAGCAGAGGCCAGCGCGCCGATCGTGCTGTCCATGTACCAGCGGCTGTTCGGCGACCGTGACCCGGTGGCCGAGCCGGGAACGGCGACAGGAACGCCCGGCGACTGGTGGACCGTGTTCGCCCAGTCGCCCGACGTGTTGGAGCACGCCTGTCGCGGCTTCTCGCTGTACGCGAGCCCCGACCGCAAGGTTGCACCGGCGCAGCGCGAGCTGGGCCAGACACGCGCCGGCTGGCTCGTCGGCAGCCAGTTCGTCTTCTCGCAGCACTGCAAGTCGTGCCGTGCCCTCGGGTACTCCGAGGACAAGATCGAGGCGCTCAAGGCCTGGGCGGTGTCGGACCTGTTCTCGCCGCTGGAGCGGGCGCTCCTCGCCTACACCGATGCGTTGGTGCTCCAGTTCGGCCGCGTCGACGACGCAGTCTTCGACGCGCTGCGCGCCGAGCTCAGCGACGAGGCCATCCTCGAGTTCACCTACATCACGATGATGTACACGATGCACGCCGTCATCTCGCGGGCGCTGCACCTCGAGTACGACGAGCGCGACGACCCCATCGTCGAGGTCGCGGCGCCCGCCGACTACCAGCCTGAGAACCTCGGTCGCCAGATCGGGTACTCGCTCGATCAGCCCGAGTGAACGGCTCGCAGAATCCTCCTCTCGAGGCGCACCGGGCTCAGTAGCCTCGGGCAATGGGTCTTGCTGACGAGAAGTACGTCCTGTTGACGACGTTCAAGCGCGATGGCTCGGCGGTGGCGACACCGGTGTGGTCGGTGGCCCTCGACGGCGGCGCGCTGGGCTTCTGGACGAGCTCGGGTTCGGGGAAGGCCAAGAGCCTCGCCCACACCGACCGGGTCACCGTCCAGCCGTGCGATGCCCGGGGCAAGGTCAGGGCCGGTTCCGAACCGACCGACGCCACGGCCCGCCTCGTCGAGGGCGCCGAGCTCGAGGCCATCTCGGCCAAGGTCAAGGCCAAGTACGGCTTCATGACCAAGGTGACCAAAGCGCTGGGCACGCTCGGCGGCATCATCAAGCGGAACCGCATCCCCTACGGCGACCGTGGGGTCATCGTCACACCCAACGCCTGAGCGTCCCTGCGCCCCGGCCCGGATGGCGATGGGTCGACGTTGGGTCGATCGGCCACGCTCAGCGACGGCAATCGTCCCAACCGTCAGACCGGCCCGCCCCCTCACCCGGCGTTCAGCCGGCGTTTGGTCGATCAGCGGCGCTGAGCGACGGCAATCGTCCCGATCTCGTTGGCGCCACGTGGCTGGTCGTAACCTCGGGGCCGTCATGTCCCACCTTGTCCCTCTTGCCGCGTCGGCATCCAGCACATCGGTGCCTCACCTCGGCCAGGCCAACACGGCGGGCGAGGTGATCTTCTTCGTGCTGTGCGGAATCTTGGCGATCGGAGCCGGTGCGCTGCTGCTGGCCCGCCGGGCGCGGGCGGGCTCCGGCACCGTCGACTCGGCCGACTCGGCCGACACCGCCATCGACTGATGACCCACGCTGGGCTTTGGCCCAGACGGTGGCTTCGGGCAGGATCGGTGCGAACGCCTTGGGGAGGCATCGATGAGTGATCTGCAGCTCGACGACATCAACTTCTTCGACACCGGCATCCAGAACTGCCCGTACCCGGCTTACGAGGTCCTGCGTGACGAGGCGCCGGTGTGGCACGACCCGACGACGGGGATGTACGTCATCACCCGCTACGACGACCTTCGGGCGCTGCTGATGGACACTGAGACGTTCGTCAACGGCGGCGACCGCAACGCCCGAGTGGTGGTGCCGGCGCTGGCCGAGCGGGCCAAGAAGATCCGCCACCTCTACGAGACGAAGGGCTGGGTGCCGGCCCGCACCCTGGCCGGGCTCGACGAACCGCGCCACAAGCAGATGCGCACCCTGTTCGACCACGCCTTTCGCCCCAAGAAGATCGAGCAGATGGACCCCTTCGTCCACGATCTCGCCCACCGCCTCATCGACGCCTTCATCGACGAAGGCCGCTGCGACTGGGTGCGCGCGTTCGCAGTGCCGCTGCCGCTGATCGTGATCGGGCACCAGATGGGGGTCCCCGAGGGCGACATCTGGCAGATCAAGGCGTGGACCGACGCGTGGGTGCAGCGCCTCGGGATGATGCAGACCGAGGAGGAAGCCATCTGGTCGACCGAGATGGAGATCGAGGCCCAGCACTACTTCCAGCCGATCTTCGACCGGTTGCGCGAGCACCCGGACGACACCTTGCTGTCCGACATCGTGAACACCGAGGTGCCCGAGTGGGGGCGCACGCTCACCGACGAGGAGCTGCACGCCGAGATGATGGCGGACACCTTCGTCGGCGGCTCCGAGACGAGCACCAACGCGCTGTCAGCGGGCGTGATGCTGCTGACACAACGACCCGATGTGTGGGCCCGTCTCAAAGCCGACCCGGCCACCACCGTGCCCGTGTTCGCCGAGGAGGTCCTCCGTCTCGAATCACCGGTGCAGGGACTGTTCCGCACCACCGCCAAGGAGATCACGCTGCACGGGGTGACCATCCCCGCGGGCGCCACGATCAACGTGCGTTACGCCTCGGGCAACCGCGACGAGCGTCAGTTCTCGACCCCGAACGACATCGACCTCGATCGCAAGGCGCCCCGCCAGCACCTGACGTTCGGGGTGGGCAACCACTTCTGCCTCGGGGCCCCACTGGCCCGGCGTGAGCTCGTGCTCGGCTTCACGGCCCTCGTCGAGCGCTTCGACGAGGTGTGGCTCCTCGACGACGACGCGGGCGCACCGCTCAACGACTTCAGCGTGCAGCCGAACTTCTGCCTCCGTGCCCTCAAGCAGCTCCAGATCGGCTTCCGCCCGGCGCCCTGAGCGGCCTCACAGACGATCTGCGCTTCCTCGTTCTCAGAAATGAGAGGGAGAAGGCGCCGAACCCGATGGCGGGTCACGCTCGGAGGAGCTCGGCGATCAGGCGGGCGAAGGGGGCCAGCTCAGGCAGGCCGGGCGGCACGTCGTCGAGGGCGAACCACTGCGGCACGACGTCGACGTGCTCGGCGACGAGGGGAGCGTCATGATCGGCGACGAAGGCGTAGGCCAGCAGCCAGTGCTGGTGGGCCGGACCCTGCGGCCCGACGGGGAACACGCGCCGAAACACCATGGCCGGCTCGGCCCGCGCCGGTCGCAGCACCAGGCCGGTCTCCTCGAAGAGCTCACGCACTGCGGCGTCGGCCGGGTGCTCGCCGGCGTCCACGTGGCCACCGGGGTTGGCCCAACCGAGCACCCGGTGCGGGAGCAGCACCATCGCCTCGAGCGACTGATCGAGCACCCAGCAGCCGACGCAGAGCTGCCCCGCGGTGGCCGGCTCGCCCCGCACGGCGGCCAGCAGCTCGAGGCGCGCTCCTTCGGGGTCGAGCGCCGCGCTGGCCACGACCGGCACCAACCAGTCGAGCCCGTCACCGGGGACGTCGATGCGCGAGGTCGGAAAGCCCATGATCGTTTCGGTGCCTACGCGCGTGAGGGCGGGCGGTCGAGGGCGTCAGCGGCCGCGGCGGTGGCCGTTGATCATCGACAGCACCTCGGCCCGCTGTGCGGCGTCCGTGGCGAGATCACCGCGTACCGCGGTGGTCACTGTCGATGATCCCGGCTTGCGGACGCCTCGCATGGTCATGCACAGATGCTCGGCCTCGATCATGACGAGCACCCCCCGCGCCATCAACGACGACTCGACGGCGTCGGCCACCTGCCCGGTGAGCCGTTCTTGCACCTGGGGGCGGCGGGCGTAGCCGTCGACGACGCGGGCCAGCTTCGACAGACCCGTGATGCGCCCGTCGGGCCCCGGTAGGTAGGCGACGTGCGCCTTGCCGAGGAAGGGCACGAAGTGGTGCTCGCACAGCGATGCGAACTCGATGTCGCGCACGAGCACCAGCTCGTCGTGGCCGACGTCGAAACAGGTGTCGAGGTGGTCGACCGGGTCTTCACGCAGACCGGCGAACACCTCGGCGTACATGCGAGCCACCCGGCTCGGTGTCTGGATCAGCCCATCGCGGTCGGGGTCCTCGCCGATGGCCCGGATGATCTCGAGCACGGCGGCCTCGATGCGCAGCACGTCGATCTCGCTGCTCGTGCCGAGCGTGGTGGCTGCGGCCAGGGCCGCCGGTTCGTCGTGGTGCACGAGTGCGAACGCTATTGCGACCGCCGCCCGCTTCCACCAGCGAACCGCAGCACCCGGGCAGTCTGCCCTAGTCGCGCATGGCCCGGACGTACGGGCGCAACCCGATGGCGGCGTCGACGGACAGGGCCATGAGCAGATCCCCGACCTCAGGGTCGACCGGGGCGAGGAGGCGCAGCGAGGTACCCAGACAGGGCGCCTTCAGCGACTGGCCGGCGCGGTCCCACCAGATCATGCCGTCGACGATGTCACGACCGAGCGTCCAGCCCGCCAACGTTCGAATCACGTCGAAGTCACCGAGCAACGGGCCACTCGGATCAACGATCTGAAGGCGAAACGCCTCGAACTGCTTTGCGCCGTCTGGATGGCCGATGATGCGCGCCAGCTCCCGCCCTTCCGGACCAAGGAGAAACGATGCCTCGTCGGTGCGTTCGAGAGACCCGAGCGGACCGAGCGCCTCATCGGTCACGAGGGTTGAAGCCCCCGTTCTGGTCTCGACGGTGAGCCGCCGATCGCCGCCGGCCGAGGTCAGCGAGTGCTTGCCCACCCCGCCGTTCTTGAAGCCGAGCAGGACACCAAGCTTGCTGCCCGTGCCGTCACCGCGACCCTGATGGGCCTCAGCGAACGGTGGACCGGGACCGGCGCGAAACGACAACCCCAACGCGTTGGACAGTGCCCGTCCGATGGTGGCCTCGACGATGGTGCGGTCTCCGAGCAGCGGCGCCATCGGCGCACAGTAGAGCGGACCATCCGGCGCTCGGTTTGGCGCGCCGTCGAGCCGACCCCGGGGGGAGCCGCTTTCCCCTTGCGTCGGGGCCGAACCCGGCGTTGACTGGGTTCATGCTCGACGTGTCGGCGATGGCGATGGCGGACCTGCCGTCCGACCACCCCGGCATCACCGATCAGAACTACCGCCGGCGGCGCACAGCCATCGCTCTGGCCGCCGACGAGTACGAACCTGGTCGGCCCATCCCCCGGATCGACTACACGGCCGAGGAGCGCGAGGTGTGGCACACCGTCAGCACCGAGCTGGGGGCCAAGCACCACCAACTCGCGTGCGCCGCCTACCTCGACGCCGCTGATCGGCTGGCCTTGCCCACCGACGAGGTGCCCCAACTCGACGACGTGTCCGGTCGCCTCGCCGCGCTCACCGGGTTTCGCATCGCGCCGGTGCCCGGACTCGTGCCCACTCGGCGCTTCTACGGATCCCTGGCCGATCGTTGCTTCCTCAGCACGCAGTACATCCGGCACCACTCGGCGCCGTTCTACACACCCGAGCCTGACGTCATCCACGAGCTGATCGGGCACGCCAATGCGCTGGGCGGCCGCGACTTCGCGCAGCTCTACGAGCTGGCCGGGCAGGCCAGCCGCCGGGCGACCACCGAGGAGGCGCTCGACTTCTTCAGCAGGGTGTTCTGGTTCACGATCGAGTTCGGGCTCGTATGGGAGCGCGGCGAGCTGCGCACCTACGGCGCCGGCCTGCTGTCGAGCTACGGCGAGATCGATGCGTTCCGGAGTGCCGAGGTGCGGCCGTTCGACATCGAAGCGATGGGGACGCAGCACTACGACATCGCGGCGTTCCAGCCGATCCTTTTTGCGGCCGAGAGCTTCGACCAGGTCGTCACCGACCTCGGCTCCTGGTTCGACCGCTTCGGCCGCTGACGACGCTCACGACGGCTACACCAGGAAGTTGGTGAACTGCCAGGGGTCGGTCTCGTCCCACTCTCGGGCGTTCCAGCCTCGGAACGGGTCGACGCGCGACGCCAGCGGCGTCCAGTCCGAGGCGTCGCTGTGGAACGTGCCGAGGTACGGGCGGGCGACCTTGAGCACCTGCTCCCAGGGAAGGTCGTCGGGCACGCACACGCCGGCCTCCGGCTCGTCGATCATCCACTGCACCGCGGCGAGCACCGACGCCGCCACCTGCAGCGTCGTCGCGCTCTGGTTGGGCACCAGGGCGCGGGCCTCGTCGATCGACAACCGGCTGCCCGTCCACCATGCTCCGTAGGGGTGCCCCATCAGCAGCACGCCGAGCTCGTCGCGGCCGCTGGTGATCTCGTTGTTCATGATGCGCTGCTGGGACTGCAGGTCCCACTGGCGCATCTGCAGCTCGAGGGCCGAGGCGATGGCGGCGTCGGTCGGGCAGTAGGCGTAGTGCACGGTCGGCCGGTACACGGCCTGATCGCCGTCCCACACGGTGAGGTGGTCACACATCGTGAACGACTCGCCGTGGCGGATGACCATGCCCATCGTCTCGCCGCACGGCACCCACGAGCGAACCCACGTCTGCATGCCAGGGCTGGCGATGCAGATCTGGTTGCGGGGACCCTCGCCCGTGTGGACGTACGCGCCTTCGGGCAGGCGCTTCTCGTGCGTGCCCCAGCCCATCTCGGCCGGCGCGATGCCCTCCTCGTAGAAGCCCTCGACGCTCCAGGTGTTGACGAACTCGTTGACGAGCTTGGGCTGATCGCTGATCTGGGTGTCGCGCTCGGCGATGTGGATGACCTTGACGTCGAGGTGCCGTGCGAGGTGGTTGAACGCTCCGGTGGCCAGTGCGGTCTCGACCGCGCTCCGACGCTCGCCGGTACCGAGCTTGCCCTCGACCAGCGCCCGCGTGGCGATCTCGGTGAGCGCCTGCTTGGCGAAGTGCGAGACGAGGCCAGGGTTGGCGCCGTGCTCGACCACCGCAGTCGGGCCCTTGGTTTTCCAATCGGCGATCATCCGGCGCATGGCCAGGTGGCGCACGTACAGCGTGCGCTCGAGCGGGTTGGTCGCGATGGCGCCTTCGTAAGGGTCCCACAGCTCGACCGAGGTGTTGAGGTAGCGCACCCCGTGCTCGTGGCACCACTGCAAGATCGTGCACGTGTCGATGTTCCAGGCCAGGTCGAGCAGCAGGTCACCGGCTGCGACCCGCTCGCCGAGCATCTCGTCGAGGTTCTCGCGGGTGATCTGACCCTGCTCGTAGGTGACGCCCTGCGCCAGCTCGGCCGCGATGCGGGCCCGGTTGTCGACCATGTCGAGCACGGTGATGCGGTCGGCGGGGATGGGCAGCTCCTTGAGCAGGAGCGGCAGGGTGCACTGCGAGACGGAACCGCAACCAAGGATCAGGACGCGTGAGGGCAGCGACATGGGGGTCACCTCCAGAAGGTGGGACGAGGGGCCGTAGATGGTCCCAGCAAAGCCCGACGGTGTCGACTCGCTGACGGGTCAGTCAAGCGTTGCGAGCAACGGCTCGGGCGCAGTGGCGGCTTCGTCGGGGCCGCCGACGAGCGTGCGGTACAGGTCGGCGTAGAGCCCGCCAGCGGCCACCAGCTCGTCGTGGGTGCCCCGCTCGACCACTCGTCCCCGTTCGAGCACGAGGATCTGATCTGCGCTGCGCACCGTCGACAAGCGGTGGGCGATGACCACGCTGCTGCGGCCCCGCAACGCCACTTCGAGGGCCGCCTGAACGAGCGCCTCGTTCTCGGTGTCGAGGTGGCTGGTGGCCTCGTCGAGGATCACCATGCACGGGTCCTTCAAGAGCATGCGGGCGATGGCGACGCGCTGCTTCTCGCCCCCCGACAACCGGTAGCCGCGCTCGCCGACGATCGTGTCGTAGCCCTCGGGCAGCGCGGCGATGACCTCGTGGATCTGGGCGCCCCGGCAGGCCGCCTCGACCTCGGCCATGGTGGCGTCGGGCCGGGCGTAGCGCAGGTTCGAGAGCACGCTCTCGTGGAACAGGTGAGGGTCCTGCGAGACCACGCCGATGGCGTTTCGCAGCGAGGTTTGGGAGAGGTCACGCACGTCGTGGCCGTCGACCAGCACGGCTCCGCCGGTCACGTCGTAGAGGCGGGTCAGCAGTGAGGCGAGCGTGGTCTTGCCGGCGCCCGACGGGCCGACGAGGGCGACGAGCTGACCGGGCTCGATGATCGCGTTCACGTCGTGGAGCACCTCGACACCGGCCTGGGCGTCGAGCTCGGTGCTCCCGGGCTGCTCGAGCGATGCCACCGAGGTGCTGGCGGCCGACGGGTACCCGAAGCTCACGTGACGCAGCTCGATGCGCCCTCGGGGCTCGATGAGGTCGATCGAGCCGGGGCGGTCGACGAGCTCGTTGGGGGCGTCGAGCACCTCGAAGACCCGCTCGAAGCTGACGAGCGCTGACATCAGGTCGACGCGGGCGTTGGTGAGGCTCGTCAGCGGCGTGTAGATGCGCGTGACGTAGGCCGCCAGCACCACGAGCGTGCCGGTCGTGATGGCACCGTTGATCACCTGGTGACCGCCGATGCCGTAGACCGCAGCCGCTCCGAGCGCGCCGACGAGCCCGAGGGCGACGAAGAACACCCGCCCGTACATGGCGGACTGCACCCCGATGTCACGCACCCGGCTGGCCCGCCCCGAGAACTCGTCGCGCTCGTCGCCGTAGCGGCCGTAGAGCTTGACCAGCAGGGCGCCCGACACGTTGAGGCGCTCGGTCATCTGGGTGTTGAGGCGGGCGTTGAGGTCCATCTGCTCACGACTGAGCGTCTGCAACCGGCGCCCGATGCGCTTGGCCGGCAGGACGAACAGAGGGAGCACGATCAGTGCGAGCAACGTGAGTCGCCACTCGAGCAGCAGCATCGCCGTCAGCGTGGTGACGAGCACGATCACGTTGGACACCACCGAGCCGAGCGTGCCGGTGACCGCGCTCTGCGCGCCGACGACGTCGTTGTTCATGCGGGAGATGAGGGCGCCGGTCTGGGTCCGTGTGAAGAACGCGATCGGCATGCGCTGCACCTTGTCGAACATGGCGACGCGCAGCTCGTAGATCAACCCCTCACCGAGCATCGAGGAGCACCAGCGCTGCACGACCGCCAGCACCGCGTCGGCGATGGCCACCACCACGATCAGCAGGGCCAGCTTGGTGACCAAGGCACCGTCGCTGTCGGGGATGGCGGTGTCGATGATGCCCCTGAAGAGCAAGGGGGGCAGCAGGGCGATCAGCGCGGCCGCCACGATCGCGGCGAGGAACCCGAACAGCAGCCCCCGATGGGGCCGGGCGAAGCCCCACGCCCGCTTGAGCACGACACGATCAAACGATGCTCCGCGTATGGCTTCGGGGTCGCGGCCGATGGCCATGTGGGGGTTCATCTGCACGGAGCGGAGGCTAGGTCCGACCGGCCCGGTTGCCACCGGTGGCGACGAGCTCGTGCGTCGAAGGCGCCCCTCGTCTGCGGTGGCCGCACAGGCTGGGGCCGCCGGGACGCCCACCTCTAGTGTGCACCGGTGGCGCGACGGAGCGGTTCCCTCCTCGTCGTGGCCGCAGCCGCCGCGCTGATCGTGATCAGCGCCTGCTCGGCCCCCGGTGCCGGGGTGAACGTGGCCAGTACCTCGCGGCAGCAGGATCCGGTGACGAACGGCGCTGCGGCCACGACGACCGGCCCGGCCCCATCGACGACGACGACCGCCCCGAGCGCCCCGCGCCGCACCATCGCGTGGGAGCCTTGCGACGGCACCGCGAGCACCGACTGCGGGACGGTGGCCGTCCCGCTCGACTACCGCGAAGCGCAGGGTCCGACCATCACCTTGGTGCTCGAGCGCCACCGGGCCACCTCGAGGCGGCACCGGATCGGCTCCCTGCTGGTGAACCCCGGAGGCCCGGGCGTGTCGGGGACCAGCCTCGCCACCGATGCCACCTCCACCTTCAGCCAGGCCATCGTCGACAGCTTCGACATCGTTGGGTGGGACCCCCGAGGCGTCGGCGGCAGCCGCGGCATCACCTGCCTGAGCGAGGACGAGACGCGACGGCTGTTCGCGCTCGACCCGACCCCAGACACGCCGGCCGAGGACACGGCGCTCCGTGACGCCGCCCGCCAGTTGGCCACGACGTGCGGGGCGAAGTACCCCGATCTCCTGGCCCACGTGTCGACGCGCGACACCGCGCGGGACATGGACCAGATCCGCCAGGCGCTTGGCGAGGAGACGATCTCGTACTTCGGGTTCTCCTACGGCAGCGAGCTCGGCGCCACCTGGGCCACCATGTTCCCGAGGACGGTGCGAGCGATGGTGCTCGACGGTGCGCTTGACCCCAACCAGAGCGCCGACGAATCGGCCCGCGAGCAGGCGGTGGGCCTCGAGCGGGGGTTGACCAACGCGCTCACCGACTGCGCCAAGGACGCCGGGTGCGCCTTCCACCACCGCGGCGATCCGTTCACGGCCTTCGACAAGCTGCTGGCCGATCTCGACGCAGCACCACTGGTGGTCCCTGGCGAGCCCATCGCCGTCAACCAGGGCGTCGCCTACTACGCCATCGCCAGCGAGCTGTACAGCGACGAGTCCTGGCCCGAGCTGATGCAGGCCCTGGCCACGGCCGAGGGGGGCAACGGCAAGGGGCTGCTCACCCTCTACAACGACTACACGGGGCTGGGCACCGAGGCCAACGTCGCCATCGACTGCGCCGATGCCACCGAGCCGGCCCAGACCCCGGCTGAGGCGGCAAGTGCGGCCGCCGAGCTCGTGAAGCTCGCTCCCCGCCTCGGCCGGCTCTTTTCGCACCGCTACGGCTGCACTGACTGGCCGACGCCGCTGCAACCGGCGTTGCGACTCGATGCAAAGGGCGCGCCGCCGTCGCTGGTGATCGCCACCACCGGTGATCCGATCACGCCCATCGAGGCGACCACGGCCCTTGCCCGCGACCTCGACAAGGCCCGGCTGGTCACCGTGTCCGGCTTCGCCCACACGGGCTACGGCTTGGCCACCGACTGCGTCGACCGGATGGTCGACGACTACCTCATCACTCAGTTCGACCCTGTCACCGACGTGGACTGCACGCGCTGAACGGGGCCACCCGACTGGTGATCAGAGGACCGGGCCCTCCGAGGCGACCTCGTACTTGAGGACGTCGCCGCCGCGCATGATCCCCGCCAAAGCAGCTCTGAACGCGTTGACGTGGTCGGTGGCGAGGTGAGCGGTGAGGGCCTCCTGGGAGGTCCACTTCTCGACGACGTGCATCGTGGTCGGGTCGTCGAGGGAGGCGGTGAAGGCGTAGAAGACGCAGCCATCCTCGCCCCGGGTGACACGAGCGACCTCGACGGCGGCAGCGATGAAGTCGTCGCGCCGTTCGGCGGCAATCGTGAAGGTTCCGGCGATGAGGAGCATGGCCGCGCACCCTACCGATCGACCATCGGGGCGATGCACCTCAGCTCGAGTGCCGGCCCTCGACGCTCGTCAGCTCGCCGCGGGCACGGCGGCTTGGATGGCGAAGCGCTCGACGCGCTGCAGATGGCCCCCGGTGTGGGCGACCAGGGTGAGCACCGGGTCGGTGGCTCCACTGAAGGTGGTGGTGGCCCGCCACTGCGTGCCGAAGCCGCCGATGTTCAGGCAGCACCACTCACCAAGGGGGGCGATGGAGGAGGGCTGACGCACCTCGACCCGGATGTTCTCGTCGATCCCGTCGAGGGTGCCTCCCATGGTCACCGGCGAGGTGATGGTCGAGCCGTAGCCAGGGATCGAGAGGCTCAACGTCGGCGGATCATCCGAGCCGACCACCTCCCACGGCGCCGTGCTCCCCGAACCCCACCTGAACAGGTGGAGGACAGCGGACGTCCCGGTGAGGGTTCCCTCGGTGTGGTAGCCGACGGCGACATGGGCGCCCTTGTCGTCGACGGTGACGCCGATGACGAGGTTCACCTCGTTGAACCCGAGGAAGCCCATGGTGAACGCCTGCGCGGTCGCCTTGGCGTCGAGGTGCCACGGCTGCTCACCGCTGGCGGCGTAGGCCGCCTGCCAGGCCTGCACCTCCTGGACCGTGCGGAACGGCCACATCGGCTGGTACGGCGCCACCGACGGCACCGTGATGGATGGCAACGTGGTCGTGGTCGCCCCGATGGTGGTGATGGTGGTCGGAGGAAGGGTGGTCGTCACAGCCGGCACCGTCGACGACGAAGTCGACGAGGAACCCGACTCGCTGGAACCGCAGGACGCCGCGACGACGATCACCGCCGACATCACCGCCCACATGGCAATCCGACGGCGAGGTGCTCGAACGGCAGTCGTGCTCAACATGGCAGACCTCCTGCTACGGCCCGGGTGGGCCGATCACGGACTCCACGAAGGCGTCGAATGCTCGGCGATCGCTGGTGATCGTGAGGTGCCCATCGACGCGCGCGATGTGGAGCGACGGGCAGAAGAAGTCCTCGGCGCCGACGAAGAAGTGCGGTGACCCGAGCACCCCGATCCGCTGACCCCGGCTCCAATCGGAGAGCACCTGTTGGTGCGCGGCCTCGGTCGAGCTTTCGATGCCGGCCGCTGCTGCCAGGTCGCTCAGGACGTCGGGGTCGGCGATGTCCCGACCCTGCTCGAACAGGGCGTCACGCAGGGCCAGGCTGACCCGCTCGCCGAGGGCGAGGCTGTGGTCATAGGCAATTGAGGCGAGCGCCATCGCCGGCAGCGAGGTGCGGGGGAATCGCACGGCGTCGAAGCCGGCGAACAGGTCGGGGGCCACCTGCTTGCGGAGCTCGGCTACCTCCTCGTCGATCAGCGTCGGATCGAGGGGTGCACCGTTGACGAGCTCCAACGGCCACGCCCGGACCTTCAGGACCACGTCGGTTCGGCCGAGCGCGGCGCGGCGCTCGACGAGCCGTCGCAACCCAACGTGGGCGAAGGGACAGCAGACATCGGCGTAGACCTCGACGGTCCGCAGGGCCGCACCCTGCTCGACCTGCCCGGGCGCGCTCACGAGCACCGCCCCTGTCGTGGAGCCGGGGCACCACCCATCTCGTGGGTCATGGCCTTCCTCCAACGTCATCGACCGGCCGCGACGACCAACCACGGAGCCGATCACACCTTCACGATCAGGGTAGGAGGAGTGGTGCCGAGTGACCAGGGCCACAAGTCCCGGCCCTGACGGCCCTGACGGCCGACGGGCTTCGGGATGGAGGTTCCCGATGTTGGATACTTCCTGACTGGCAAGAAGCGAGGGGACCACCAGACATGGCGAAGAACAAGCCGAACATCCTCATCCTGTGGGGCGACGACATCGGGCTCAGCAACCTGTCGTGCTACAGCGACGGCGTGATGGGCTACCGGACCAAGAACATCGACCGGCTGGCCTCCGAGGGTGTGCGGTTCACCGACTGGTACGGCGAGCAGAGCTGCACCGCGGGGCGCTCGGCGTTCATCACCGGCCAGAGCGTGTTTCGCACGGGTCTCTCCAAGGTCGGCCTGCCAGGCTCGCCCCTCGGCATGCAGATGGAGGATCCAACCATCGCCGGGCTCCTCAAGGGACAGGGCTACGCCACCGGGCAGTTCGGCAAGAACCATCTCGGTGATCGCGACGAGCACCTGCCCACCAACCACGGCTTCGACGAGTTCTTCGGGAACCTCTACCACCTGAACGCCGAGGAGGAGCCCGAGCTCCCCGACTATCCGGATGCCAAGCGCTTTCCCAACTTCCGCCAGAACTACGGCCCTCGCGGTGTCATGCACTCGTGGGCGCAGGCCGATGGGACGCAGCGCATCGAGGACACCGGTCCGCTCACCAAGAAGCGGATGGAGACCATCGACGACGAGTTCATGGATGCCGCCCAAGGCTTCATTCGCGAGCGTGAGTCGGCCGAGACACCATGGTTCCTGTGGTTCAACACGAGCCACATGCACTTCCGCACCCATCCGAAGCCCGAGAGCGTGGGTCGCGCCGGCCACTGGCAGTCGACGTACCACGACACGATGCTCGACCACGACGAGGTCATCGGTTCCATGCTCGACCTCCTCGATGAGCTCGGCATCGCCGACGACACCATCGTCATGTACTCGACCGACAACGGCCCGCACATGAACACGTGGCCCGATGCCGGCATGACCCCGTTCCGCAACGAGAAGAACTCGAACTGGGAGGGTGCGTTCCGGATCCCCGCCATCTTGCGGTGGCCGGGCAAGTTCGAGGCGGGCACCGTCTCGAACGCCATCTGCAGCCACCTCGACATGCTCCCGACCATCCTGGCCGCGGCCGGGGTGCCCGACGTCGCCGAGCAGTTGCTGTCGGGCTACGACTCGATGGGACGCCACTACAAGGTCCACCTCGACGGCTTCAACCTGCTGCCCATGCTCACCGGCGAGACCGACGAGGACCCCCGGATCTCCTACTTCTACTTCTCCGACGACGGCGACCTGACCGCCATGCGCTACGACAACTGGAAGATGGTGTTCATGGAGCAGCGGGTGGCCGGCACGCTGGCGATCTGGGCTGAGCCGCTGGTGTCGTTACGAGTCCCCAAGATGTTCAACCTCCGCACTGACCCGTACGAACGGGCCGACATCACGTCCAACACGTACTACGACTGGATGCTCGACCACGTCTACCTCCTGATCCCGGCTCAGGCCATCGTCGCCGAGTTCCTTGCCACCTTCACCGACTACCCGCCTCGGCAGAAGGCGGCGAGCTTCTCGGTCGATCAGGTGGTCGAGAAGTTGCAGGCAGGCATCACCAGTGCGTGAGGCCGCCCCGCCCCTGGCGTCATGGCGTCCGGGAACGTCACGAGACTCCCTGGTGGCCTTCCTCGACGCCTCGGCCCAGCTCCCGATCGAGGCTCGCGTCGCGGTCTTCGACAACGACGGCACGCTGTGGTGCGAGCGACCCGCCTACGTCCAGCTTGCCTATCTCCAGCACGTGCTGGCTGGGCGGGCGGCGACCGACCCGAGCCTCGCCGAGCGACCCGAGTACGCGGCCGTGCTCGGCCAGGACATGGCCGCCATCGGTGGCCTTGGCATCGAGCGGGTGGCCATGGCGCTCGTCGAGCTGTGTGCCGGCATCACGCCCGAGCAGTACACCGCCGACGTGCGCACCTTCATGGCCGCCGCCCGCCACCCCACGTTGGCGATGCCCCTCGGCCAGACCGTCTACCAACCGATGCTCGAGCTCATCGATGAACTGCGTCAGCGGGACTTCTCGGTCTTCATCGTCACCGGTGGCGGCACCGAGTTCGTGCGTGCCATCAGCCAGCAGCTGTACGGCGTGCCCCCCGAGGGCGTCGTCGGCACGCTGATCGGCTACGAGCTCGAACGGCGAGACGGCCGGCCTGTGCTCGTGCGCGGCACCACGCTCGGCAGCCTCGCCAACGAAGGCGAGGCCAAGATCACCCACATCCAGTCGTATCTCGGGCGTCGGCCAGTGTTGGCCGGCGGCAACTCCGCGGGCGATCAGGCGATGCTCGAGTACGCCATCGCCGGTGACGGGCCGACGTTGGCGCTCCTGATCGACCACGACGATGCCGAGCGCGAGTTTGCCTACGAGAGCGAAGCGGTCACCTTCGACGGCGCCGAGCCCATTTCGGCGGTGGCGACGCGGCAGGGCTGGACGGTGGCGAGCATGCGGGACGACTGGGCCACGATCTTTCCGCCTTCGGCGTGACACCAGGATCTTCGCCGACCGGGTCCACCGCCCCGATGGTGTGGATCGAAGGGGCGACGTTCCGCATGGGGTCGGCAGCCTTCTACCCCGAGGAGGCACCGGTACGCACGGTGGCCGTCGACGGGTTCTTCATCGACCCGACCCCGGTCACCAACTCCGAGTTCGGCCGTTTCGTGGCCGACACCGGCTACGTGACCACGGCCGAGATCGCCCCCGATGCGGCCGACTACCCGGGGGCCCTCCCCGAGATGCTGCGACCCTCGTCGATGGTGTTCCTCGGGCCCGATGGCCCGGTTGACGTGCGGGGTCCCGTGACGTGGTGGTCGTTCGTGGCGGGAGCCGATTGGCGTCATCCCACCGGCCCCGACAGCTCGATCGACGGATTGAACGACCACCCGGTCGTGCACGTCGCCTGGGCCGATGTCATCGCATACACGGCATGGGCCGGCAAGGAGATACCCACCGAGGCTGAGTGGGAGCTGGCGGCCCGCGGTGGGCTCGACGGCGCCGAGTACGCGTGGGGCAACCGTCGGCGCCCGGGCGGCGCCCATCTCGCCAACACCTGGCAGGGCGAGTTCCCCTGGCAGAACCTGGCCGAGGACGGCTACGAGCGGACGTCACCGGTCGGGACCTTCCCGCCCAACGGCTTTGGCCTGTACGACATGATCGGCAACGTCTGGGAGTGGACGATCGACTGGTACCAGACGAAGCGGCCCGGCGATGAGGCGAAGGCCTGCTGCGTGCCGCAGAACCCGCGTGGCGGACCGGAGGGCGAGAGCTTCGACCCCGCCATGGCTCAGATACCGATCCCCCGCAAGGTGCTCAAGGGCGGCTCGCACCTGTGCGCCCCCAACTACTGCCGCCGGTACCGACCCGCCGCCCGGTTCCCCCACCCCGTCGACACCTCCACCGGCCACATCGGCATCCGCAGCATCGTCCGCCCTGGTCGCTGACGCCCTCTGCGCTGGTCGAGTGACCAACGTCCCCGTCTGGATCATCAGGACCTCTGGCCCTGGTCGCCGCGACGGCCCGGCTCACACTGACGGTGAGAACCACATCGAAACGAGGAGGTTGTCTGATGCGAGCCGTCGTGTATCACGGCCCCGGACACAAGGCCTGGGAGGAAGTGCCCAAGCCGACGATCATCGACGACACCGACGCCATCGTGCGCGTCGACACCGTCACGATCTGCGGTACCGATCTCCACATCCTGAAAGGTGACGTCCCTGCCGTCACCGACGGCCGCATCCTCGGCCACGAGGCCGTCGGCACCATCGAGTCAGTCGGATCAGGGGTGAAGACCCGCAAGCCCGGTGACCGCGTGCTGGTGTCGTGCATCACCGCCTGTGGTTCGTGCCGCTACTGCCGTGAGGGCAGCTACGGCCAGTGCCTCGGCGGCGGCGGGTGGATCCTTGGTCACAAGATCGACGGAACGCAGGCCGAGTTCGTGCGGGTGCCGTTCGCCGACACCTCGACGCACGCAATGCCCGCGGGAGCCACCGACGAGCAGATCCTGATGCTGGCCGACATCCTGCCGACCGGCTACGAGGTCGGCGTGCTCAACGGGCACGTGCAGCCGGGCGATGTCGTCGACGTCGTGGGAGCCGGGCCCATCGGGCTCGCCGCCATCATGGGGGCGCGGTTGTACAGCCCGAGCCACGTGATCGCCATCGACCTGGCCGACAGCCGTCTCGAGGCGGCCAAGCAGTTCGGGGCCGACATCACGGTGAACAACGGGCGCGAGGACCCTGTCGAGGTCGTGCGCGGCCTGACCGGTGGCCTCGGCGCCGATGTGTCGATTGAGGCGGTCGGGGTGCCCGACACCTTCGAGCTCGCGGTGCAACTGGCCCGACCGGGCGGTCACATCGCCAACATCGGCGTGCACGGCAAGCCCGCCACCCTGCACCTCGAGGAGCTGTGGATCCGCAACGTCACGATCACGACGGGTCTGGTCGACACGTACTCGACGCCGACGCTGATGCGCCTCACCCAGAGCCGCCAGTTGGAGGCCGACAGGCTCGTCACCCACCACTTCACCCTGGACCAGTTCGACGAGGCTTACGACGTCTTCAGTCGCGCCGCCGACACCGGTGCCCTCAAGGTCGTCCTGACCCGCACCTGACCACAACTGACCCGCGCTCTGACCGCACCTGAACCGCACTCTGACCGGCGAGCCCGCCGGTCAGAACACCGGCTTGCCGTACATCTCGCCGAGGGGATCGCTGATGAGTTCGAGGCGGGCACCGTCAGGATCGGTGAAGTAGATGGACGAGCCGTCGATGTGGGCGTACGCGATGCCGGCGACGTCGAGCTTGTCCTTGAGGTGCTGCCAACGATCGGGGGCGACGGAGATGGCGAGGTGGTGCAGCCCCCCGAACACCTCGGAATAAGGCCCGAGGTCGAGGCCGGGGAGGTCGAAGAAGGCCAGTGCGTTGCCGTGACCGATGTCGAAGAAGAAGTGGGTCGAGCCGCCGAAGTCACGGTTCTCGAACATCTCGGTCAAGGGCATCTCGAGGAGCCCTTGGTAGAACTCGACGGTCCGCTCGACGTTGCTGCTGAGGAGCGCGACGTGGTGGACACCGCGCGCTGACGATGCCGGCCGCTCGGCATGGAGGTGCTCGGCCTTGATCTCGGCGCGGCGGGCACTGGCCGCATCACGCTCGCTGCCGTGGAGACCGGCGGTCGGTCCGGGGTTCGTGGTCATCGACATCCTCCGTGCACCGTGGGCGAACCGCATGATCGTCGCGCTGCGCACGTCACGGCGTCGCCTCGACGGCATCCTTGAACCCCATCGGTCGGCTGCCGAGCACCAGCACGGCGGCGACGATCAGCGCGGCGCTCCCCGAGATCAGCAGCGGCAGGCGGCCGGTGCCGTGCCAGGCCAACCCGGCCCAGATGCCCGCTACCACGATGGCGCCGCCGGTGCAGGCCTGGTAGGTGCCTTGCGCGTGACCCTGCAGGCTCGGCGGTGCCAGCGACGAGACCCAGGCCTTGCCGACTCCGTCGGTGAAGGCGGCGAACCCGCCGTAGAGGGGCAGGATCACGAAGACCCAGGCTGCGCTCGGGGCCCAGGCCAGGCCCAGGTAGCCGGCGGCGAAGAACAGCACGCCGACCGCGAACACGAGGTGACGAGGCAACCGGTCGGCGAGGCTCCCCGCCGGGTAGCTGCCGGCGGCATAGACGGCGTTGTAGACGATGTACGCCACGATCACGCCCGACGTCGAGAGCCCGAGCTCGTGGGCCCGCAGGAGCAGCAGCGCATCGGGGAAGTTGACGAGCCCGAAGAGGGTGAGCAGGACGATGAGCCGCCGGAGCGGGTCGGGCAACCGGCCCGTCGCTGCTCGTGACTGGGCCCTCGGGGCGCGGGTCGGAGGCGAGGGCTCCCGCACGAGCTTCACGAGCGCTACCGAGAGCACGGCAGGGATGACGGCCACGATCAGCACCGGCCGGTACTGCTGGCCGGCGGCCTCGAACAGGATCAGCCCGATGAGCGGGCCGACGACGGCTCCCGCCGTGTCGGCGGTGCGGTGGAAGCCGAACACCCGGCCCCGCTCGCCCGCAGGGACGTCGACCACCAGCAGTGCGTCACGGGGTGCACTGCGGATCCCCTTGCCGAAGCGGTCGACCACCCGGGCCACCAGCACCGTCGGCCACACGAACGCCAGCGCGATGAGGAGCTTGCCGACTGCGGCCAGGCCGTAGCCGAGGGCGATCATCGGCTTCCGGGCCCGGTGGTCAGCGATCCGCCCGGCCACGAGCTTGGTGATCGCCGCCGCACCCTCGGCGAGTCCCTCGATCAGGCCCACCACGGCGACCGGCGCGCCGAGGACGGAGGTCACGAACAGCGGCAGGATCGGGTAGAGCATCTCGCTGGCGCTGTCCTGTAGGAACGACACCGCCGACAGCGTCTTGACGTTGGGGGTCAGCCAGCGCTTCTCCGGCTCGCCCGCGCCCGCGCCTTCCTCCTCGCTCGCCTCCTGGCTCACGCCTGCAGGGTGATGGCAACGACCGCCTCGGCCCCCTCGGGTCGGCGGCGCACCAGGCGGTTGACCACCTGGCCGAGCTCGATGCCACGCTTCATCAGCCCGTACTTGCGGTCGAGGAGGTCGTGCGCCCGTCGATGGTCGGCCAGGTCGTCGAGCAGCGCCGCCTGCGCGGGCCGGGCGACGCCCTTCGGCTTGCCCCGGCTGTCGCACAACGCCACCTCGACGCCGGCGTTGTTACGGATCCGCTTGGCTTTGCCGCTCGACGCGTCGGTCCACACCAGCACCGTGTCACCGTCGACGACGAACCACACCGGCGTCGGCACCGCGGTGCCATCGCGCTTGAAGGTCGTGAGTCGCAGATACTTGGCACGGTCCAGCTCAGCGAGGTCGGGGGATGCCGTCATGGAGGAAGTCTGCCCCAGGGGCCGCCGCCGGCCCTGCCCTGCCCGCGAGCGCGCCGACTGGCGCGCTGAGGCCGGGGGCCAGACGAGCACGAGCACCGCCGGGGCGCGACACTCGCGCAGCTGACGAAGGGGGACCCGATGCCCATCGACGACAGGACTGCACCGTGACCAGGCGCGACACCCTCTGGAAGCGGTCCTTCATGGCGATGACAGAACGAGTCGACCGCCGCACCGGCTGGAGCCGGCTGCCCAAGCCCTTAGCCCTCGTCACCCTCATGGGCCTGCGCATGCGACTGCGGCGCGACAACCTCTTCGACCCGGGGGGCCTGAGCTTGCCGTGGGCTCCGAGCCCCCTTCCGGATGGACCACGATCACTGACCCGCACGGCCGACGGAACGGGCAACGACCTCACGCATCCAGACATGGGAGCCGTCGGGAGCCTGTTCGGCCGCAACCTGCCACCGGCCGAGACACCGCCCCTGAAGGTGCTGACGCCGAACCCGCGCCTCATCAGCCGAGAGCTGCTCACCCGCGAGCAGTTCGTGCCGGCCACCACGCTCAACGTCCTGGCCGCCGCGTGGCTGCAGTTCGAAGTGCACGACTGGTTCAGTCACGGCTCGAACGAGCGCGACGAACCCTGGCTGGTCGATCTCGACCCGACCGACCCGTGGCCGCAGCATCCGATGCAGATCCAGCGCACGCACCAGGCGGCTCCGACCACCGACGGCCAGCCGCCCACGTACGCGAACACAGAGACCCACTGGTGGGACGCCTCGCAGGTGTATGGCAGCAGCCTCGAGTTCCAGCAGCAGCTCCGGACCCACCAGGGCGGCAAGCTGCTGCTCAGCCCGACGGGCAACGTGCCGTTCGACCCGTCCAACATGAAGGCTCTCGCCGGTGTCAGTGGCAACTGGTGGCTCGGCCTCGCCATGTTCCACACGCTGTTCATGCGCGAGCACAACGCCATCTGCGACCGCCTCGCGAAGGCTCACCCCGACTGGGACGACGACGCCCTGTTCGAGCATGCCCGGCTCGTCAACGCCGCCCTCATCGCCAAGATCCACACCGTCGAGTGGACGCCCGCGCTGCTCGCCACCTCCACGATGAACACCGGCATGCGGGCCAACTGGTGGGGCCTGCTCGGTGAGCGCTTCGGCCACCGATTCGGCAGGGTGAGCACGAGCGAGGAGGTGAGCGGCATCCCCGGGTCGCAGACCTGGCTGCACGGTGCGCCGTACGCGATGACCGAGGAGTTCGTCGCCGTCTACCGGATGCATCCGCTGCTCCCGGACGAGTACTCGCTGCGCGCCGCGAAAGACGATCACGCCATCGCCCACCACAGCTTTCCCGAGATCGCCGGGACCCACACGCACGAAGTCCTCGATGCCGTGTCGATGGCCGACCTCTTCTGGTCGTTCGCCACCGAGCACCCGGGCGCCATCGTGCTGCACAACTTCCCCAAGCACCTCCAGCACTTCGACAAGACGGACGGCAGCGTCATGGACCTCGCAGCAACCGACATCCTGCGCAGCCGCGAGCGGGGGGTGCCTCGCTACAACGAGTTCCGGCGCACGTTCCACCTGGCCCCCGCCGAGCGCTTCGAGGACTTCAGCGACGATCCGAAGGTGGTCGCCGACCTGCGTCGCATCTACGCCGACCCCGAAGAGGTCGACCTGATGATCGGCCTGTACGCGGAAGCGCCACCAAAGGGGTTCGCCTTCAGCGACACCGCGTTCCGGGTCTTCATCTTGATGGCGTCTCGGCGGCTCAAGAGCGATCGGTTCTTCACCTACGACTACCGCCCCGAGGTCTACAGCGCCGAGGGGCTGGCATGGATCGCCGACAACACAATGAGCACCGTGCTGGCCCGCAACTTCCCAGAGCTGGCGCCGCGCCTGGCTGGCGTCACCAACGCGTTCGCGCCCTGGCCCGGGGCCTCAGCGGGGTGATCGCCGCGCTGCGCTGGCGGGGGTGGCGGTGGTTCTGGGACCACGTCGCCACGCTCAAGTACGACCACAACAAGCCGACAGCCGTCCCGGCGCCGACGCCGGACGGCCCAATCGCGCTGGTGCCACTCTCGTCGATCTACCGCAAGATCCCGATCGCGCGAGCGCTGGTGGCCGACCGCATCCCTGCCGATGAGCGCCAGAGGTTAAAGGGGGCCTTCGCCCGCGTCCAGGTCGCGCTCTACCGCGTGGTGCCGCCCCAGCAGCGCGGGCTCCCCCCGGTGGACGCCGAGCCGCAGCGCGCCCTCGACGCCGCCTACACCGCTGCTCATCGGCGCCGCTTCGCGGCGCCGACCCGGCCGGAGACGCTGGACCAGCTCGACCTCGGCGCCCTGGCTGTGGCCAGCCCGTTCGCCTGCTACGTGGCCGCCAACGGCGACGGCACCTATGGCTGGGACCTGCGTGTCCTCGACGACTTCGAGTGCCACGACGGTCTGCGTTCGCTCGGCACCGTCGTCACCTTTGCAACCGATGGTGACGAGGGTCGCCTCCGGGCGGCGCGGATCGACTGCGATGCCGGCTCGTGCACGCCGTCCGATCCCGACTGGCCGCTCGCGCAGCGCCTGGCCCTCAGCGCGGCCTCGACGCACCTTTCGCTCGTGCGCCACTTCGGGTGGATCCACATCGGGGGCGGGGGTCCGCTAGCTGTGGCGACGCGAAACCACCTGCCTCACGACCATCCGGTCCGTCGCCTCGTGTGGCCGCACCTGTACGCCACGCAGTACAGCAACGACTTGATCACGGTCGACCAGTTGTCGACGGGCGGGGACTTCGAGGCCATCTTCAGCTGCACCCACGCCGGGATGCTGGCGCTCATCGACGCCACCGTCGGCGACTTCGATCTCGGCACGGTCGATCCCGGCGTCGACTCATCGCAACGAGGGTTGGAGGCCGTCGCCACCCCGGCGATCGACAACCGACGCCAGCACCACGACGTGTTCCTGGCCCATGCCCGTCGCTACCTTGCGCGGTACTACGACGACGCCCAGATCGCCGCTGACGATGCCGTGCAGGCTTGGTGCGGCGAGCTCAGTCAACGGGTGCGGGGGGTCGAACGCGTCAGCGGTGGGACGGCAACGCTCGACGGCGTGGCGCGCCTCGTCGCGGCGATCATCCAGCTCGCCTCCGTCGAGCACGAGATCGTCGGCTCTGGCGTCTGGGACTACCAGCTGTGGAACGACGCCATCCCCGCCCGAGTGCCCGCCGACGGTTCGGGAGTGCCGCTCGACGTGAACCAGCGCCTCGTCAACGCCAACTTCAACCTCAACGTCCACCGCACGCCGCTGCTCAGCGACTTCTCGCCGCTCGCCCTCGACGCCAACGGCGCCGAGGCGTTCCGGCTGTTCCGTGCCGATCTCGTCGGCTTGCAGACGACGCTGGACGCCGGTCCGGCCGCGGCGTGGCGGATGGAGCCCAAGCGCCTGAAGGCCAACATCAACGCTTGACGGCCGTGGCCGCGACGGCGGCGCCCTCGGCTTGGACCACGGGCGTTCCGAACCGGAGCCGGCGACCACCGAAGGCGACCGAGCACAGCGCGAACCAGGCCCAGCCGATGAGAAGACCGGCCACGTT
>JBBRTJ010000023.1:0-38156 GCA_038244535.1 Acidimicrobiales bacterium | reverse complement strand
TGACCCTCCTCGGCCTCGTCATGGTGCTGTCGGCCTCCGCGGTGACGGCGCTGCACGCTGGTAGCTCCTCGTGGCTCTACTTCGAGAAGCAGGCGATGTGGACGGTGTTCGGGCTCGTCGCCCTCACGATCGGGATGAAGGTCGATCACCACGTCTGGCGCCGGCTCGTGACCCCTGCGCTGTTCGGAGCGTTCGCCTTGATGGTTGCCGTGCTCGTGCCCGGGATCGGCGTCAAGGTGAACGGGGCTCGGGCCTGGATCGCCCTCGGCCCGTTCAGCGTGCAACCCGTCGAACTGTTGAAGCTCGCGCTGCTCGTCTACGCCGCCGATCTGCTCGCCCGTCGCGCCGATCGCATGGCTGAGGTGCGCTCGACGTTCTTCCCGCTTCTGTCGGTGCTGGCCGCCGCCTCCGTGCTCACGCTCCTCCAGCCCGACCTCGGCGGACTCATCGTGGTGGCCTCCATCGTGCTCAGCATGGCGTTCATCGCGGGCACGCCGTTGATCCCCTTCGGCGCCATCACGGCCAGCGTTGCCGCCATCGGTGCCGGCTTCGTGCTGACCCACCGCCGTGATCGGTGGCTGGCGTTCACCGACCTCGCGAAGTACAAGGAGTCAGAGGGCTGGCAGGTCTGGCAGTCGTTGATCGGCATCGCCTCGGGCGGGGTCACGGGTGCCGGGTTGGGCGCCAGCAAGGCCAAGTGGGGCTACTTGCCCGAGGCGCACACGGACTTCATCTTCGCCATCATCGGCGAGGAGCTCGGGTTGCTCGGCGCGCTCTTCGTGTGCTTGCTCTTCTTCATGTTCGCCGTGATCGGCGTGCAGGTCGCGCTGAGGGCACCCGATCGATACGGCATGTTGCTCGCCGGCGGCATCACGGCATGGGTCTCGGTGCAGGCCATCATCAACATCGGCGGCGTGGTGGGCATCATGCCGCTGACCGGTCTCACGCTCCCGTTCGTGTCGTTCGGGGGCTCGTCGCTGCTGGTCATGCTGGCGGCGGCCGGCATCTTGTTGAACATCGCCCGCCAGTCGCCGTGACCGGCGACGGAACCTTCGCCGTCATCGCTGGCGGTGGCACCGCGGGGCACGTGCTTCCGGCGCTCGCGGTGGCCGAGTCCCTCGTGGCTCGCGGCCACGATCGCTCGACCATCCGCTTCGCCGGGTCCGAGCGGGGCATGGAGGCCGCCATGGTGCCGGCCGCCGGGTTCGTCCTGACCGCGCTCCCCGTTCACGGGCTCGAACGACGGCTGTCCCCGGCGTCAGTCAGGGTGGTGGGCGGCTACGCCCGTGCGGCCACCAGGGCGCTGTCCTTGCTCGGGACGTGGAGGCCGCGGGTCATGGTGAGCGTCGGTGGCTATGCGAGCGCGCCATGGGTGGCTGCGGCGACGGTGTGGCGCGTCCCGATCGTGGTCATCAGCTACGACGCCGTGCCGGGCAAGGCCAACCGCCTCGCCAGCCGCGTTGCGGTGGCCACCGCGGTCGCATTCGACGGCTCCGAGCTGCCCCGAAGCGTGATCACCGGGACCCCGCTTCGCGCCGAGCTCCTCGCCGTCGACCGCGATCGTGATCGAGCCGCGGCCCGCGCCGAGCTCGGGCTGGGCGACGATCGGTTCGTGGTGCTGGTCGTCGGCGGCTCGCTCGGCAGCGGCAAGCTCAACGAGGTCGTCCGCGATCTGGTCGAGCGCAGCGGGGATCGGGGCGATCTTGCCATCCGCCACCTCATCGGCGCGCGCAACGACACCGGCGAGCTCGTCTCGTCGGGCGGCCCCGAGCGCCTGGTGCACCAGGTCGTCGGATATGAAGAGCGCATGGACCTGGCCTACGCCGCCGCCGACCTCGTGGTCGGCCGAGCCGGCTCGACGGTGGTGGCCGAGCTCGCCGCGGTCGGGATCCCATCGATCCTCGTGCCCTGGCCGGCGGCGACCGAGGACCACCAGCGCGCCAATGCCGACGTGCTCGGCCGGATCGGTGCTGCGGTGGTCATCGACGAGCGCGAGCTCGACGCGTCAAGGCTCCTGCGTGACATCGACGCGTTGCGCACCGATCCAGGTCGTCGAGAGGCGATGACGACCGCCGCTCGCTCCGTCGCCCATCGAGACGGCGCCGAGCGCATCGCGGCCCTCATCGACCAGGTGGCGCGATCATGAACACCGCTACCGACCGTGACACGGTCGTTCCCGACCTCACCCGGCCGGGACGGTTCCACATCGTCGGTGCTGGCGGTCCCGGCATGAGCGCAATCGCGCTGGTGCTCACCGAGATGGGTCACACCGTGAGCGGCAGTGACATCCGCGACGTCCCGGTGCTCGACCGCCTGCGTGCCGCAGGGGCCACGGTGGCCGTCGGCCATCGCGCCGAGCACGTCGATGGCGTCGACGCCGTGACGATCTCGACGGCCATCCCGGCGTCGAACCTCGAGGTGCGCGCCGCTCGCGAGCGAGGCGTGCCGGTGCTTCGTCGGGCCACCATGCTGACCGCCATCACGCGATGCGCCCGCAGCCTCGGTGTGGCGGGGACCCACGGCAAGACCACCACGACCTCGATGCTGGCGATGATCCTCACCGAGGCGGGCCTCCGGCCGTCGTTCATCGTCGGCGGCGAGGTCAACGAGGTCGGCACTGGCGCGCACTGGACCGGCGGTCGATGGCTGGTAGTCGAAGCCGACGAGAGCGACGGCACGTTCCTCGAGCTCGACCTGTTCGGCACGGTGCTCACCAACGTCGAAGCCGACCACCTCGATCACTACGGCACCTTCGACTCGGTGGTGGCCGCCTTCGACCGCTACCTCGACGGCATCGAAGGCCCAAAGGTCGTGTGCCTCGACGACGTGGTGGCGTCCCGGCTGGCCGCTCGCCACGACGTCGTCACGTACGGGACCTCGGCCGCGGCGCGCTACCGAGCCACGCCGATCGAGGCCGATCACGGGGTGCAGCGGTTCACTGTCGAGCGCGACGGCGCGCTGCTCGGAGAGATCCGCCTGCCACTGCGCGGCATCCACAACGTCCGCAACGCCACTGGCGCGCTCGCTCTGGCCATGGAGGCCGGCGCGCCCTTCACCGCAGCGGCCGCCGCTCTGGGCCGCTTCGGTGGCGTCGGCCGGCGCTTCGAGGTCCGCGGCGAGCTGGCCGGTGCGGTGCTCGTCGACGACTACGCCCACCTCCCGACCGAGATCGCCGTGGTGCTCGAGGCGGCCGCGTCCAGTGGCGACGATTGGAAGCGGATCGTGGCCGTCTTCCAGCCCAACCGCTTCAGCCGCATGGAGCTGCTCTCCCCGGAGTACCGCGACGCCTTCGTCCGTGCCGACGTCACCGTGCTCACGGAGATCTACGGCTCCGGCGAGGCGCCCCGCCCAGGGGTCACCGGCAAGCTCGTGGTCGATGCCATCTTGGACGCGCATTCGCGCCAGCGCGTCGTGTGGCTTCCTCACCGCGCCGACCTCGTGCACTTCCTGGCCACCGAGCTGCGCGCCGGCGACGTCTGCATCTCGATGGGGTGCGGAGACATCTCCTCGTTGCCCGCCGAGCTCCTTGCCCAGCGCCCAGGTGACCAACGGTGACACCGTCGTCGGCCGTCGACGACGCCGCTGCTGCGCTCGGCCCGCTCGCCCGGCGTGACGTTCCCCTCGGCGCACTGACCACCTATCGGGTCGGAGGCAACGCCGCTCTCTTCGTCGAAGCAGCCGCCCCAAGCGACCTCGAGCTCATCGCCGCCGCGACCACGGCGAGCGGGGTTGCGGTGCTCGTGGTGGGTCGGGGGTCGAACCTGCTCGTGGCCGACCGCGGCTTCGACGGACTCGTGGTCGTCTTGGGTGGCTGGTCTCACCAGATCGACGTCGATGGGACCCTCGTGCGAGCCGGCGGCGGCACGAGCCTGCCCGTGCTTGCCCGCCGTACGGTGGCCGCTGGCCTCACCGGCTTCGAGTGGGCGGTCGGCGTGCCCGGGTCGGTTGGCGGCGCGGTGCGCATGAACGCAGGTGGTCACGGCTCTGACACCGGGGCGAGCGTCACGAGGGTCCACGTCCACAACCTGCACACGGGGGAGGATGGGTGGGTGAACACCTCGACGCTCGACCTCCGCTTTCGGGGGTCGGCGCTGGCTGACCACCAGGTGGTCGTGGCCGCCGAGCTGGCACTGGCCGAGGGCGATCGCGCCATCTCCGAGGTTGTGCTCGACGAGATCGTGCGGTGGCGTCGTGAGCACCAGCCCGGCGGGCAGAACGCCGGGTCTGTGTTCGTCAACCCGGTCCAGGGCGAGGTGTCGGCGGGCGAGCTCATCGACCGGCTCGGGCTCCGCGGCCTGCGCATCGGTACGGCCGAGGTGTCGACGAAGCACGCCAACTTCATCCAGGCCGATCCGGGGGGCGACTCCGCCGATGTCGTCGCCCTCATGGCCGAGGTGCGGCGACGAGTCCTCGAAGCGCTTGGGTACGAGCTCCGCTCCGAAGTGCGCCTGATCGGCTTCTCAGCCGACGAGGTCTCAGCGGCCAACGGGGCGACGTCATGAGCGTCGAGAGCCCGCCGCGGGTCAAGCCCCCGATCGACCCTCGCATCCGTGCCCGGCGCATCGAGGTGCGTCGAGCCGCGGGCCGACGCCGGCTCTGGAAGGTGGCCGTCATCGGTGGCATCGTCGCCGCGCTGGTGGGAGTGATGGCGCTCATACGCTCACCGTTGCTCGCCGTCCAGGACGTCAAGGTCGAGGGCGCCAACTTCACCGACCGCGGAGCGTTGGCGGCCGTGGCTGCTACCGCCGAGGGCCAGTCGTTGCTGTCGATCGATCTCGACGGTCTGAAGGCCCGCTACCTCGCGCTGCCGTGGGTGGCGAGCGCGTCGGTCGGCCGAGGCTTCTCCCGCACCCTCACGGTTTCCATCATCGAGCGCCGGGCAGCGGTGACCGTGCCGCTCGCCGCTGGGAAGTGGGCGCTGGTCGATGGCACGGGGCGCGTCGTCACCGTGATCGACGGCCAGCCCGCCGACTTCGCGGTGGTGCGAGCCACGGTCGACTCGCCGGCGCCTGGAGGGTCGCTCCCGGTGTTCATGAGCCCGGCCGTGCGGCTCGCCGCAGCGCTGCCCGCCGAGCTCCGGCTCCGCATCGCAGAGGTGCAGGTCAGCGACAGGGGCGACGTCGTTCTGGCGCTCACACCCAACGGCACCGTCGAGCTCGGTCAAGCATCGAGCCCTGACGCGCAGCTGCTGGCGCTCCTTCCTCTGCTTCGTCAGCTCGATCCGGCCAAGGTCGGCATCATCGACCTGCGAGCGCCGGACGCACCGGTCGTGCGCAGCGCCGATGCAGTGGCATCGGGGGGTGCACCAGCCGTCGGGACCAAGCCATGATGGTGGTTTCCGCAGGCTCCTCCTTGACCTTCACGGTGCACTACCGGTACAACCTCTCTCGTTCGTCCACGGTGAGGGCGCAACCCTCGACCTCTGGTCGAAGGTTGCCGCTGGCGGCAGTCACGTCGCTTTCATCGTCCCATTGCTCCAAGCCCTGACCCGGAGGTCAACCATGGCTGCCTCGCCCCAGAACTATCTGGCCGTCATCAAGGTCGTTGGCGTCGGCGGCGGCGGTGTCAACGCGGTCAACCGCATGATCGACGCCGGGCTCAAGGGGGTCGAGTTCCTGGCTGTCAACACCGACGCGCAAGCGTTGCTGATGAGCGATGCCGACGTGAAGCTCGACATCGGTCGTGAGCTCACGCGGGGGCTCGGCGCCGGCAGCGATCCTGAGGTCGGCCGCATGGCTGCCGAGTCGCACCGCGAAGAGATCGAGGAGGCGCTCAAGGGCGCCGACATGGTCTTCATCACCGCAGGCAAGGGCGGCGGCACCGGGACCGGTGGAGCACCGGTCATCGCCGAGATCGCGAAGAACATGGGGGCGCTCACCATCGGTGTGGTGACCCGGCCGTTCGCGTTCGAGGGCCGTCGGCGGGCCGTGCAGGCCGAGCAGGGCATCCAGCGGCTCAAGGAGAAGGTCGACACCCTCATCGTGATCCCGAACGACCGCCTGCTCACGGTGTCGAACGAGAAGACCTCGGTGCTCAACGCGTTCAAGATGGCCGACGAGGTGCTGCTCCAGGGCGTGTCGGGCATCACCACCCTCATCACGACCCCCGGGCTCATCAACACCGACTTCGCCGACGTCAAGATGATCATGACCAACGCTGGGTCAGCGCTCATGGGCATCGGCCAGGCGAGTGGCGAGAACCGTTCGGTCGTCGCGGCCAAGGCCGCCATCAGCAGCCCGCTGCTCGAGGCAGCCATCGATGGTGCCCGAGGCATCCTTCTCAACATCTCAGGCCCGTCGAACCTTGGTTTGTTCGAGGTCAACGCCGCTGCCGAGATCATCCACGGCGTGGCACATCAGGACGCCAACATCATCTTCGGTGCCGTCATCGACGACGAGATGGGTGACGAGGTTCGCGTCACCGTCATCGCCGCTGGCTTCGACCGCTGGGATGGTCCGAAGGGCGGTGCCGGAGCGCGCCCGGCCGACAAGCCCGAGCGATCCACGACCAAGGACCTGTTCGCCGTCGACGACGACGAGGATCCGTTGGCTGATGGTGGCGATGACGACTTCGACGTGCCCTCCTTCCTGAAGTAGGCGGTCCCGCCATCGGCGCGAGGGTTCGCCTCACCACCCGCCTCGACGGCGACCTCAACGCCGACGTCGTCGATGCCGAGACGCTCGCCCAGCGATGGTCGGCGATCACCGGGGGCGTGCCGGTCACCTGGCTCGACGAGGTCCACGGCGCCGACGTCGTCGAGGTGGTCACACCCGGCGAGGGTCGCGGATGGCAGGGCGACGCGCTCGTGACCGTCGCTCCTGGCGTTGCGCTCGGCGTGTGGGTCGGCGACTGCGCCCCAGTGGTGCTCGAGGCGAATGACGTGGTCGCGGTGGCGCACGCAGGGTGGCGGGGCCTCGAAGCCGGCGTGCTCGAGGCGACGGTGGCGGCGGTGCGTGCGCTCGGAGGGCGTGATGTCAGGGCCACGCTCGGGCCCTGCATCCACGCCGAGTGCTACGAGTTCGGCGAGGACGACCTCGTACGACTGACCACTCGCTGGGGGGAGGGCGTGCGCGCCATCACGGCTCGTGGTGCACCCGCGCTGGACGTGCCGGCCGCCGTCCGAGCGGTGCTCGGCGCCGAAGGCGTGCCAGTGACCGATGTCGGGGGCTGCACGGCCTGCGACGGGCGCTGGTGGAGCCACCGGGCCCGCGGCGAGCGCGAACGTCAAGGGATGGCCGTGTGGCTGCCCGTCGACCCGGCGATCCAACGATCGGAGCAACGGTGACGCTCGATGCCGCGCCGGTCGGCGAACGGCTCGCTGTCGTACGGGCCCGGCTTGACGCCGTGGGTGGATCCGGGGTCACCATCGTGGCCGTGACCAAGGGCTTCGGCCCCGAGGCCATCACCATCGCCGGGTCCCTCGGGCTGCTCGACGTGGGCGAGAACTACGCGCAGGAAGCGCTGTCGAAGCTCGATGCAGTCCGAGCCGCAGGGGCCCGTCTGCACCTCATCGGGCGCCTGCAGACCAACAAGGTGAGGGCGCTTGCGCCCCACGTCTGGCTGTGGCAGAGCATCGACCGGCTGGCGCTGGCCGACGAGGTCGCGCGCCGGGCGCCGGGGGCGAGCGTGCTCGTGCAGGTGAACGTGAGCGACGAACCGACCAAGGCGGGTTGCGCGCCGAGCGAGGTGGCCGCCCTGGTCGAGGCGATGAGGGGGCGCCTCGGGCTCGATGTGCGCGGGCTGATGGCCATCGGGCGCACCGGTGCGCCCGCCGAAGCTGCGCCCGGGTTCCGGCTGTTGCGTGGTCTCGTCGACGGCCTCGGCCTCGAGGTGTGCTCGATGGGGATGACCGACGATCTCGAGATCGCGGTCGTCGAAGGTGCAACGATGGTGCGCGTTGGTAGCGCTCTGTTCGGGAGCCGCCCGGGCGGGCCGGGGGGGAACTAACCTGCGGGCACTCAGGAGGGCTGCATGTCGATGTGGAAGAAGGCGATGACGTACCTCGGGCTAGGGCCCGACGACGACTACGACGAGTACGACATGCCTCAGGAGCCCGATCGGCCACCGGCCCGTTCGACGCGCCCGTCCTCACCGCCGGCCGAAGGCATCGGGACGGTGCGCACCATCCCTGCCCGTTCCCAGCCTCCACGCGATCGTGAGACCAACCAAATGGCTCGTCCTCCGCAGAACTTCGAGCAAGACGTCCCTGCCGTCACCGTTCGTTCCCGGCAGCCCTCATCGGTGCGCATGGTGCCCGCCAGCAGCTCGGCCAAGCCCCACACGATGCGGCCTCGGCAGTTCAACCAGGCGCAGGAGGTGGCGGACAAGTTCAAGGAAGGCCAGCCGGTCATCGTGAACTTGCAGGACGTCGACCGTGATCTGTCCCGCCGCCTGATCGACTTCGCGAGTGGGCTCTGCTACGGCCTTGGCGGGCAGATGGAGAAGGTGGCCAACGGCGTCTACCTGCTCACGCCGGCCAACGTCGAGGTGTCGGCTGAGGAGCGGCGGCGCATCACCGAGCGGGGTATGGGCGACTAGTCGTCTGCCACCTCCCCGATGCATGAGCTCCTGTGCCAGTTGATCAACTTCTACATCGTCGCGTTCATCGTGAGGATCGTGCTCAGCTGGTTCCCGTCCGGCAGCAGCGCGCTGGCCATGGTGACCCGCTTCCTCAGCACCATCACTGATCCCGTGATCCAGCCGATCCGGCGGATCATGCCTGCGACCGGTGCGCTCGACCTGTCTCCGCTCATCGCCTTGCTCCTGCTGCAGATCGTCGTGCGGGGCCTGATCTTCAAGTGCTGACGGTCCAACGGGCATCCGCGAGCGGCGCAGGCCCCGGCCCTACCCTGGTCTGCCATGGAGCTCACGCCGAAGGCCGTCACCGCCGTCGAGTTCACCAATCGCCGCCGCGGTTTTGACCCCGACGAGGTCCGCGCGCTGCTGCTCGACATCGCCCGGGCGTGGGACGCGGCACAGCACCGTGCCCTCGCCGCTGAGCACCGTGTGCGAGAGCTCGAGGCCGTCGTGGCTCAGCACGATGCTGCTGTGCGCAGCGCAAAGGAGGCGGGCGACGATGCCGAGATCCTCCGCCGCACGCTCGTCCTGGCGCAACGCACCGCCGATGCTGCCATTGCCGAGGCCACCGTCGAGGCCCGTTCGATCCTGAGCGGGGCCGAGGAGGAGGCGCTGAAGCGACTGCACGAGGCCGATGTCCGAGCCGCGCAGCTGCTGGCCGACGCTGAGTCGGAAGGGATCCGCTCTCGTGATGCCGCCGCTGCGGGCGTTGCCGCTGAGGTCGCGTTGCTCGAGGTGACCCGTAGTGGCCTGGTTGCCGACGTGGCCGCGCTGGAGGGCGTGCTCGCCGAGCGGCGCGCGGCGGCTCGCACTGCGTCGGCTGCGCTCTTGTCGGCAGCCGACGACCTCGGTGGTCTCGGCGCCGTGCTCACGACCGCGGCGCCCGAAGCGATCGAAGTCGAGGCGCAGGCCGTAGGGGTTCACGCTGTCGAACAGGTCGAAGTGCAGGCTGTCGGGGTTCTGGCGGTCGAGCCAGTCGAGGGCGAACCGGTCTGGATCGAACCGGCCGACGTGCAGGCGGTCGCCGAGGTCGGCCCGGTCGCCGAGGTCGGCCCGGTCGCCGAGGTCGGCCCGGTCGAGGAGCCGGCCGTGGAGGTCACCGGCGTGGTGCCCGTGGTGATGTCCGAGGTGAAGGCCGAGCCCGAGCCTGTTGCCGAGGCTGCGTCTGTTGCCCAGGCTGCACCCGTTGCCAAGTCAGCACCCGTTGCGAAGTCAGCACCCGTCGCCGAGGCTGCGTCTGTTGCCCAGGCTGCGTCTGTTGCCCAGGCAGCGTCTGTTGCCAAGTCAGCACCCGTTGCCAAGTCAGCACCCGTTGCCGAGGCCGCGCCCCAGCTCGATGACGATCTGGACGTCGCCGAGCTGCTTGCCGCGATGGCCGAACCGACCCCGCCGGGCGGGGTCAGCAGCCGGCGTCGCGAGGTCAACCTGTTTGACGACGCCGAGGCCGACGAGGGCCACGAGCGAGACGAGCAGGAGCTTGTCAACAGCTTCTTCGACGCCAGTCCCTACGCGGACGATCGTTGGAAGCCCCGTCGCGATCGCGCCTGACGCCCTGTCGACTCTCTGCGTCGCGTCGTTGTCGTAGAGCAGCAACAACGCGACGAAGTCCTCGGCCGGTGACGGGGCGACAAGGCAACGCAGTTTCGCGGTAACGAGGCAGCCCGCGACCGCTCCGGCCCGGTAGCCTGTCGGCCCACAGGCGACGAAGGGGCCATCACCCCTGAGCCTCCCGAAGAACAGGTGTCGATCCCTCCGGATCAGCCCCCCAGTAGAGCGGGACGGGACGGCCCGTCACAGCCGATCGAGTGGGCGGAGCCCTTGGCCCCGCCAAGCGGGGTGGTACCGCGGGGCCTCGGCCTCGTCCCTGCATCAAGACCACGTGCTTGTCGCAGGAAGGAACCCCGATGCCGTACCCAGCGGTCGAACCGCAGCCGAACCTGCCCAAGCTCGAGGAGTCCATCCTTGATCGCTGGCGGGAGGACGCGACCTTCGAGGCTTCGGTCACGGCGCGACCGGCGGGCGAGAACGGCGCCAACGAGTTCGTCTTCTACGACGGCCCTCCGTTCGCCAATGGTCTGCCCCACTACTGCCACCTGCTCACCGGCTTCGTCAAGGACGCCGTGCCGCGCTACCAGACGATGCGGGGCCGCCGGGTCGAGCGCCGCTTCGGCTGGGACTGCCACGGCCTGCCCGCCGAGGTCGAGGCCGAACGCCAGCTCGGCGTTTCGGGTCGCGCTGCCATCACCGAGTTCGGGATCGACCGCTTCAACGACTTCTGTCGGAGCTCGGTCCTCAAGTACACGAGCGAGTGGGAGCGCTACGTCCACCGTCAGGCCCGCTGGGTCGACTTCGACAACGACTACAAGACGCTCGACCTGCCCTACATGGAGAGCGTCATGTGGGCCTTCAAGACCTTGTGGGACAAGGGCCTGGTGTACGAGGGCTACAAGGTGCTCCCGTACTGCTGGGAGTGTGAGACGCCGCTGTCGAACACCGAGACCCGCATGGACGACGTGTACCTCGACCGCCAGGACCCCGCCGTCACCGTGTGGTTCGAGCTCGAGTCGGGCGAGCGCATCTTGGTGTGGACAACGACGCCATGGACCCTGCCGTCGAACCTCGCCCTCGCTGTCGGGTCTGACATCACCTACGCGGTGTTCGAGGAGGGTGGCCATCGCTACCTCGTCGGCGAGGACCGAATCGGCGCCTACGAAGCACAGCTCGCCCAGGCTGAGCGGGTCGGCAGCGTGCTGGGTGCTGACCTCGTGGGGAGGCGCTACACGCCGCTGTTCTCGTACTTCGCCGACGCACCGGGCGCCTTCGTCATCCTCGGGGCCGACTTCGTCACCACCGAGGACGGCAGCGGAGTCGTCCACCTGGCGCCTGGTTTCGGCGAAGACGACCAGCGCGCCTGCGAGGACGCTGGCATCGCCGTGGTGTGCCCGGTCGACGATCGGGCCCGCTTCACCGCCGAGGTCCCCGACTTCGAAGGCCTCCAGGTGTTCGAGGCCAACACTCCGGTCATCAGGGCGCTTCGCGACATGGGGCACCTCGTTCGCCACGACAGCTACGACCACCCCTACCCGCACTGCTGGCGCAGTGGCACGCCGCTGGTCTACAAGGCGGTGTCGAGCTGGTTCGTCAAGGTCACCGCTGTCAAGGAGCGGATGCTCGTGCTCAACCAGCAGATCAACTGGGTCCCCGAGCACGTCCGTGACGGCTCCTTTGGCAAGTGGCTGGCCAACGCCCGCGACTGGTCGATCAGCCGCAACCGGTTCTGGGGCTCGCCCATCCCGGTGTGGCGCAGCGACGATCCCGCCTACCCGCGCATCGACGTGTATGGCTCGCTGGCCGAGCTCGAGCGTGACTTCGGCGTCGAGGTGACCGATCTCCACCGGCCGATGGTCGACGAGCTCGTCCGCCCGAACCCCGACGACCCCACGGGCCGCTCGACCATGCGCAGGGTTCCCGAGACGCTTGACTGCTGGTTCGAGAGCGGCTCGATGCCCTTTGCCCAAGTGCACTACCCGTTCGAGCACCGCGAGTGGTTCGAGCACCACTACCCGGGCGACTTCATCGTCGAGTACAACGGTCAGCTCCGCGGCTGGTTCTACACGCTCCACGTCTTGGCCACCGCGCTGTTCGATCGGCCGGCGTTTCGCGCCTGCGTGGCCCACGGCATCGTCCTCGGCAGCGATGGCCAGAAGATGTCCAAGAGCCTCCGCAACTACCCGGACCCGTACGAGATGTACGACACGTACGGCGCCGACGCGATGCGCTGGTTCCTGCTCGGCTCGCCTGTGCTGCGCGGTGGTGACTTCATCGTCACCGAAGCCGGGGTGCGCGAAGCCGTCCGCCAGGTCGTCAACCCGCTGTGGAACGCCTGGTACTTCTTCACGCTCTACGCCAACGCCGACGGCTATCAGGCAAGGTTCCGGACCGATCAGACGGGCGTGCTCGATCGGTACCTCCTGGCCAAGCTGCACGACCTCGTCGTCGACACGACGGTGGCCATGGACGCGTACGACCTGTACGGCGCGTGTGCCAAGGTCCGGGCGTTCCTCGACGTGCTCACCAACTGGTACATCCGCCGCAGCCGCGAGCGGTTCTGGGCGGGCGAGGCCGACGCGTTCGACACGTTGTCGAGCGCGCTCCGGGTCGTCTGCCAGGTGGCGGCGCCACTGCTGCCGATGATCACCGAGTCGATCTTCCAGGGCCTGACCAGCGAGCGAAGCGTCCACCTGACCGACTGGCCCGACGCTGACGCGCTGCCCCCGGATCCGGCGCTGGTGGTCACCATGGACCGGGTCCGCGAGGTGTGCTCAGCCGCGCTCAGCGTGCGCAAGGCCGCGGGCCTCCGGGTGCGTCTGCCCCTGATGTCGTTGACGGTGGCCGCTCCCGATGCCGCGGCGCTCGAGCCGTTTGCGGCGATCGTGCGCGACGAGGTGAACGTGCGCGAGCTCGTGCTCACCGAGGATCTCGGCGCCAGTTGCTCGTCGGTGCTCCAGGTCGTGCCTGCGGTGCTCGGCCCGCGACTCGGCAAGCAGACTCAGCAGGTGATCGGTGCGGTCAAGCGTGGCGAGTGGGTCGAGCAGGACGGCCGTGTCGTGGCCGGCGGCATCGAGCTCGAACCGGGCGAGTACGAGCTGCGGCTCGTCCCCCTCGACATCGAGCGCAGCACCACCCTCGCCGGTGGTGTGGGCGTGGTGGTGCTCGACACCGACCTGACGCCCGAGCTCGAGGCCGAGGGCCTTGCCCGCGACGTGATCCGTGCCGTGCAACTTGCCCGTCGCGAGGCGGGCCTCGACGTGAGCGACCGCATCACGGTCCTGATCAAGGGTCCGCAGGCAGTGTCCGATGCCGTTGCTGCGCACGAGGCTTTCGTGGCCGGCGAGGTGCTGTCCAGCGCCATCGCAGTGATCGTGGCGGGCAACACCCCTGTTGGTCCGACCGCGGTCGTCGGCGATGGGATCGAGATCGAGATCAAGGTGACGAAGGTGAGCCAACCATGACAGAGCTGTTCGATGTCGTCGATGGGGCCGTGGTGCTGCGCGTGCACGCGCACGCCGGGGCTGGTCGGTCGGCCATCGGTGGTCGCCACGGCGACGCCGTGAAGGTGTCAGTGGGCGCACCCCCCGAAGGGGGCCGCGCGAACGACGCGTTGGCCAAGCTCCTCGCCGACGAGCTCGGCCTTCGCGCCTCCGACGTCGTCCTCGTGTCCGGGGCCACGAGCCGCTCGAAGCGGTTCCGGCTTGTCGGTGTCGATCCCGACGGCTTTCCCGACCGACTCGACGATGTGCTCGAGCGAGCCGCCACCCAGCCGGGCAAGTCCGCCCGTCGTCGTTGAACCCACTGATCGCCCCGCCTACCATTCCCCGCTTCACCGGCCCTGAGAGGACCCCCAATGGCCACCCCCGCGAAGAAGACCCCTGCCCCTCCCGCCCCAGCGGCGAAGAAGGCAACGGCAGGCGCGAAGGCGGCGGCCCCCTCCAAGCCGGCCCCCGCCACCACGGTTGCCGCTCCGGCCAAGGCCACGGTCGCGAAGTCCCCGCCGGCCAAGACCGCCAGCAAGGGCGTCGCCCCCGCCGCGCCGGTGGCAGCGAAGGCTGGGGCGAGCAAGGCCGCAGCGCCCGCCAAGGCGGCGAGCAAGGCCGCCCCCGCCCCGGCGAAGGCTGCTGCGCCGGCGCCGGCCGCCAAGGCAGTGGCGGCCACGAAGGCCCCGGCGGCGAAGGCCGCCGCCTCGTCCCCGGTGATCGAGCGCAAGGGTGGTCATTTCGACGCGAAGTTCCTCGACGCTCAGTCCAAGCTCCTGATGGAGGAGCGCGGCAAGCTCACCGGGGCCGCTGATCGCCTCGAGGCAGAAGCGGACGCCCTGATGCAGGACCTCGATCCCGGCGACGTGCAGTTCGACGACGAGTCGGGTGAGGGAGACTCGCTCGTGGTCGAGCGCCACCGGGATCTCGCGCTGTCGGCTCAGGCTCGTGAGACGGTCCAGTCGATCGACGCTGCGCTCGCCCGCGTCAAGGAGGGCACCTACGGCTACTCGCTCATCTCGGGGCGGCCGATCCCGCGCGAGCGCCTGAGGGCCATCCCGTGGGCGATCGAGCTGGTCGAGGAGCGCGTGGGCGGGCTGGGCGCCCGTCGATGAGCGGACCGGGCCGGGCGGGTGGGCTCCGGCTCAGCCTGCTCGTGGCCGCCCTCGTCGTGGTCGTCGACCAGCTCACCAAGAGCTGGGCGGTCAACAACCTCGATGACCAGACGATTCACGTCATCTGGACGCTGCAGCTCAACTTGGTGTTCAACAGCGGCATGGCCTTCAGCCAGGGTCGCGGCCTGGGGCCCGTGATCGGCGTCGTCGCCCTCGGGGTCATCGTGGCGCTCCTGGTGTCGATGCGCCAGGGAGCGAGCCGCCTGGGCGCGGTCGCGGCCGGGCTCGTCGTCGGTGGGGCCGTCGGCAACGTGGTCGATCGCCTGCTCCGAGACGGAGGCGGCGGGTTCCTCCAGGGTCACGTCGTGGACTTCATCGACTTCCAGTGGTTCCCCGTGTTCAACGTCGCCGACATGGCCATCAACATCGGTGGTGCCCTGCTGCTCTGGTCGGCCTTCCGGGCCGAGCGCCGCAGCAAGGCTGCTCCCCAGCCTTCGGCCAGCGTGTCCAGCGAGACGTCGGCATGAGGTTCTCCGCGTGATCGAGGAGGTTCCACTCGCCCTTGACGGCGAGCGGACCGATCGAGTGGTAGCGCTGGTCCTCGGGTGCAGTCGCGCCCACGCTGCCGCGCTCGTCGCCGGCGGTCACGTCCGCCTCGACGACCAAGTCGTCATCGCCGGCAAGCAGCGCGTGGCCGCCGGCGACGAGCTGGCCATTGATGACGCGCTGCCCAGAGGGGTAGCTGCTCCGGAGGCCGACTCGGCCGTCGTGGTGCCGGTGGTCTACGCGGACGATGACGTCATCGTGGTCGACAAGCCGGTCGGGCTCGTCGTTCACCCCGGTAGTGGCAACCCCACGGGGACGCTCGTCAACGGGCTCTTGGCGCGCTACCCCGAGCTGGCCACCGTCGGCGACCCCGCCCGGCCCGGCATCGTGCACCGACTCGATGCGGGCACATCGGGATTGCTCGTCGTGGCCCGATCCGACCGCGCCTACGACGCGCTCGTGGCGGCACTGTCGGCCCGCACGGTGACCCGCGAGTACCTCGCGCTGGTGTGGGGCGTCCCCGAGTCAACGGCAGGGCTCATCGACGCGCCGCTCGGCCGCTCACAGCGCGAGCCCACCAAGATGGCCGTCACCGTGGGCGGGCGCGAGGCTCGCACCCGCTACCGGGTCACCGCGGCGTTCTCCGAGCCGGTGCCGGTGGCCGAGCTGCGCTGCTCGCTCGAGACGGGCCGGACCCATCAGATCCGGGTCCACCTCGCCGCCATCGACCATCCCGTGGTGGGCGACCTCAGCTACGGCGGACCGCGGTCGGGGCTCACGGTGGTGGTCAACCGCCCGATGCTCCATGCCGCACGGCTCGCCTTCGTGCATCCCGGTACCGGCGAGCAGATGTCGTTCGACTCGCCGATCGCCGCCGACATGGCCGCGGTGCGCGCCAGCCTGAGCTGACCTCGGACCCGTCGCCGGGCGACCGGTCCCGTTAGCGTCGACCGCCATGACCGAGCGCACGAACCGCCAGCTCCTGCTCGCCCGCCGACCCGTGGGCGACGTCGCTGACTCCGACTTCGAGCTCCGCGTCGAGCCGGTGGCGCCGCTCGACGAGGGCCAGTTGCTCATCCGCAACCTGTGGCTGAGCTTCGACCCGACCCAGCGTGGGTGGCTGAACCCGGTCGAGAGCTACGTGCCACCGGTCGCCATCGGCGAGGTCATGCGGGCCAGCGGTGTCGGCCAGGTGGTCGAGTCGAGGCACCCGGGGTTCGTGCCGGGCGAGTTCGTGAGCGGCCTGTTCGGTTGGCAGGACTGGGTCGTGAGCAACGGCATGACGGCGATGGGGCCGGTGCAGAAGGTGCCGGCCGGCATCGACCCGAAGGCGGTGCTCGGCGTCTTCGGCGTCACCGGTGTGACGGCCTACTTCGGCATGCTCGACCTCGGTCAGCCGACGCCGGGTTGCACGGTGCTGGTGAGCGGGGCGGCGGGAGCGACGGGCAGCGTCGCCGGCCAGGTCGCCAAGATCAAGGGTGCCGGGCGCGTGATCGGCATCGCGGGCGGGGCCGACAAGTGCGCGTGGCTGGTCGAGCGGGGCGGGTTCGATGCCGCCATCGACTACAAGTCCGACGACGTCGAGGCCCGCATCCGAGCCGAGGCTCCCAACGGCGTCGACGTGTTCTTCGACAACGTCGGTGGCCCGATCCTCGAGGCGGCGCTGAACAACCTGGCGATGCGAGCACGGGTCGTGCTGTGTGGGGGCATCTCGTCCTACAACGCCGTCGAGTTGCCGCCGGGGCCCCGCAACTACATGCAGCTCGTCATCATGCGGGCCCGCATGGAGGGCTTCATCGTCATCGACTACCTCGACCGATGGGCCGAGGCCGTCGGGGCGCTGGCCGTCTGGGTCCACGATGGGCTGATCCACTACGAGGAGGACATCCAGGAGGGGCTCGAGCACGCGCCCGCCACGCTGCGCCGCCTGTTCGAAGGACGCAACCTCGGCAAGCAGCTCCTGAAGATCACCGATCCGCCCATCATCTGACCGGCGGCCCGCCGGCTCAGCGGTGGTGGTCGGAGGGTGGCGGCCAGGGCAGGCGCCCCTGGGCCATCTCGGCGATGTCAGCCAGCGTGTAGCCGTCGAGGTGGCGGCGCATGTGATCGCCGACGTCGTTCCAGATGGCCAGCAGCACGCACTGGCCCTCGTGGTCGCAGGCGCCGTCCTGATGGGGCACACCGAAGTCGCCGACGGTGATCGGGCCGTCAACAGCGCTCACGATCTCGGACAGGCGGATCTCCGACGTCGGTCGGGCCAGGACGTACCCGCCACCGACGCCGCGCTTCGACCGCACGAGGCCGGCACCCTTCAGCGCCAGCAGGATCTGCTCGAGGTAGGGCTGGGGGAGGCCGGTGCGCTCGGCGATGTCGCGCACGCTCGTGGGGCCGTCGCCGGTGTGGAGGGACAACGACAGCAGTGCCCGGCTGGCGTAGTCACCTCTGGTCGAGACCCTCACGGCGCGGCATCGTACGGCCGGACGTCGGGAGGGTTGTGCACCGGGCCCGACGAGGTGGTGGACTACCCAGCCGTGGAGGAGGCGCTTGACGAGTCAGCGGTGTTGCCCGACTACTCGGGCGCGTGCACCACCCACATCGTGCCGGCCCTCCTTCGACCGGCGTCGTCGGCCCCGCTCCCGTCGTGGATGCCCGCCCCGGTCACCGGTGCCCGCCAGGTGGTGCTGCTCGTGCTCGACGGTCTGGGATGGTTGCAGCTGCAACGACTGAGCACGGTGGCGCCCACGATGGCGGCCATGCACGGTGGTCCGATCACCACCGTGGTGCCGTCCACGACGGCGACCGCCCTCACGTCGATCGCCACCGGTCTGCCCCCGTCCGAGCACGGCGTGGTCGGCTATCGCATCGAGGTCCGGGGCGAGGTGCTCAACGTGCTGCGCTGGTCGACCGCCACCGGCGATGCCCGCCGCCGCATCCGCCCCTCCACGTTCCAGCCGGTGCCGGCCTTCCTCGGCTCGGCCACACCGGTCGTGGCGCGGGCCGAGTTCGCGCAGTCGGGCTTCACCGAAGCCCACCTGCGGGGCGCCCGCCACGTCGGCTACCGCACGACGTCCACGCTCGTGGTCGAGGTGCGTCGTCTGATGGCGGCGGGTGAGCCGTTCGTCTACGCCTACTACGACGGTGTCGACAAGGTCGCCCACGAGTACGGCCTGGGCGAGCACTTCGCGGCCGAGATCGCTCACACGGACCGGTTGGTGGGCGATCTGCTCGGTGTGCTCCCGGACGGAGCGGTGCTGCTCGTCACCGCCGATCACGGCCAGGTCGACGTCGGCGGTCGGATCCGACGCCTGGGGCCGGCGGTCGGTGGACTCCTGAAGGGCCAGTCGGGCGAGGGCCGCTTCCGCTGGCTCCACGCCCTCCCGGGCACGGCCGCCGATCTGCTAGCCGCGGCGAGCGAGGCTCACGGTGGCGAGGCCTGGGTGGTACCGGTCGAGCAGGTGCGCGACGAGCAGTGGCTCGGGCCGGTGCTCACCCATGCCGCCGCTGGTCGCCTCGGCGACGTCGCCCTCGTCGCTCGTGGCCCGGTGAGCTTCGACGATCCTGCCGACACGGGCCCGTTCGAGCTCATCTCCCGCCATGGCTCCATCACTGCCGAAGAGATGCTCGTGCCGTTGCTGGCCGCGCCGTCGCGCTGATCTCGCCGCACCCCGTACCTGACCCCCGCCTCGGAGGCACCACACCATGTCCGACCCGACGACCCCCATCGAGCACGGCGAGCTGATCGAGCCCGGCGCCGGCCCCATCGAACCGGAAGCGACAGAGTCCGTCGATCAGCCGGCCAAGGTCATGCGGATCGGCTCGATGGTGAAGCAGCTGCTCGACGAGGTGCGGGCCGCGCCCCTCGACGAGGCCAGCCGCGTTCGACTTCGGGCCATCTACGACGAGTCGGTCAACGAGCTGGCCAAGGCACTGTCCCCCGACCTCCAGGCGGAGCTGCGGCGCATGGCCCCCCCGTTTCCCGACGGCTGGGTGCCGAGCGACGCCGAGCTGCGGGTGGCGCAGGCACAGCTCGTGGGCTGGCTCGAGGGCCTGTTCCACGGCATTCAGGCCACGCTGTTCGCCCAGCAGCTCGCGGCTCGCCAGCAGCTCGAGCAGATGCGCGGTCAGCTCCCGCCCGGCCCCCAGCCCGAGTCCGACCGCCCCGGTACCTATCTGTAGGTACGGATCCCACATCACCGCTCCAAGTGGTACGTTCGGGTCATGAGTGGGACGTACGTCACGACCATGGGAGATCGAGGTCGACTCGTCATCCCGGCCGAGCTACGGGAACGCGCAGGGCTCAGCGCCGGGGCGGCGCTGGTGCTGATCGAGTCCGAAGGTGGCGTGCTCGTGCTCACCCGTGAGCAGGCGCTCGCCCATGTTCGGGCCGAGCTACGGGGACACGACCTCGTCGGCGAGCTGATCGCCGAGAGGCGGCGCGAGGTCGACGATCTCCGGTGACCGTGTTCGATGCGTCGGCGTTGCTGGCCTTCTTGCAAGGTGAGGCCGGGGCCGAGCTGGTGGAACAAGCCTTGACGGGAGCGTCGTGCTGCGGAGCGGCCAACTGGAGCGAGGTGGCCCAGAAGGTTGGGTCGGCCGGAGCGAGCTGGGCGGCGGCAAGGGGGGTGCTCCTGTCCTACGGGTTGCGGGTCGAGCCGGTCACGGCCGAGGACGCGGAGCGCGCCGCGCAGCGTTGGGCGCCCGGCGATGGCCTGTCCCTCGGTGATCGCCTGTGCCTGGCCCTCGGTGATCGGGTCGGTGGCCCGGTGCTGACCGCCGATGCGCGCTGGGGGTCGGATCGGCCGGTCGTTCAGATCCGTTAGGGTTGCAAACCACATCGTTGTAACCCGTCCACAGGCTGTGGACAGCCGCTGGAGGAGCCGTCGTGGGGGAGTCGTTCACCCACCTTCACGTCCACACCGAGTACTCGATGCTCGACGGAGCCGCGCGCGTCGACGAGGTGATCGATGCCGCCATCGCCGACGGCCAACCGGCGATCGGCATCACCGACCACGGCAACATGTACGGCGTCCTCGAGTTCTACAAGGCGTGCGTGGCCAAGGGGATCAAGCCGGTGCTCGGCACCGAGGCGTACCTCGCCCACGAGCACCGGTCCGAGCGGCCGAGCCGGCGGGGTCGCCTCGATGACTCCGGCGGCGACACCGAGGGCGGCCAGAAGCTCTACTACCACCTCACACTGCTGGCCGAGACCGATGCCGGGTACCGCAACCTCATCCAGCTCGCCAGCCTCGCCTTCCTCGAGGGCTACTACTACAAGCCCCGCATGGACTGGGACCTGCTGGCCCGCCACAGCGAGGGCCTGATCGCCACCACCGGGTGCCTCGGCGGCCACGTGCTGCAGGCCCTCCTGCGGGGCGACGAGACGAGAGCCACCGAGCACGCGGCGCGACTGCAGGACATCTTCGGCCCGGGAAACCTGTTCGTCGAGCTGCAAGACCACGGGCTGCAGGCCCAGCGCGACACCAACCCCAAGCTGCTCGAGATCGCGGCTCGAATCGGCGCCCCGGTGCTGGCCACCAACGACCTGCACTACACCCACCAGCACGACCACGTCGCCCACGACGCGCTGCTGTGCGTGCAGACGGGGGCGCTCATGAGCGACCCGAAGCGGTTCAAGTTCGAAGGTGACCAGCACTACTTGAAGAGCGCCACCGAGATGCGCCGGCTCTTCGCCGAACGGCCCGACGCCTGCGACAACACCTTGCTCATCGCCGAGCGGGCCGACGTCACGATCGAGTTCGGCAAGCCGCAGCTGCCGTCGTTCCCGTTGCCGGCGGGGTTCACGACTGACACCGACTACCTCCGCCACCTGACCATCGAGGGGGCCAAGGCCCGCTGGGGGGAGGCGCTTCCGCCCGCGGTGGTCGAACGGCTGGCCTACGAGCTGCGCGTGATCGACGACATGGGCTTCAGCTCGTACTTCCTCATCGTGTGGGACCTGATCCGCCACGCCCGTGACTCCGACATCCGCGTGGGGCCTGGCCGAGGTAGCGCGGCGGGCTGCGCGGTCGCCTACAGCCTCCGCATCACCGATCTCGACCCCATCCGCTACGACCTGCTGTTCGAACGGTTCCTCAACCCGAGCCGCGTCTCGATGCCCGACATCGACATGGACTTCGACTCCCGATACCGAGACGAGATGATCCGCTACGCGGCCGAGACCTACGGACGTGACCACGTCGCCCAGATCGTCACGTTCTCGACCATCAAGGCCCGGGCCGCAGTTCGAGACGCGGCCCGCGTCCTCGGCTACCCCTACGCTGTCGGCGACAAGGTGGCCAAGGCCATGCCGGCGCTCATCATGGGGCGCGACACCCCGCTGGCGGCCTGCCTCGAGCTCGACCCGAAGCACGAGGACGGCTTCAAGGCGGCGGCGGACCTCCGCGCGATGTACGAGGCCGATGCCGACGTCCGCCAGGTCGTTGACGTGGCCAAGGGCCTCGAGGGCCTGCGCCGACAGGACGGCATCCACGCCGCCGCGGTGGTGATCACCAAGGAGCCGCTCACCACCTACCTCCCCATCCAGCGCAAGCCCGAGAGCGGGCAGGACCCTGCAAACGCCCCCGTGGTCACGCAGTACGAGATGCACGGCGTCGAGGACCTCGGCCTGCTGAAGATGGACTTCCTCGGCCTGCGCAACCTCGACGTCATGGAGGACACCGTCCGCATGGTGCGGGCCTCCACCGACCCCACCTTCGACATCGACGCCGTCCCCCTCGACGACGCGGCCACGTTCGAGCTGCTGCGCAAGGGCGACAGCATCGGGGTGTTCCAGTTGGAAGGTGGCCCGATGCGCTCGCTGATGCGGTCGCTGGCCCCGACCTCGTTCGAGGACGTGTCAGCGCTCGTCGCGCTCTACCGGCCCGGCCCCATGGCGGCCAACATGCACAACGACTACGCCGATCGCAAGAACGGCCGCAAGCCCATCACCTACCTGCACGCCGACCTCGAACAGGTCCTCGGCGACACCTACGGCCTCATGATCTACCAAGAGTCGGTCATGCGGGTCGCCCAGCTCTGCGCCGGCTACTCCCTGGCCGAAGCCGACAACCTTCGTAAGGCCTGCTCGAAGAAGGATCGCAAGCTCATCGTGGTCGAGCGGGAGAAGTTCGTGGCCGGCTGCGACAGCAAGGGCTACGGGGCCGAGCTCGGCACGCAGCTGTTCGACATCATCGAGCCGTTCGCCGACTACGCGTTCAACAAGAGCCACGCCTACGGCTACGGCCTGGTCGCCTACCAGACCGCCTACCTGAAGGCCCACCACCCGGTCGAGTACTTCTCGTGCCTCCTCACGAGCGTGAAGGCCAGCCTCGAGAAGGCGGCCGTCTACCTCGCCGAGTGCCGTTCGATGGGCATCAAGGTGCTCAACCCCGACGTCAACCTCTCGGCCTCGGACTTCATCGCCCTTGCCCCGCAGTCGGCCCCGGCGGGCACGGTCCTGCCCGTCGGGTGCCCCGGCGTGATCCCGTTCGGGCTCTCCGCCGTGCGCAACGTGGGCGAGGGGATCGTCGAGCGGATCGTGGCCGAGCGCGATGCCAATGGGCCTTTTGCCGGCTTCGACGACTTCGTCGGCCGGGTCGATCCGACCGTGCTCAACAAGCGAGCCATCGAGTCGCTGATCAAGGCCGGCGCCTTCGATGCCCTCGGCCACCCCCGCAAGGGCCTGCGGTCGGTTTTCGAGCAGATGGTCGACATCGCACTCAGCAAGCGCCGTGAGCGCGACCAGGGCGTCATGAGCCTGTTCGGCGACCTTGGCTCGCCCAGCGGCGCCACCGATGCTCCGGTGTTCGACGAGCGAGTGGCGATCCCCAACGTCGAGTTCGACAAGGCCCAGCGCCTGGCGTTCGAAAAGGAGATGCTCGGGCTGTACGTGAGCGACCACCCTCTGATGGGTGCCGAGCACGCGCTACGCCGGCGCACCGACACCCAGATCAGCGACCTCACCGAGCGCGCCGATGGCGACAGCGTGCTCGTCGGCGGGGTCATCACGGGGCTTCAGCGCAAGTACACCAAGCGCGGCGACCTGATGGCGGTGTTCACCCTCGAGGACCTGCAGTCGTCGTGCGAGGTCATGGTCTTTCCGAAGACGATGGCGGAGCAGGGCTACAAGCTGGCCGACGACGCGGTGGTCGTGGTGAGGGCCCGGGTCGACGGCCGCGACGACGCCCCGAAGCTCATCTGCCACGACATCACGGTCTTTGACGGCATCACCGATGGGGCCCCGCCGCTGCGCCTGAAGCTGGCGCCCACCTCGGTCAGCGAGCAAGTGATCGCCACTTTGCAGCGCATCCTGCGTGACCATCCTGGCGACTCCCAGGTGTTCCTCCACGTCGGTTCCCAGGTGCTGCGACTGACCGACGAGTACTGCGTCGACTACGCCCGAGTGGCGGGCGAACTGCGGGCTGAGCTCGGTGTCGACGCGGTCATCGGGTGAGCCGCGCACCACGATCTGGGGGGCCGGTTCCGGTCTGGGTCGCAATGGTGGCAAAATGGGACGTTCACGTCGTTGGGGCCACCCCTCGCCAGGGTGTCGTGATGCACCGCAGAGACAACATCGTGGGCGACGATGTCCGACTTCCCCCGGGGGCTGTCAGCAGATGACGATCCAAGTTGACACCAAGGACTGCACGGCGCTCAACGACGCCGACCTTGCCGAGCTGGCCGACATGGCCGCGGGCGGGCCAGGCGGCTTCGAGATCGGACTGCTCTCGAAAGCCAAGGAAGGCTGGGTGCTCAGCACGTCGGCCCGCGTCGACGGCAAGCTGCACGGCTACACGTTCTCCACCCTCGAGCGCATCGGCGGCACGCCGTGTGTGCTCCTCGGGCTGATGTCGGTGCGCCGCACCTCCAAGCGCGACTCGGTGCTCAAGCGGCTCATGGGCGAGGCCTACCACCGGGCACTGATGGCCTTCCCCGACGAGGACGTGCTCATCGGCACCCGGTTCGCCACGGCGTCGGGCTTCGAGGGGTTCAAGCAGCTCTCCGATGTCGTCCCTCGCCCGGGGCACAAGGCCGTTGGCGAGGAGCGGGCGTGGGGGCGGCGGCTGGCCAAGCGCTTCGCCATCGAAGGCACCTACGACGAGCAGACCTTCCAGGTCAAGGGCAACGGCGCGTTGGCCTGCCACCTCGACCACGAGTCGCTCAAGCCCGAGTCGATCGATCCCGACGTCGTCGCCCTGTTCAAGGGGCTCAAGCCGGCCAAGGGTGATGCGCTGGTGGCCTGTGGCTGGGTCATGGCCGAGGACCTCTTGAAGCTCGGTCAGCTCCACTAGCGGTGGACTTCTGGGATCTCGTCCGCCGGCGGCGGATGTCGCGTGCATTCGAGGCGCGCCCGGTCGACACCGACGTGGTCGACCGCGTGCTGGACGCCGCCCGCCGGGCGCCGAGCGCCGGGAACAGCCAGGGCTGGGCGTTCGTGGTGCTCGAAGGGGCCGACACCGCCAAGTTCTGGGACGCCACGCTGCCGGTCGAGCGTCGCGCCGGCTTCCGATGGCAGCGGCTGCTGGACGCTCCGGTGATCGTGCTGCCCCTGGCCGATCGTGGGGCCTACACGAGTCGCTACGCCGAGCCGGACAAGGCATCGACCGGGCTGGCCGATGCCGGGCGCTGGCCCGTGCCGTACTGGCAGGTCGACACCGCCTTTGCCACGATGCTGCTGTTGCTGGCCGCCGAGGACGTCGGGCTCGGGGCGCTCTTCTTCGGGGTGTTCCGGGGGGCTGATCGGCTGCTCGACACCCTTGGCGTGCCCGACGATTTCGAGCTCATCGGCGCGGTGGCGCTCGGACACCCGCTGCCCGAGGAGTCCGGCCTGTCGGCGTCCCGACCGCGCCGCGAGCTCGCCGAGGTCGTGCACCGCGGTGGCTGGAGCGAGGCCCCACCGCTCGGCTTTGAACCGCTGGAGCACACCGACGCGCCGCTGCCCGTTGCCTTCGCCGACCTGGAAGCACCCGTCGAGCCGCTGCCCGTTGCCTTCGCCGACCTGGAAGCACCCGTCGAGCCGCAAGCCGAGGACGTGGTGGAAGCCCATGACGGGTCGGACCTACCTCGGCCCGAGACGATCTGATACCAGGCCTCGTCGAGCTGGAGCGGCCCGACCAGCCAAGATGCACCCGTGACCGAACTGCCGATCCCGTCCACGATCGACGACACCATCGGGGCACTCCGTTCGATCACCGCGAACGGTGAGCGAGACGGCTACTTCGCGGCGATGTACCTGCGGGTCACGGCTGCGGTGACGGCCCGTGCTGCGGCGGGCGGCTTCGTCGACAACGCCCGGATGGAACGCTTCGTCGTCGCCTTTGCCGCCCGCTACCTCGATGCGCACTCGGCATGGCGTGCGGGCCAACCAGTGACCGAGAGCTGGTTGGTGACCCTCGAGGCCACGAGACGCTGGCGCCCGGTCATCCTCCAGCACCTGCTGCTCGGGATGAACGCCCACATCAACCTCGACCTTGCCGTGGTGGCTGCTGACCTGGCCGGTACCCCGGAGACCCTCCTCACCCTGCGCCCGGACTTCGAGGCGATCAACGATCTCCTGGGCGGTCTCGTCGATGGCTTTCGCACCGATGTGGAGGGGCTGTCGCCGTGGCTCCGCCTCGCCGACCGGTTCGGCGCCGAGGTGGACGGTGCTCTGATCGGATGGAGCCTGGAGACGGCTCGCCGTGGCGCCTGGGATGCCGCCACCAAGCTGGTGGCGCTGCCGGCCGCGCCGCGAGCCCAAGCCATCGTCGAGCGTGACCGCAAGGTGGCCGCCGTCGGCCGCTCGGTGCTGCACCCCGGCGCCGTGCTCACGGGCGCGCTCGGGGTCGTGCGCCTGGCCGAGCGAGCCCCACCGGCAGTGGTCATCGAGCGCCTCAGCCCTCACCCGCCAACAGCCTGAGCGGCCCCTCTCAGACCGCCATGGGCGTCGGTTCGTGTGGCAGCCTCCGCGCTCAGCCGGGCGCGCGATCGAAGCTGCGCTCGATGCGAGCGAAGCGGCGGCGGATCGCCTCGCGGCTCTCGTCGTGGGGGAGCACGTAGAGCTCGTTGGCCTTGACCGCGGCAACGACTCGAGCGGCGACGTCCTCGACGGCCAGGACCCGGCCCGCCAGCTCCTGGTTGCCCTCGTCCTGGTCGGGCACCCTCGGGCTCGCCTCGGGCCCGCCGAGCTCGGCCGGTCGGTTGCGCTCGCTGGTGCCGATGGCCGTCGCCACCCGCATGGGGCACAGGACCGACACGCCGATCTCGTGCGTCCGCAGCTCCTTGGCCAGCACCTCGGCCAAAGCCACGACGCCGTACTTGGCCACGCAGTACGCGCCGAGCCCGACGTTGGGGACGAGTCCGGCGAAGCTGGCCGTGAACAGCACGTGGCCGCCCTCGCCCTGCTCGACCATGCGGCCGACGAAGGCCTCGACGCCGTGGATGGGCCCCCACAGGTCGACGTCGATCACCCACTGCCAATCGGCGTGGCTCATCTCCCAGGTCGGCCCCGCCACGGCGACGCCGGCGTTGTTGAACACCAGGTGCACCGCCCCGAAGTGGTCCCAGGCGGCAGTGGCCACTGCCTGCACCTGCTCGAGCGAGCGCACGTCACAAGGGACGCCGATCACCTCGGCCCCAGTGGCGGCGAGCGCAGCAACGGCCGCGTCGAGACGGGCCTGCTCGACATCCGCGAGCACCAGCCGCATGCCCTCGGCAGCCAGCAGCGTGGCCGTGGCCAGCCCGATCCCGCTCGCTCCGCCCGTGATGACCCCGACCTTGCCCGACAGCACGTCCATGGCTTCCCCCTCGTCGCTGATGGTGACCGGCGGGGAGCGTACGGTCCGAGCGTGGACGACGACGCAACCGCCCTGCTGGAGCTGATGAGCACGACGAGAGCGATCCGTCGCTTCCGCCCCGACCCGATCCCCGACGAGGACCTGGCCACGATCATGTGGGCGGCCACCCGAGCCCCGTCGGGCACGAACCGGCAGCTCTACCGGTTCGTCGTGCTCCGTGACGGACCGCGGGCCGGGCAAGCAAAGGCGCTCCTCGGTGAGAGCTTCCGCGCCGGGTGGCGGGCCAAGCAGGCCAGCGACGGCTTCGGCACGCCGGGCCCCGAAGACAGCTCGCCCAAGGCCCGGTTCGAGCGGTCGATGCAGCAGTTCGTCGATCGCTTCGACCAGACGCCCGTGGTGGTGCTGGCTTGCCTGAAGCGGCATCGGGCTCCCGACCCGAGCGAGGGAGCGTCGGTGTTCCCGGCGGTGCAGAACCTGCTGCTGGCGGCACGGGCGCTCGGCTATGGCGGCGTCATCACGATGTGGCACCACGCCGTCGAGGCCGAGCTGCGTGAGCTGCTGGCCATCCCTGATGGCGTGGCCCTCAGTGCCTGCATCCCCATCGGCCGACCCGAGGGTGGGGGCCACGGCCCGCTGAAGCGCCGGCCGATGTCCGAGACCGTCTTCGACGATGGCTGGGACCAACCCGCCGAGTGGGCCCACCCGCCTGCGTTTTGACCGTCGGTTTCCCCGCCTGGCGGTGGTTTCGGCGTTTTGACCGTCGGTTTCCCCGCCTGGCGGTGGTTTCGGCGTTTTGACCGTCGGTTTCCCCGGTCAGCGGGGGAGGAGTTGGGCCTCGAGCTCGGCGATGGTGCCGGCGGGGGCTCCGCACGTGTAGTCGCGGCACACGTAGGCGAAGCCGGGGCGGCGGCCCTCCCACAGCGGTGAGGGGTAGGGCTCGCCCCAGGCGAGCACGGCGTTGGGGAGGAACCGACCGTGCACGGTGGCGGCGAGGTCGGCGCGGTCACCGACGACGGCGATCTCGGTGGCACCGGCCCGGTGGAAGTCGACCGCCGCGAGCAGGTGGGCGAAGGCCATGGCGCTGCTGGCGGCCAGCGTGCCGACCAGGCGCATGATCTGCTCGGCGTGGTTGGCGTAGCGGGCGTCACCGAGGAGCGCGCCGAGTCGAAGCAGCGCCAGCGCAGCCATCGAGTTGGCCGAGGGCGTCGCGTTGTCGAGCAGGTCCTTGGCCCGCACGACGAGGGCCTCGCCGTCGTCGGCCGTGGTGAACAGCCCGCCTGCCTCGGCGTCCCAGAACAGGTCGAGCATGGCGTCGGCGGTCTCGACCGCGGCGCCCACCCAGCGGGCGTCGCCCGTCGCCTCGTTGAGCCGGGTGAACGCGTCGATGAGCGCGGCGTAGTCGGCGGCCAACGCCAGGTGGCGGGCGCCGCCGTCGGCCTGCCACGAGCGCAGCCAGCGGCCGTCGGTGCGGCGGAGCTCGGTCCACAGGAACTCGGCGTTTCGTTCAGCCGCGGCCAGCCACTCGCCGTTGCCCGTCGCCGCGCCCGCCTCGGCCAGCGTGGCCAGGAACAGCGCGTTCCACTCCGTCAGCACCTTGTCGTCGAGGCCCGGTCGCTCCCGCGTGGCCCGGGCCGCGAACAGCCGACGCCGGGCCTCCTCGACCAGCACCGATCGTTGGAGCGGAGCGCCGAGGGGCCGGTGCAAGATGGTGGCCCCCTCGAAGTTGCCCGCCTCGGTCACGCCCCACCAGCCCAGTGCGTCGTCGGCCAGACCGGTGCCATCCAGCACGTCGCGCACCTGCGCCTCGGTCCACACGTAGAACCGGCCCTCCTCGCCTTCAGAGTCGGCATCCTCGGCGCTGAAGAAGCCACCGCGCTCGTGGCGCAGGTCGCGCAGCACGTAGCCGATCGTCTCGTCGAGCACCTGGCGGTACCGCGCGTCGCCGGTGACCTGCCAGGCGTGGAGGTAGACGCGCCCGAGGAGCGCCTGGTCGTAGAGCATCTTTTCGAAGTGCGGCACCATCCAGTGCGCGTCGACGGAGTAGCGGGCGAACCCGCCTCCGAGGTGGTCGTAGATGCCGCCGGCCGCCATCGCATCAAGCGACGTCTGCACCACCTGGAGCCCAGCCTCGCCACCGTTGGCGTGGTGGGCCCGCAGGCACAGATCGAGGCTCATGGTCTGGGGGAACTTGGGGGCCCCGCCGAAGCCTCCCCACTGCGCGTCGAACGCCTGCGAGAGCTGGTCGAGGGCGGCGTTGAGGACATCGGTGCCGGGAAGGTCACCGGCACCCTCGGCCGCTGCCTGCTCAGTGCGGCCGAGCACGGCGGTGAGCTGTCCCGCCTGGTCGAGCAGCTCGGAACGACGCTCTCGCCAGGCGTCGTCGACCGCGCCCATGAGCTGCAAGAACTGCTCCTTGGGGAAGTAGGTGCCGCCGAAGAACGGGCGGCCGTCGGGGGCCATGAACACCGTCATCGGCCATCCGCCGCGACCGCTGATCGCCTGGACGGCTTCCATGTAGACCGCGTCCACGTCGGGCCGCTCCTCGCGGTCGACCTTGATGTTCACGAAGCGGTCGTTCATCACCGCCGCCACCTCGTCGTCCTCGAAGCAGTCGTGGGCCATGACGTGGCACCAGTGGCACGCCGAGTAGCCGACGGACAGCAGGATCGGCCGGTCCTCGGCCACGGCCCGTTCGAAGGCCTGAGGACCCCACGGGTACCAGTCGACGGGGTTGTCGCGGTGCTGGCGGAGGTAGGGCGAGGTCTCGGTGGCGAGGCGGTTCACCCTGGCGACGCTATCGGCAGGTCCCGGGCGGCCCGGGGGAGCGAGCGAAGCTACGCGGCGGTGGGGAACAGTCGCAGGAAGTTGTCGGCGTAGAACCTGTCCCTCACGTGCTCGTCGGCGCCGGCGAGGCTGGCATCGAATCGGGCGATCGGATCGCGTCCGCCCTCGGTGTGGGGGTAGTCGCTCGAGAACAGGTAGAGGTCGGGGTCCGACTCGTCGACGAGCCGGCCGACGTCCTCGAACACATACGGCGTGAAGCCCATCTGCTCGGTGAGCTGCTCGCTGGGCCGGCGAGTGAACGACTTCAAGTTCGCATCGACGCGTCCCCAGATGCCGGTGACCCAGTCGAGGCGCCGGAGCAGCTCGGGCACCCATCCCGCTCCAAGCTCGACGGCGGCACCGCGGAGTGAGGGGTTCCGCTCGAACACGGCGTCCATCACCATCGCGGTGATGAACGTCTCAGGCCCTTGGTGGAGCGTGGCCGCGTCTTTGCTGCGCACGTTCTCGCCGCCGCCCATCCAGTCCTTGACCGGCGCCCGACCGGTGTTGGACCAGGCCGGGTGGAGCTGCAGCGGCGAGCCGCCGACGTGGAGCAGGAACGGCGTGCCCGACTCGGCGAGCCGGGCCCAGAACTGCTCGAGGTCGACGTGCCCTGGGGACCGGTCACCACAGGGGCGGTGGGGGACCCAGACCGCGGGGAAGCCCGTGTCGATGACCCAGTCCAGCTCGCTCATCGCGAGCGTCGGGTCGTCGAGCGGGATCACAGCCACGCCCATCAGGCGGTCGTCGTCGGCGCAGAAGTCGGCCATGTGGCGGTTGTGGGCGCGGGTGGCGCCGTAGCGGAGCCGAGGCGAGATGCTCGTACCGCCGTTGAACGGCATCGCCACGCTGTGGGTGGCGAACACGAGCTGGCGTTCGAAGCCGAGCTGGTCGAGGGCCTGGCTGCGGTCGGCTCGATCGAAGGCGCCGAGGGCTTGGATCTCCTTGACCTCCCGGATCAGCGAACCGCCCATCGCCCGCATCTCGGCGCGGTGCTCGTCGCTGTGCGCCTTGCCCCGCGTCATGATCTCGGCGACTTCCTCATCGGTGACAAGTGAGGCCGAGTAGCTCACGAGGGGGAGCTCGTCGCGCAGCCCAGGGTCGGCGTAGGACGTGAGGAAGTCGGGCAGCTCCATGATGTGGCTGTCGGCGTCGTAGACGGCGCGTCCCGGCGGTGCGTAGGTCTCGGCAGGCCCAGCGGTCGTTGTCACGAGCGGGACGCTAACCCTGGAGCCCTGCCGACGTCACCGAGACGGGTGGGCAAGGGTCGAAGGTCCCTACCTACCGGTAGGTAGGCTCGTTACACTCTGCATCGATGAGCTCAGCCACTGCTGTCCACACACCGACCCGCACCGACTCGCTCAACGACGTCCGGGCCATCATCCCCGAAGGCTGCTACCAGCGCTCCACAGCCAAGGCTGCGCTGGCGCTGGCCCAGGCGGTCGCACTGTGGGTGCTGCCGCTCGTCGGTCTGGCGCTCACCAACAGGTGGTGGGCGCTGCTCATCCTGTGGCCCTTGGCGGGGCTCGGCGTCGCCGGCCTGTTCGTCCTCGGTCACGATGCCTCGCACGGCGCGCTGCTCGAGTCCCGCAAGGCGGACCGCGTCATCGCCCAACTGGCCATGGGGCCGAGCGCCCACGTCGAAGCGGCCTGGGATCTGGGCCACAACCGGATCCACCACGGCTACACGACCCGTCAGGGCTTCGACTTCGTGTGGCAGCCTTTGACCGTCGACGAGTACCGCGCCCTCGGCCGGCTCGGTCGGCTCCGCCATCGCCTCGAGTGGTCGTGGATCGGTTCCGGCGCCTACTACCTGCGTGTCGTGTGGTGGGAGAAGATGTGGCGCTTCAATGCTCCGGGCAAGCGCCACGGTGCCATCGTGCGCGACAAGCTCACCCTCGGCGGCGCCGCCGTGGTGCTGCTGCTCGCGGCCGGGGTGCTCGGCGCCCTCACGGGGGGCTGGGTCGCCGCAGTGTGGATGCCGATCAAGTTGTTCGTCGTGCCGTTCCTGCTGTTCGTCCACATCATCGGATGGACCGTCTACGTGCACCACGTGTCACCGGACATCCGCTGGTGGACCAAGCGTGAGTGGACCCAGTTCAAGGGGCAGATGGAGTCCACGACGATCCTGCGCACGCCGCGGGTGATCAACCGGCTCTGGTTCCACAACATCTTCATCCACGTGCCGCATCACGTGGATGCCCGCATCCCGTTCCACCAGCTGCCCAAGGCTGCCGAGGCGATCGCCGCCCACTATCCGCACACCGTGCACTCGTCGCAGTTCTCACCGCTCGAGTACGTGCGCACCACCCGCATCTGCAAGCTGTACGACTTCGAGGCGGGTCACTGGCTGCCCTATGTGGCGGCGACGGCCGATCAGGCCGCCCAGGCGGCTCAGCCGGCCTGAGCGCGACCCAAGAGGCGCCGGACGGCTCAGGCCACGGCGCAGGTCAGCTGGCCTTGACGAGGAGCTTGCCGACGTTGCCGCCGTTGAACATGAACGGAAGTGCCTCCGGGTAGCGCTCGATGCCCTCGAGCACGTGCTCGGACACCGTCAGCGAACCCTCCCGGACCCAACCCGCCAGCTCCGCGGTGGCCGGGGCCATGGCCTCGGGGAAGTGGAAGTAGGCGAACCCCTCCATGCGTGACTGGCGCTCGGCCAGGCGGAGGTAGAGCGATGGCCCCTCGACGTGGTCCATGTCGTCGTACTGGGACACGGCCCCGCAGATCACCACCCGTGCCCGCATCGCCAGGTTGTCGAGGACGGCGTTGAGGATGGGGCCTCCGACGTTGTCGAAGAACACGTCGACACCGCCGGGGCACAGGTCGCGGCAACGTTGCCTGACGTCCTCGCTCTTGTAGTCGATGGCGGCGTCGAAGCCCAGCGTGTCGACGAGGTAAGCGGCCTTGGCGGGCCCGCCCGCGATGCCGATCACCCGAGCACCAGCTTTCTTGGCGATCTGGCCGGCGATCGATCCCACGGCGCCCGCCGCGGCTGACACCACGAAGGTCTCGCCGGCCACGGGCTTGCCGATGGTGCGGACCCCGATCCAAGCGGTGACGCCGGTCGAGCCGGACAGTGCGCCGAGGTACAGGCTGATCGGCCCTACCGAGTCGTCGATCCGCTCCAGCAGCGACGGCGTCACCGTGGCGACGGTCTGCGCTCCCAACCCGCCTTTGACGGCCTGGCCGACCTCCCAACCCTCGACCGTCGATTCGATGATGCGTCCGACTGCACTGGCCCGGATGGTCTCGCCCAGACCCACCTGCTGGTGGAAGCCCTCGCCGCGCAGCATCGTGCGGGTGCCGGCGTCAACCGAGACGTACTCGACGGCGACGCGCACCTCACCCGGCCCGAGCGGGGCGAGCGGGGTCTCCTCGACGGCGAAGCAGTCAGGGGTGGCCTGGCCAACGGGACGGCGGACGAGAACAACCCTGGTCGTGGTGGATGCCATGATCCGATGGTCGCACAGCCGCTGCGCACCACGTGCACTGCGCTCGCTACGGACCTGCCCGACAGGCCCGTTCGTGTCGAGAGGACCGCGACCTAGTGTCGCCCGATGGACCTGCGACTGGACGGGAAGGTGGCGCTCGTGACGGGCGCCTCGAAGGGCATCGGGAAGGCCATTGCCAAGGCCTACGCCGAGGCGGGGGCGAGCGTGATGTTGTCGAGTCGCAAGCTCGACCAGCTCGAATCGGCAGCAGCCGACATCGGGGGTGACGTCGCCGTGTTCGCCGCAAATGCCGGCGATCTCGACGCCGCCGAAGCTTGCGTGGCGGCGACGGTCGAACGCTTCGGCGGGCTCGACATCCTGGTCAACAACGCCGCCACGAACCCCTACCAGGGTCCGGTGCTCGGCGTCGACGAGGGGCGTTACGACAAGACGTTCCAGGTGAACCTCAAGGGTCCGGTGTTCTGGACCAAGGCCGCCAGCGCTCACCTGCGAGCGCGCCCTGGTGCGGTCGTGGTCAACATCGCGTCGGTCGGTGGGCTGCGGGCCGAGGGGTCGCTCGGCGTCTACAACCTGACCAAGGCGGCACTGATCCACCTCACCCGCCAGCTCGCCGCCGAGATGGGGCCGGTGCGCGTCGTGGGCATCGCGCCGGGGCTGGTGCAGACCGACTTCGCCAAGGTGCTCGTCGACAACTTCGGCGAGCAGCTCGCCCGCAGCCTGCCCACCAAGCGCCTCGGCACGCCCGAGGACATCGCGGGGCTCGCCCTGTTCCTGGCCAGCGACGCCGCCAGTTGGATCACCGGCGAGACCTACGTGATCGATGGCGGCGCCGGCGTCCGCGGCGTGGCCTGAGGATCGAGGGCTCGAACTGAGCGGTGGCGGCGCTGGCTGCCGCCGACGGCTGCGGCTCGAGCGGCTTCGATGGTGCGCCTTCGTGCTCACGACGGCGAGGTGAACTGCTCCGAGTCGAGCGCAGCGAGGTGGCTCGGGAGGTCGGGGTAGCGGCCGGTGGTGGCGCCGCCATCCAGCAGGTAGAGGCCGGCGCTGGCAAAGCTGGCCTCGTCCGAAGCCAGCCACAGCGCCAGCGCAGCGACGTCCTCGGGTTGGGCGAAGCGACCGATGGTCGTGTTGGCCAGGAAGTCGTCGACGATCGCGGGCACGGCGAAGAAGGCCGCGGTGGCGTTGGTCTGCACCAGACCGGGGCCGATGGCGTTGACTCGGATCGCAGCCGCGCCGAGCTCCATCGCGGCAACCTTGGTGAACATGGCCACGCCGGCCTTGGCCGTGCAGTACGCGGCCATGCCTGCTGCGGGCTGCACCGCGTTGAGCGACGCGATGGTGATGATCGAGCCACCGTTGCCGGCCGCGGTCATCACCCGCCCGGTGTGCTTCACGGTGAGGAACACGCCGGTGAGGCAGAGATCGATGACCCGTTGCCACTCCTCGAGCGAGTGCTCGAGCAGGGGTGCGAAGCCACCGGCGCCGGCGTTGGCCACGGCGATGTCGAGGCGCCCGAACCGGTCGGCAGCCAACGCGGCGAGGGCGGCGACGTCATCCTCGCGAGTCACGTCGCAGCGCACGGTGGCGCAGCAATCGGTGCCCAGCTCGGAGAGCAGCGTGGCGAGACCGGCCTCGTCGATGTCACCGGCCACGACCATGGCCCCTTCGGCGGCGAAGCGCCTCGCGATCCCCAACCCGATGCCCGATGCCGCGCCGGTGATGACCGCGACCTTGTTCTCGATGCGTCCCGTCATGGACGGCGAAGCTACAGCTCGGCCCGCTTGACCTTGCCGAGGTTGGTGCGGGGCAGGGCGTCCACGAACCGCACGGAGCGAGGGGCGGCGAAGGCGGGCAGGTGCTCTTTGGCCAGGGTCCGCAGCGAGTCGAGCGTCGGCGGTACGGCGGGGTCGGCTGGCACCACCACGGCGGTGACGAGCTGACCCCACTCGGCGTCGGGAGTGCCGACGACGGCGACCTCGGCCACCGCGGGGTGGCGGGCGAGCACGGCTTCGACGGCTTCCGGCCACACGTTCTCGCCACCGGTGATGACGAGATCGCCGCGCCGGCCGAGCACGTGCAATCGTCCGCCCGCACGCCACTCACCGAGGTCGCCGGTGGGCAGCCAGCCGTCGGCGTCCTTCGGATCGATGCCGTCCCGGTAGCAGCGCAGCAGCATCGGGCCCCTCAGCCACACCTCGCCGCCGCCGTCGATGCGGATCTCGACGCCGTCAATCGCCAAACCCTCGTACACGACCCCGCTGCCGGTCTCGGTCATCCCGTAGGTGGCGACCGTGTTGGCCGGTCGAGGCACTGGCGGGCGGCTGCCGCCGAGCACGATCGTGCGAAAGAGCGATGCGTCGATGCGAGCGAGTGCAGTCGCCACGAGCGACACGAGCGTGGCGCCCCGCCTGGCCTCGGCCATGACGGCCTCGGCGTCGAAGCCGGCCAGGACGGTGAGCGGCGTGTCGGTCACGAGCGCGCGGGTGACCACCGAGAGCCCGCCGACGTGGGCCAGGGGAAGGCAGGCCAGCCAACGGTCGTGGGTGCGGGCCACCCCGAGGCGGCTGCTCGTCGCCCGGGCCGATGCGCCGACCGCGGCATGCGTCAGGACCACGCCCTTCGGGCTTCCGGTGGTCCCGCTCGTGGCCACGACGAGCGCGTCGCCGTCGCCGACCGGCCGGCTGGCGGGCCGCTCATGCCGTTCGCCTCCCTCGTCGACCACCCACCGAGGGGCGGCCATGGCCAGCACCGCGTCCCGTGCCGCAGGGGGCAATCGCAGGTCGATGGGGAGCACCGCGTGGCCCTCGTCCCAGGCCCGGCGCAGCTCGGCGACGAAGCCCGGACCCCCTGGCAGGGCGAGCGCGACGAGCTCCGGCATGCGGGGGACGGTACCGGGGTGGCAACCTCTCCGGCCGTGCCCATGCCCGACTTCTACGGCGACCTCTACGCGCCGCTCACCTGGGAGCGCTCCGGCGACTACCGGGACATCACCTACGACACCGCCGAAGGGATCGCCAAGATCTCCATCAACCGGCCCGAGGTGCGCAACGCCTTCCGGCCCCCCACCCTGTTCGAGCTGGCCGACGCCTTCAACCGGGCTCGGGATGACGACCGCGTCGGCGTCATCATCCTCACCGGCACCGGAACCGAGGCGTTCTGCAGCGGCGGCGATCAGCGCATCCGCGCCGACGACGGTTACATCGGCGACGACGCGATCGCGCAGAAGGGGATCGGACGCCTGAACGTGCTCGACCTCCAGGTGCAGATCCGCCGCACGCCCAAGCCCGTGGTGGCCATGGTCGCGGGGTGGGCCATGGGCGGTGGTCACGTGTTGCACGTCGTGTGCGACCTCACGATCGCCGCCGACAACGCCAAGTTCGGTCAGACCGGACCCAAGGTCGGCAGCTTTGACGGGGGCTACGGCTCGGGGCTGCTGGCGAGCATCGTCGGCCAGAAGAAGGCCCGCGAGATCTGGTTCCTGTGCGACGTCTACGACGCCGAGCAGGCGTTGGCGATGGGCCTGGTCAACACCGTGGTGCCGCTGGCCGACCTCGAGCGCGAAACGGTGGCGTGGTGTCGCAAGATGCTGCGCCACTCGCCGATCGCCCTGCGAATGATCAAGGCCTCGATGAACGCCGCCGACGACGGCCTGGCGGGCATCCAGCAGCTCGCCGGTGACGCCACCATGCTCTTCTACATGACCGAAGAAGCCCAGGAGGGCCGGGACGCGTACAAGGAGAAGCGCATCCCCGACTTCGACCAGTTCCCGAAGCGTCCGTGAACCGCTGGGTGGCGGGGGCGCGACCCCGTACCCTGCCCGCCAGCGTGGTCCCCGTGGTCGTGGGCACGGCCTGTGCCGCCGGGGTGGGTGCGGGCGTGAGCTGGTGGCGGGCCGCGCTGGCCGCCGTCGTGGCCCTGGCCATGCAGGTGGGGGTGAACTACGCGAACGACTACTCCGACGGCGTTCGGGGCACCGACGAGGTTCGGGTCGGCCCGGTGCGGCTGGTGGCCTCGAAGCTGGCGTCGCCAGGCGCGGTGAAGCGGGCCGCGATGGGATCGTTCGCGATCGGCGGGGCCGCCGGTCTGGTGCTGGCCGCCGTGACGACGTGGTGGCTGGTGCCGATCGGCGTCGCCGCAGTGGCGGCGGGTTGGTTCTACACGGGCGGCCCGAAGCCCTACGGCTACGCCGGGCTGGGCGAGGCGTTCGTGTTCGTGTTCTTCGGCCTGGTGGCCACGGTGGGCACGGCCTACGTGCAGTCCGAGGTGGTGACCGGGCTCTCGTTCGTGGCCGGTGCCGCGATGGGTTCGCTGGCCTGTGCGCTGCTCGTGGTGAACAACCTGCGTGACATCCCGACTGACGGTCCTGCCGGCAAGCACACGCTGGCGGTGCGCCTCGGCGACCCGAGGACCCGGGTGCTGTACGTGGTGCTGGTGGCCGCCGGGTTCGTGCTGGCCGCGCTGTGCGGTGTGTGGCGACTGCCGGCGGTGCTCGTGGTGCTCACGCTCCCGGTGGCCGTGGCGCCGGTGCGGGCCGTGCGGGGCGGCGCGGCCGGCCGGCAGCTCATCGCCGTCCTGGGGGGCACCGCCCGGGTGCAGTTGGTCGTCGGCCTGGCGCTCGCCGCGCTGCTGGCCTCAGCCGCCTGATCAACCATGGCCCGGTTCGCCGCCGCTCGCCGGTCGAACTGGGGCTGGTGGCGGCCAGATGTGGCCGGATATGGCCCCAGTTCCGACCCGGCGGGGGTGCGCGCCGAACTGGGGCTGGTGGCGGCCAGATGTGGCCGGAGATGGCCCCAGTTCCGACCCGGCGGGGGTGCGCGCCGAACTGGGGCTGGT
>JBBRTJ010000022.1:0-39249 GCA_038244535.1 Acidimicrobiales bacterium | reverse complement strand
GGTCGAGGTCGAGCTGGACGTCGACGAGGTGCTGGTCGAGCTGGATGGCGTCGGGCGCGGCGGACGGGTGGTCGTGGTCCGGGGAACGGTCGTCCTCGGTGGGTTCGTCGGCCTGGGCGTGGGCGGCGGATTGGTCGTGGTCGTCCGCGGCGGGGGAGGGGGAGCGGTCGATGTGGTCCCCAGGATCGGCGGGAGGTAGATGCTCACTGCAGACGACGGCCCCCCAGTGGCGGTGGTCGAGGTGGTGGTGCCGACGTCGTTGTTCCCACTCCACGGGGTGCGCTTGAACGTTCCCGCCGCGCTGAGCCCGACGAGGACTGCGACGGTGAGGACGAAGCCACCGATGATCAGGCCCCTCACCATGTTCGAGAGGCCAGGACGGTCGAGTTCCACGATTCGGAGTGTACGGCGGCGGTTCCTTCGCCCCGGAGGCACCCCTGGCGCGTTGGGGCGGATGGCCCATCGTCGTGGCCAGGCGGTCGGAGGCGTGGCGAGTAGCGTTCGTCCTCATGGAAACCGTGGGTGACGCATCCCTGGAGCTGGGGCTGACCGACTATCTGGCGATTCTTCGCCGTCGGGCACTTCTGATCATCCTCACCACGCTGGTCATCGCCGGTGTCGCGGTTGCCGTCTCCCAGCAGCAGCCGAAGGCGTACCAGACCACGGCCACGGTGCTCCTGTCGCCGAGCAGCTCCACGGTCTTTTCGTCGACGGCCAACATCGACACCGGGTCCCTCAACGTCACCAACGACAAGTCGGGCTTGAACATCAGCACCGAGGTAGGGCTGTTCAGCACCGACGCCTTCAACGCGCAGGCGGCCAAGGTGATCGGCTTCGAGCCGGACAACACCCCGGTCGTGAGCCAGATCCCCCTCACGCTGCTGCTGAACATCACGGCCAAGGAGCCGAACGGTCAGCGCGCCGCCGATGTGGCCAACGGGTTCGCGAAGACCTACATCGACCTCAAGCAGGCCGCCGTTTCCTCCGACCGGTCCTCAGCGACCAAGAGCATCCAGGACTCGGCGGCCGGCATCCAGGCGCAGATCGCGGCGATCGACGCCGAGGTCGCCAAGTTCCCCGCCGGCCCCGAGCAGGACGCCGCCACCGTCCGCTTCGCTCCCCAGAAGTCCGGGCTGCAAGCCCGCCTGAACACCCTGCAGAGCAAGCTCGATCAGCTGGGCATCGACGCCGCTCTCGCCGGCCCGGTGGCCTCGATCGTGTCGCCTGCCACCGTCCCGATCAACTCCATCTCACCCCTGTCGGCCAAGAAGGTCGGGGCGATCGGCCTGCTCATCGGGCTCGTGGTGGCGCTGGCGCTCGCCCTCATCGTCGACTTCCTCGACGGCACCGTCAAGGATCGGGTCGACCTGGCCCGCGCCGCCGGCGGCCTCCCCGTCCTCGCCATCATCCCGAAGCGCCGCAACAGCATCCGCAAGGACCCGCTGCCCGCCCGAAGGTCGCCCCAATCGGCAGTGGCCGAAGCGTTCCGAACGTTGCGGACCAGCGTGCTGTTCGCCGGCTTCGACCGGCCGCTCCACACCGTCGAGATCGTCGGCCCTGGGACCAAGGACGGCCAGTCGATGGTCGGCGCCAACCTGGCGGTGACGATCGCTGCTGCGGGGCAACGCACCGTGGCGGTCAGCGGCAACCTGCGCAACCCCTCCATGCACACGATCCTGGGGGTCGACAACACCACGGGCTTGTCGTCGGTGCTGTCGGGTACGGCGCAGCTCGACTCGGCCGTGCGGGACGTGCCGGGCGTCGAGAACCTCCGGGCGCTCCCGTCTGGCCCGCTGCCTCCGAACCCGGCCGAGCTCCTGGCCAGTCCGGGCATGAAGGACGTCATGGACGACCTGGGCCAGCGCTCCGAGGTGATCGTGGTCGACAGCGCCGCGGCCGGTCGGGTCACCGACGCCACGATCATCGCCCCGCTCTCCGATGCCACTCTCATCGTCGTCAACGAGCGGGTCACGCTGAAGTCGGAGCTGGCCCAAGCGATCGAGAAGCTTCGCTTCGTCGACGCCCCGCTGCTCGGCATCGTGCTGATCAGCAAGTCCAAGCGTCGACGCGGCTGACCCGGGCGTGGAAGCCTTCGTCGCCGGCCCGGACGCCGCCAGCCGGGTGATCCCCAACGAGCCGCCTGCCGGTTCGTACTTCAAGCCCAAGCTCCACCTCATCTCGTCCGTGCGGGAGGTGTGGCGGGCGCGTGTCCTGGTCCGCACGCTCGCCGAGCGGGATGTTCGCGTTCGGTACAAGCAGACGGTGCTCGGCTTCGCCTGGGCGATCCTGATGCCGCTCGTGCTCATGGTGGTGTTCACGGTCTTCGTCAAGAGGTTCGCCAAGGTCGACGCCGGGAACCAGGACGTGCCCTATGCCGTCTTCGCCTACCTCGGCCTGCTCCCGTGGGGCTTCTTCTCGACGACCTTTGCCGCTGGGGGGCTCAGCCTGGTGGCCAACACCGCGCTGCTCAACAAGGTGTACTGCCCGCGGGAGATCTTCCCGATGGCCTCCATGGGCGTTGCCTCCGTCGACCTGTCGATCGGCGGCGTCGTGCTCGCGTTCCTGTTCGCGGTCACCGGAACCGTCCCGCACTGGCAGGGCCTCGTGTGGCTCATCCCCGAACTGTTCGTCATGTTGGCGTTCTCGCTCGGGATCACGCTGCTGGTGGCGGCATCGGTGGTCTACCTGCGCGACATCCGCCAGACCATCCCCCTGTTCCTCCAGTTCGGGCTGTTTGCCACCCCGGTCGCCTACTCGCTCAATGGCATCACCGGCCCGCAGCGAGACCTCTACGCCCTCGTCAACCCGCTCGTGGCCACCATCGACGGCCTGCGCCAGAGCCTCCTGTTCGGCCACCATGTCCAGGTGTCGACGTTCGTCTTCGGTCTGGTGGGGGCGCTCACGTACCTGCTCGTCGGCTACGCCGTCTTCAAGAAGCTCGAGCCGGGGATCGCTGATGTTGCCTGAGGGGTCTGTGCGCGCCGACGGGGTGTGGAAGCGGTTCAAGGCCGATCCCATCCGCCGCACGTTCCGCGATCAATCCAAGGCCATCGCCGGTCGTGTCACCGGCAAGGGTGGACGGGGCCACCGTTGGGCGCTGCGTGACATCAACATCGACGTCCCGCCCGGTGCCTCGGTCGGACTGATCGGGGCCAACGGCTCCGGCAAGTCGACCATGCTCAAGATCCTCACCAGGGTCATGTACCCGACGGCGGGGACGGTGACCGTGATGGGCCGCGTCGGGGCGCTGATCGAGGTGCGGGCGGGCATCCATCCCGAGCTCACGGGCCGGGAGAACGTGTACCTCTATGGCTCGCTCATGGGACTCAGCCGGGCTCAGGTGGCCGAGCGGTTCGACGACATCGTGGGCTTCGCCGAGCTCGATGCTGCCATCGACCGCCAGGTCAAGTTCTACTCGAGCGGGATGCAGATGCGGCTGGGCTTCGGCGTCGCCGCCTTCCTCGAGCCCCACGTGCTCCTTGTCGACGAGGTGCTCGCCGTAGGCGATGCTGCCTTCCAGCAGCGCTGCCTCGATCGCATGCGTCACGTCCTCGCCCAGGGCACCACGTTGGTGCTCGTGTCCCACGACCTTGCGGCCGTCGAGGCCACCTGTGAGCGGGGGATCTGGCTCGACAAGGGCGTGATCCGGGCCATGGGCCCGGTGCGCGAGGTGATCGGCGAGTACCGGCGCAGCGTCGAAGCGCAGCTCGATCACGAGTTGCACGCTTCGGGTGCACTTCGTGTCACCTCGGCAGTGGCCGATGGGGTCGATGGCGGGCCGCCCGCCAGTCAGCGGCCCCTCGACGTGACGATCGCTCTCGAGGCCACCGAGCGCATCAGCGGCCGGCTCTACCTCGGGGTCAGCGAGGGCACCGCCACGCCGATCTTCGTGGTCAGCTACTGGCTCGAGCTCGAGCCTGGGACCCACGAGGTGCGCTGCCACCTCGGCGACCTGCCCCTCCCGGCGGGCCGCTACTTCGTGTACGCGGGTGTGATCGACCGGGTCGACGACCACGACGTGGTGCCGTGGCACCCCATCACCCACGTCGATCTCTTCGGTCCGGGTCTCGACCCGACCCCCGTCGCCGTCGTGCGGCTGGCACCGGTGCTGGTGTCGAGCGGCTGGGAGCTCGACCGCACGTGACCCGGGTCGGGTACCGCTAGAGCGTCGTGCCCATTGCCGCGTAGGCGTCGACCAGCCGGGCGATCCAACGATCTTTGGTCAGCTCGGCCCGGGCGTACGTGAGAGCGGCAAGGGCGGCGGCGGAGCCGACGGCCGGGTCGGCATCGAGGCGACGAAGCACCGCGGTGAGCGCGTCGACGTCGTTTGGTGGCACCAGGAAGCCCCGACCGTCGCCGATCAGGTCGGGGATGCCCCCGAGCTCGGTGCCGATGACCGGTAGCCCAACCCCCATCGCCTCATAGATCACGAGCGGTGAGACCTCGTGCCAGGTCGAGGGCACGACCATCGCGGCTGCCGTCATGAGCTCGTCGAGCACCACTGACTTCGGTTGCTGGCCGAGGAAGGTCACGTCGGCACCGATCGAGGCCGCCCGGGCCTCGAGAGCGCCCCGGTCGCGGCCGTCACCGAGCACCCTGAGGGCCACGCCCGCAGCCGCCACCGCGTCGATCAGCACGTCGACGCCCTTTTCGGGTACGAGGCGGCCGACGTAGAGCACATGACGGCCGGGCCGACGATCGGCGGGGTCCCCGGGCTCGACGAAGTGCGGGATCAGCCGGATCTTTTCCGGGTCCACGCCCGCGTGCAAGCAGCTCCGGCGCAGCAGCTCGTTCAGCACGAGCACGACGTCAGGCGCTTGGTAGGCGCGGGTGATCCGGGTGGAAGCGGCCTCGAGCGACAACATGACGCCGCCGGCGGCTGAGCCGTCCCAGCACCGCTCTTTGGCTGGGGCCCAGGCGAAGGCGCCCTTCTGGTCCAGGCAGATCGTGCAGACCTTGCCGGTGACGTCGGAGAAGAAGCGGTAGCTGGGGCAGGCGACCTTGTAGTCGTGGAGGCTCAGCAGGGTCGGGATCTTGCGCCGCTTGAGCAGGGGGAGGCAGGTCATCCCCATCTGGTGATAGGCGTGCAGCACGTGGACAGCGTCGATCGGCACCTCGTCGAGGAGGCGGTCGAGCTTGCGCAGCGTGTCGAGCCCGACGACGGCACGGCCCACGCTGCGAGCGCGGTCGAGCACCGCGCCACCACGGAACTCGACAGGGCTCACGAAGTACTTGGAGTACGGGCTGTCGAGGTTCTCGGGGTCGGCCATGGCGAACGGGACGACCTCGTGACCACGTTCCTCGAACGCCCGCTTCAGGGTGAACGCATGCTCCTCGACGCCGCCGACCGGCCTCCAGAACTTGTTCACCAGCAGGATGCGCACGAGCGACCTTTCATCGAGATCCCCGTGACCCTAACGGGGGTCGGCCACCTCTCGTTTCGATCGGGTCACCGGCCTGCTTGACAGTCAGGCCCCACGCCCGAGGTCGTCAGGGCCCCCTCGGACCCCCGGGATCGGCGCCTGGCAGGGAGGAATGGGGGGAGCTAGCCGGGCTCGCGGCCGCTGTCCGAGTCGGCGGCCGGCCTGCGTGCGTCTGGATTCACTATGGTGCGGCCGGGCTCGATCACTCAGTTTTCGTCGCTACCGTCATCGAGTCGCCGCGGATACGTCCTGACGGCATGCAGGTGTATGGAGCTAGTGAGGGGGCGAGTGTGACTGAGCGGCCGACGAGTGAGCTGCAGGAGCGTTTGCGAGGGCTGTCGCCGTCGCAGCGGGCCGCGCTCCAACGTCGCCTCGGCCACAAGCGAGGGGCGGCCGAATCGAGCGTGGCGCCCATCCCCGTCGGGCATCCAGACGGGCCGCTCCCGCTGTCGTACCAGCAAGAGCTGCTGTGGCTGAACGACCAGGTGGCCCAGGGTGGGAACGCCTACAACTCACCTGCCGCGTTCCGCCTGAGCGGTCCGTTCCGGGTCGAGCCCATGCGACAGGCCATCACCCAGGCCATCGGCCGCCACGAGGTGCTGCGCACCCGCTACCAGGTCGTCGACGGCGAGCCGATGCAGCTCATCGGCCCCCCGGTCGAGTTCGAGCTTCCCGTCATCGACCTCTCGGGCGTCTCGGCTGCCACCCGTGACGACGAGCTCCACGCTGTGCTGCGGCAGTTGTCCGAGCTCCCGTTCGACCTGGCCACCGATCTGGTGATCCGAGGCACCGTCGTTAAGGTCGCCGCCGATGACCACGTGCTCCACCTGGTCCTGCATCACATCGCATCGGATGGCTGGTCAAAGACCCTGTTGTGGTCCGAGCTGGTGCAGGGCTACGAGGCGGCGTGCCTGAGGCTCCCCGATCCGGTCGAACCACCACCCGTGCAGTTCGCCGACTACGCCCTCTGGCAGCGCAAGCGGCTCACCGGCGACCTCTTCGACCAGCAGCTGGCCTACTGGCGAGACACCCTCGCCGACGCTCCATCGCTCCTGTCGCTGCCCACCGACAAGCCCCGCCCGCCGGTCAAGGGGTACGAGGGCGAGCACCTCTACCGCAAGCTCCCCATCGAGGTGCTCACTGGCCTCAAGGCCCTGGCGCGCCATGAAGGCGTCACGCTGTTCACCGTCGTGCTGGCCGCGTTCAACGTGCTCCTGCAGCGACACTCGGGCCAGGATGACATCGTCGTTGGCACCCCGATCGCCAGCCGCAACCACACCGACATCGAGCGCGTCGTGGGCTACTTCACCAACACGCTGGCCCTCCGTACTGATCTGTCGGGCGATCCCACCTTCCGAGAGCTGCTCGTTCGTGAACGGGCCACCGTGCTCGGCGCCTTCGCCCACCAGGAGGTCCCGTTCGGCCGGGTGGTCACCGAGGTTGCGCTCGAGCGCGACCGCAGCCGCACGCCGGTGTTCCAGGCGATGCTCGTGCTCCAGAACCACGATCGTGAGCGCAAGGGGCTCCTCGACGTCGAGGTGACCGGCGAGTCCCACGAGCGGGGCTGGTCGAAGTTCGATCTCACCTTGGGCACCGGCGAGTGGCCTGACGGCCTGCTGACGTCATGGGAGTACAGCACCGACCTCTGGGAAGCGTCGACGATCGAGCGCATGGTGGGGCACTTCGCGATCCTCGTTGATGCCATCCTCGCCGACCCCGATCGACCTCTTTCACAGCTCGAGCTGCTTGACCCGGTCGAGTACCGCACGGTCGTCGACCACTGGGCGACCCGGCCGGTGGCGAGTGCAGCGGGTACCACGCTCACCTCGATGGTCGAGGCCTCGGTCGATCGCAACCCTGCGGCGGTGGCCGTCGAGTGTGGTGCGGTCTCACTGACCTACGCCGAGATCGATCAGCGCGCCAACCAGGTGGCGCACCACCTGGGGCGCTTGGGCCTCGAGCGCGGTGCGGTCGTCGCCGTGCTGGTCGGGCGATCCGCTGACTTCATCACCGCTGTCCTGGGGATCCACAAGGCGGGCGCGGTCTGCCTGCCCCTCGATCCGAGCTATCCGGCTGAACGTCTCGAGCTCATGCTCAGCGACAGCGCCGCCCCCATCGTGCTCACCCATGCGTCACTGGCGGCCCGCCTCCCGCACGACCGCACGTTCGTCGTGCTCGACGAGCCGGGAGCCCTCGACGCTGAGCCCACGACTCGGCTGGGCGACGCGCCGACCCCCGCCGACCTCGCGTACTTGATCTACACGTCCGGATCGACCGGTCGGCCCCGCGGTGTCGAGCTGACTCATCAGGGCTTCGCCAACCACGCCCAGGCGTGCGTGCGCGAGTTCGGGCTCACCCCGGCCGACCGGGTGCTGCAGTTCGCCTCGGTCAGCTTCGACCTCAGCATCGAGGAGATCTTCCCGACGCTTGCCGTCGGGGCGACCGTCGTCATGCGCACCGACGACACGCCCATCGCCGGTCGGGGCTGGGCCCGATGGCTGGTCGAGCAGCGCCTCACTGTGCTCGACCTGCCGACGGCCTTCTGGCACGCCTGGGTGGCCGACGCGACCGAGCTCGGCCAGCCACTTCCGCTCACGTTGCGGCTGCTGATCGTCGGTGGCGAGAAGGCCCAGCGATCGGCCTACCTCGAGTGGCTCGGCCTGCCCCGCGGTACCGAAGTGCGCTGGATCAACACCTACGGCCCCACCGAGGCGAGCGTCATCGCGACCTGGTTCGAGCCCACCCGTGATCCTTCGGCGCTGCCCGAGGGTGATCTCCCCATCGGCCGCCCCGTCGACAACGTCGAGACCCTGGTGCTCGACGGCGGCCTGAGCCCGGTGCCCATCGGCGTCGCCGGCGAGCTCTACCTCGGCGGAGTGGGCCTCGCCCGCGGCTACCACGGCCAGCCGGAGCGCACCGCCGAGCGGTTCGTGCCCCACCCGCTCCACGCGGGCCAACGCCTCTACCGGACCGGTGACCGGGTCCGCTGGCAGCCCGACGGCACGCTCGAGTTCCTGGGTCGGGTGGATCACCAGCTCAAGATCCGGGGCTTCCGAGTCGAGCCGGGCGAGGTCGAAGCGGTGCTCACGAGCCACGCGCTCATCGAGGAGGCGCTGGTCGTCGCCGACGGCGAGGGGACCCCGGACGCTCGTCTCGTCGCGTATCTGGTCGGCCACGGCCACCCTGACGATCTTGTCGACGTCGCTCGTCGTCACCTGGTCGACCGGCTGCCGACCTACCTCGTGCCGGGGATGATCATCGCCCTCCCGTCCTTCCCGCTCACTGCGAACGGCAAGGTCGACCGCGACCGGCTCCCGGCGCCCGGCGCCGCGCTGCATGCCGGTGGTCACGGGACGCCGGTGAGCACCGAGACCGAGCGCCTCTTGGCTGCGATCTGGACAGACCTGCTGACGCTGGCGCGGCCTCCTTGGGCCGACGACGACTTCTTCACGCTCGGGGGGCACTCCCTGCTCGCCGTGCGCATGGTGGCGCAGGTCGAGAAGCGCTTCGACGTGCAGCTCCCGCTCGCTTCGCTGTTCTCGGCCTCGACCCTGGCCGGGGTGGCGGCGTCGATCGACGCCGAGCGTGGTTCCGACCAGGCCTGGCGGTCGCTGGTCCCCATCCGCCCAGGGGGCGTGCGCACTCCGTTGTTCTTGGCCCCGTCGCTCGTCGGCGAGTGCTTCATCTACCGACCGCTGGTCCAGCTCCTGTCCATTGATCAGCCGGTCTACGGGCTCCAGTCCATCGGGCTCGACAGCCGTGAGCAGCCGCTGCGCGACGTACGGGCGATGGCCGAGCACTTCGTCGGTGAGATCCGGTCGGTCCAGCCTCACGGCCCGTACCGCCTCGGTGGGTACTGCTTTGGTGGCACGGTGGCCATGGAGATGGCAGCCGTGCTCGAGGGGAGCGGTGAGGCGGTCGACTTCCTCGGGCTGTTCGACGGCTCGCCCCGCCACCAGTCCTCCCTCAGCACGGCCGGGCCTACCCCCAAGCCGCCGTTGAGCCTCAAGGCGCGCGTGAAGCGCGAGCATCGCAAGTACCTGAAGTTCTTGGCCCGCAAGGAGGGCCGCAGCCTCGCCTACCTCAAGAACCGGCAGCGCTGGTGGCGCAGCCGGGTGCGCAACAAGCTGGCGCTTCAGTTCGTCAAGTACGGCAAGGACGTGCCGACGTGGGCGCTCAGCGTCGAGGGAGCGAACCTCCAGGCCATGCGGCGCTTCACGAGTTCGCCGGTGCAGGCCCCGATCACGCTGTTTCGCTCCGACTACCGCGGTGACTCCGACTACCAGTTCAGTGATGCCTGGGAGGGCAAGGCGCTCGGTGGGGTTTCGATCCGCTTCGTTCACAACACCGACATCCACCACGTGAAGCTGCTCCAGGAGCCGTTCGTGAAGCAGCTGGCCGAGCTGGTCGATGAGGAGCTCGCCGCTGTCGTCGACTCGTCGGCGCCCTGATGCGGCGGTCGTGCTGACCAGGGTCGCACCACCACGCAAGGGCGAGCTGCACCTCTGGCGCGTTGTGCTTCACGAAACGGCGCCACCGTCGTGGGACGTCCTGTCATCCGACGAACGAGCCCGGGCGCGGCGCTTCATCGCGCCGGGGCTCGCCGACCGATGGGTGCGCTCCCGCACCGCGCTGCGCACGATCCTGGGCCGCTACTGCGACCGGTCGCCCACGGCGGTGACGCTCGTGGTGAGCGACCAGGGGAAGCCTGCGCTCGCCGGGGCATCGGGGGCCGTGTCGTTCAACGTGTCCGATGTCGAGGCCCTCGCACTGGTAGCAGTCGTGCCTGCTTCGGTCGAGGTTGGGGTCGATCTCGAAGCGTTGCAACCCGTCCCCGAGCGCGATGCCATCGCCCGGCAGCTGTTCTCTGCTCCCGAGGCGACCCGCCTGGCCGCGGTGCCCGAGAGCGAGCGCGACCGGGCCTTCCTGGAGTGCTGGACGCGCAAGGAGGCGGTGGTCAAGGCAGTCGGGGTCGGACTGCTCGCGCCGCTCGACGATTTCGAGGTCGTCTTTGCCGCCAAGGGCCCGCTTTGGGTGCGCTCGCTGGGCCGCTCGGGCTTCGACGCCGGTCGCTGGCAGCTCATCGACCTGTCGGCAGGCATCGCAGGCCACGTTGCCGCGTGCGCCCTCGATGGACCGGCCGTCACCTCGGTGCGATGGTTCGAGTTCGATCCGGCCTGAGCCGGCACCCCGTCCGAGCACGGTGCGGGCGTTGGAGCCGGCGTGGTCAGCGGCTGAACGGAAGGCGTCGCCACACGTCGCGCACCGTGTCGCCGACGTCGCTGGGGGTGGGGATGAGCCCGTACACGCCCGACGAGCGCAGCAGGGCCGCGGTCATCGCGAACCGAACGATGTAGGCGCCGGTCGAGACGCCCGCGGCAGCGATGATGCCGTATCGGGGGACGAGCACCAGGAGCCCGACGACCGTGATGACGAGGGCGACCACGCTGCCCGTCGAGGCCTTCTGCGGGCAGTTGAGGGCGTTGGCGATCTGGAAGGCCACGATGTAGAGGCAGTAGAAGATCGTGCCCGGCACGAGCACCATGGCCGGAGCTACCGAGTCGTGGAACGCCTCGCCGTAGAGGAGCGGGATGACGAATGGGATGACGAGCAGGAGCCCGATGCCCAGGGTCCCGGTGAAGATGAGGGTGCGCCGGAGCTGGCGAGCCGCCGGGCTGCGACGCCCTGGCCGGTCGCCGACGCTGACCCGGCTGTAGGTGCCGACAGCCATCGAGATGCCGAGTTGCAGCAGCACGAAGTTGATCCCGACGGCGACGGCGTAGTAGCCGAGCTCGGTGGCCCCGAGGATGGGCAGGATGATGATCTGGTCGAGCCGGTTGTTGGCGAGGTCAGACAGGGTTCCGGGAAGGGCCTTGGCCCCGTAACGCAGCAGCGCCGTGATCGAGAACCGCGTCCCGGCCGTCTCACGCTCGCTGCGCAGCTGCCACCAGACGTAGACGTATCCCCCGAAGTTGGCGGCGGCCAGCGTCCCGACGGCAACCGGGACGGTGAGGTAGCCCATGGCCCACGCGCTGGCGTACACGATGATCGTGATGGTGTTCGGGATGAGCGTGAGGACGCTCATCTTTCGCAGATCGCCCCGCCCGGCGATGATCATGCGGGCTGAGCGCCCGTAGGTGCTCATGATCGGAGACCACGCTACGAGCAGGAACGCGATCACCCGAGTGGCGGGCTCGAGGTCGGACAGCGGGTAGGCAACGACGAGCAGCGCAGTGAGGATCGAGAACGGCAGCGCCAGCAGGCCGTACCGGCGGGCGGCGCGCAGCAGGTCATGGGGGGTGGCTTGGCCCTCTTTGGAGAAGTACCCGATGGCCTCGGGCACGCCGAAGTTGAACAGCCGGGTGGTGGCCTCGTCGTACACGCCCACCGCGGCTACGGCCCCTCGGCCGGTCGGTCCGACGGCCCGTGCGAGCAATGGGCCTGACAGGAAGCTCAGGCCCATGGCGAGGTAGTTGGCCCCCGTCAGCAGGCCGATGGAACCTCGACGCTGGGTGTGCTTGCGGTGCGGGCCGGCGAGTGGTGGTGTGGCGGCCGGGCCGGGGGGCAGGGGAAGATCGAGTGGTCTCGCGCCAGCGGAGGCCGGAGGCACCGGGTGGGGTAACTGGCTGCCGAGCGAAGGCGTCGGATCAGGATCAGGAGCGCGCTCCGGGCGTCCAGCGTCTCCTTGGCTCGGGTCGGTCACCGCTCTCCATGCTTTCCTTGGTTGGCGGCCCCGCCGTCGCGACCGCCCGGTGAGTGGTCGAGCTCTGAAGTCGCCGGTCGCGATCGCCGACTCTAGCCAGGGTGGTCGCGACCCCCGTTGCCGGGTTGCGGTGGTCGGTGCAAGCAGGGTCGCATGGCCTACCGGCCGATCCCCTGGCCGTACGGGCGCTCACTAGGATGGGATCTTCGATCAGGCCCTCCCCGATCTCGAACCTGGAAGTCGATGTCATGACGCTCATCGCCCCACGCGCACCGGAGGCCAGGTCAACTGCGACTACCCGTCCGGTTGTTCGCCCGGGTCCGAGCGCGGCCTCACGGCGCTTCATCACCGGTGTGGCGATGGCGGGCTCGGCCGTGGTGCTCGGGTACCTCATCGGCACCGGCAACCCGAAGCTGGCGGTCATCGCCACGGTCGGGCTCATCGGCCTCGCTGGCTTCGTGATCGCCTACTTCGCCAAGCCGATCGAGACGGTCCTGGCGTGCTGGCTCCTGCTCATGACGCAGCAGTGGATCGTCGGCGTCACCCACGTCTCGGCCCTGAAGAAGTTCGACGTGCCGCTGCTCGGCATCTTGTGGGCCATCACGGTCTTCCACTACGCGAAGCGCCGTCCGCCGGGACGCCTGTTCATCTACGTCCCGCTCGCCGGCGCGCTGGTGGCCGGCATCTCCTCGGCCATCGTCAACCGAGTGCCCCCCAGGCTCTGGATCGAGGCCGCCTTCCTCGACAACAAGATCTGGCTCGGGCTGATGATCGGGCTGCTGTTGCCGTGGACTCCCGAGGGGATCGAGCGGATGACCAAGGTGCTGATCGGCGGGGGGGTGTTCGTGGGCGTCATCGCCCTCGGCGACTTCCTGTTCGGCAACACCTTCCGCTCGCTCCTGGCACTCCCCATCGACACCCAGATCAACCGCACCGAGCGGGGTGGTTTGCGCGTCGCCAAGTCGATCTTCGTGAACCCTGCGCTGCTGTCCTCGATGGAGTTCCTCGTCCTCGGACTGGTCCTGGCCCGCCTGGTGTATGCGCGTCGTCGCTACGACATCTTGTGGATGGCGATCATCACCCTCGGCGGGTTGGTGTCGCTGCGGCTCAAGTCCGTCGTCGGCAACGTGGGCTCCTTCGCCGTGGTGCTGCTGATGCGCCCGAAGGCCTTCGGGCGACGAATGGGCTCGTTCCTCATCTTCGGCGTCGCCGGCGCCATTGCCGTCGGTGTGCTCCTCGCCGGTGCCACCACGGCGACCGTCGCGAAGTACTCGACCGATGCGGCGCCGCGGACCAAGCTCACCTCGACGGCGTTCGAGATCGCCCAGGACCAGTTCCCCTTCGGCGCAGGCTTCGGTCGGTTCGGCAGCCAGCCCGCCGAAGACCGCTACAGCCCCGTCTACTACCAGTACGGGCTGAACACGAGCTACGGGCTCAGTCCGACCGACGGCCGGTTCCTCCACGACACCACGTGGGCGACCGTGATCGGTGAGTTCGGCGCGGTGGGGGCAGCGTTCATGGCTGGAGGGTTGCTGTTCCTGGGCGTCTACCTCCTGCGCCTGGCCTTGCGTCGGGAAGGCGACTATCACATACCGATGCTGGCGCTGGCCGCTGTGTGCAACGTGGTGGCCGTCACGGTCGACTCGCTCGGCCGCCCCGCCCTGTTCGACAGCTTCACTGTTCTCACCGTCGGCCTGATCGTCGGCACGGCGATGAACGCCCAACTGGTCTACCGGACGCCCCGGGTGCAGGATGCGCCGGTGGCCGCCCTCGGAGGACGCGCCTCCTGAATCGGTTCGTGTCCTCCAACCTCGACGACTTCCGATCCGAACTGCTGCCGCCGCGCCATCGTGAGGGTCGCGTGCGCGTGCTGTTCCTCAACAACGACGTGCTCGGGTGGCGAACCTTTGCTCGCACCCTCGAGCACTACTCGGCCGACCGGGACGACCTCGATTGCGTGCACCTGCGCCTCCAGACCAAGCCCTGGCTACGGGCCTTGACGGTCGGGATCGAAGGCACGAGCGGTCTGGATCCCCACATCTTGCGGGTGCGGGCGTGGCGCCGAATGGTGGCTCGGTGGTTGCGCACGGCGGTGCCGCTCGAGCACTTCGACGTCGTGCACGTTGCGCCCCAGTTCCCCGCCCTTGCCGTGGCCGAGATGCGTGGTTCGTGGCCGGGGATCTTGTCGGTGTCGTTCGACTCGACGGTGATCAAGGGCAAGGCGATGAGGGTTCACGGTGACGAAGCAGCGGCTCGCGAGCGCTTCCAGCGTCTCGTGGAGGCTGAGCAGCTGATCGTGTCGCGCTCCCAGCTCCTGTGCCCGATGAGCGAGTGGGCGGCGAACTCGCTCCACGTCGAGTACGGCGTGCCTCGCTCCAAGATGATCCTGCTGCCGCCGGTGCTCGCCGGCACGATGCCGCTCGTGCCCGCCGAGCACGCCGACGCAGGCCCGATCCGCCTCTGCTTCGTGGGCAACGACTGGGAGCGCAAGGGCGGTCCCGACGTGCTGCGCTGGCATCAGGAGCGCTGGTCAGATCGCGCCGAGCTGCACGTGTTCTCCTCGGGGGCCAAGAAGGTCGAGGGGGGCAAGAACGTCGTCCTCCACGGCTCGGTGACCCACGACGAGCTCGTGCTCTCCTGGCTGCCCAAGATGGATGTCTTCGTCTTTCCCACCCATGCCGACCAGTCGCCCTGGGCCGTGGTCGAGGCTGCGTCGGTGGGCCTTCCCGTGGTGGCCAGCGACATCGGTGGTCTGTCGGACATCGTCAAGGACGGCGAGACCGGGTACCTCGTTGCCCCCGACGACGAGGCGGCCTTCACGGCCCGGGTCGAACAGTTGCTCGACGACGGTGGCCTGCGCCGGCAGATGGGCGAGCGGGCCCGGCGCCACGCCACCCAGGCCTTCGATGGTGGGCGGCTGTTCAACGCCTTCTTCGACCGGCTCGTGGCTGAGGCGGGGTAGTCGGGGTGCTTCCCAACCTCCTGGTCGTCGGCGCGCAGCGCTGCGGCACCACATCGGCGTACCGCTACCTGTCCGAGCATCCGGCGATCTTCATGTCGCCCCGTAAGGAGCCGCACTTCCTGGCCTTCGAGGAGTCGCCGCCTTCGTTCACCGGTCCCGGCGACCATCACGTGAACGAACGCTCGATCACCAACCTCGCTGACTACCAGGCCCTCTTCGCCAAGGCCGGTGACGCCCGCTTCCGGGGCGAAGCGTCGGCCATGTACCTGTACCTGCCGGAGGCGATCGAGGGCATCAAGCGCCATCTCGCCGATCCCCGCCTCCTGGTCTTCGTGCGCCAACCGGCGGACCGTGCTCACTCCGCCTTCCAGTACCTGCGCCGCCAGGAGCGCGAGCCGCTGGCTCGGTTCGACGACGCCCTCGCCGCCGAGGAGCAGCGCCGCGCCGACGGCTGGGCGCCCATGTGGCACTACCGGGCGGCGTCTCACTACGCCGAGCGCATCGAGGCCTTTCAGCAGGCGTTCGGTCGGGAGCGGCTGCTCGTTCTGCTCCAAGAGGACATGGACGCCGATCCGGCGGCCGTGTTCCGGTCGGTGTTCGAGTGGCTGGGCGTCGATCCCGATGTGCCGATCGACTACGAGCTGCAGCACAACCGGTCGGGCACCCCGAAGTCCCAGACCCTGGACCGGGCTCTGCTGCGACCCCCCACCGCACTGAAGCGGCTCCGCGACGCCTTGCCCGCTCCGATCAGGCGGCGCGTCCAGCAGGGCGTCCACCGCCTGCGCGAGCGCAACATCGTCGTCGCTCCCGACGAGATCGATCCTGCCCTACGCCGTCGGCTCACGGCCGAGTTCGAGCCCGAGATGGCCCGCCTCGAGGCCGTGATCGAACGGGACCTGGGGGCATGGCGGCGTCCTGCCCGCTGAGCAGTCAGATCAGAGGAACAGAGTGCGCTGGCGGATCGATCCACGGACGTAGCCGGCATGCGTCGCGGCCCGCTTGACCCACCGACCCCGGGGGACAGGACCCCGTACGAGATCGGGCAGGGACACCACCAGCTGGGCCCAGCCCCCCGCCATGGTGGACAGCGTGCGTCGAGGCCGCCCGTGGGGTCGGAAGTCCCGGTACAGCTGCACCTCGACCTGGCCCCGGCGGTACATCTGGCGGGCCAGCGCCTTGACCGACGAGCGGTGGCGGTAGTGCACCACGGCATCGGGTACGTAGCCGATCGAGTAGCCCTGGACCTGGGCCCGATAGCACAGCTCGACATCGCCCGAGGCCATGCGGTACTCGACGTTGAACCCACCCACCGCCCTCAGGACATCGGCGTGGATGCCGAAGTTGGCGGTCGTGGCGAACGGGTACCAGCCCCACTTGCGCACGAGCTGCTCGCCGCGCTGGTTGGGCAGCACCTGAGCCATGACATCGTCGTTGACGGAGGTGTTGACGATCCGACCACCGAGCAGGTCGCTGTCGGGTGCCGCAGCGACCATCGCTGAGATCCAGCCCGGCGACACCTCGTCGTCGGCATCGCAGAACAGCAGGAGGTCGCCCGCGGCGGCCGCCGCACCGGCGTTGCGGGCCATCACGTGGCCGCGCTGTGGCTCGTCTACGAGCACGATCGGCACCGGGCCGGCGTGCTCCTGCTCGGTGCGCACAACATCAGCCGTACCATCGCTGGAGCCGTTGTCGACCACGACGATCTCCCACGGCACTGGTGAGACCTGGTGGCGCAGGGCGACGAGCTGCCGCCCGATCACGTCCTGGCCGTTCAGCACCGGGATGATCACCGAGACCATCCGCGGTGCCGAACGAACGGCGGTCACTTCACCTCGAACCAGTCAAACGTGCCCATGATCGGTACCGAGGTGCCGCGGTTCGACACGCTCACGCCGCCGTACATCGACGGCGAGACCCAACTCATGATCGTGGCGGGAACGGTCGGGGCGTACGGCCCGCCCATGCTCACGATGTCGGTGGGCAGGTTCGAGTTCATCCGGTACTGAGGGGTGAACGTTCCCGCCGCCGGGTCGACGGTGAGGAACAGGTCGAACGTCGACGCCGTGGTCAGCCCTGGTACCGCGAACGGACCCGCCAGGACCTTGTTGACGAACTTGGTGGGCGTCTTCTGGTTCTCGAGGTACATCAGCACGTTGGGGACGCCACCGGTGTTCTCGATCTCGAGCCGGATGAAGTTGTCCTGGTTCCAGCCGTAGTACAGCGCCTCCTGCTGGCGGCCCAGGGTGATGTTGGTGAAGGGCCCGACGAGCCTGGTCGACAAGGTGAACGGCCGCTCGGAGGCGTTGAAGTTCACCCGCAGTTGGTTGGTCTGGGTGTTGATCTTGGCCGAGTTGCTGCCCGAGGTGCTGGTGAGCTTGAGCACCCCGTTGGCGGTGTCGAGGTTGATCAGCGCGGGGTTGTACTGGTTGCCCGCCGTGTTGGGCTCGACCGAGGTGAAGCCGGTGCCCTGGCCGGTGGCGTCGGCGATGGTGCCTGGTACGGCTGCGTTGAAGTCCAGGCGGACGCCGGTGGTGCCAAGGCTCGCGGCCGCCGCGAACTCGGGCTGGGCGTTGGTCATGATCGCCACCACGTCCTGGTAGTCGAAGTTCTTGTCAGCCGGGGTCACGAAGATGTTGCTGCGATCCTGACCGACGATCCAGGTGTTGGGCTGGACGTTGCCGTTGATGTCCTTGGCCGGGTAGAAGCGGAAGTTGTGCCACGCCTGCGGGCCGTTGCGCCCGTCGTCGGAGTACTCGCTGTTGACCCGCACCAGCCCGAACGTGCCGGCAGGGGTGAAGCTCGTGATGCTGCCCGGGCTGATCTGGGGGAACAGCTTCTGGTTCTCGCCGCCGTACTGGGTGGTGCCGCCCGCGAAGTCGAACAGCTTGACGTTGCCGCTGCTGGCGGCACCCTTCGGGTACCACCCGAACTGGCCCGACGTGAACGTCGTCGTCGACTCGTAGCGGGCGATCGGCGTCACCGTGACCGGCTTGGTGGTGTCGACCGCGGTCCAGAACGGGGAGATCACCTCTTCCCGATCGGCGATTCGGGTCTGGCCGGGGGCCAGCGTCGGGTTGTTGGTGAACCCGACGGTCTGCAGGATCTCCTTGAGGTGGGGCTCGTTGCCGCCCTGGAAGTCGGCGGGGTCCAGCCCGGCGACGTTCATGCTGGCGGTGGGCATGGTCGGAGCGTTGGAGGTGACGACGAGCGTGGCCGACCGAATGGGGTACGAGTTCGCGAACGGACGGAAGGCGACCGCCACGGCCTGTTGCTGGCCGGGGGCCAGCACGAAGCTGGTGATCTGGCCGGCCCCGAGCTGGAAGTCGGCCGCGTCGACGCCGCCGAACGACAGGTTGGTCACCGTGAGCGGCTTCACGCCGGTGTTGACGACCTGGGCGGTCTGGGCGGGGAACTGGGGGTCCTCGCCGACCGTGCTGAACACGAGGCGGGGGCCGTTGCCGAGCGAGTCGTAGGGCGAGGTGAAGTCGACGAGCGGCACGTTCGGGTCGATGGTGAAGGTCTGCGTGACCGGCGTGGAATCGTTGAAGGCGTTGTCCGATGCCGTGGCCGTGATGGTGTGCGGGCCGTTGCCGCTGATCGTGACGGGGCTGCCGTAGTTGGTGAACGGGCCTCCGTCGACGCGGTACTGGATGGTGCGCACCCCGGTGCCGGTGCCGTCATCGGCGGCCACGGTGGCCGTTACGGGACCAACCCAGGTGCCGTCGATGTTGGGCGTACCGGCCAGTGAGATCGTGACGGTCGGCGGGGTCGTATCGATCGGTACGTCGATGCACTTGTCGATGTTGACGTAGTTGATCTTGGTGTTGGTGCCGCCGATGGCGTCGATGGTGATCTTGCCGTCGGCGGGCTGTCCGGCCGAGAGCACGACCGTGCCGGTGGCGAACCGGTTCGTGCTGGTGGGCACGAAGGCGTTGATGAGGGCGCTGCCTTCGACGTTGATGACGTCGGTCTGGTTCGTGAAGGAGTTTGCGTCACCGACCGACACGCTCACTCGGTAGCGGACGTTGGGATCGGGGATCGTCCATTCCCACGCAGCTCCGGAAGGAGCGTTCATGTTGATGAACGTGTCGATGCGCTGATCGGAGGCGACGTTGCGGTCGATCCCGCGTCCGGTGATGTCGAACGGAGTGCTCGTACCAGGCGTGACCCAGCCGTAGCCGGTCGTCGGGTCGAAGGCATTGCCATCATCGCCGATGTAGCCGCCGGGCACGGGCGCCGTCGTGGGCTGGAAGTTGATGCGGGCCGCCGGCGTGGAGCAGTCGAGACCCGGTGAGGGCTTCAGGTAGGTGATCTGGCCGGCGTTGCCGTCGGGCATGTTGCCGAACTCGGCGACGAAGACGCCGCCGGCGGAGTCGACGGCGACGTCGATCGGGTTGTTGAAGCCCGACGCCAGCTGAGAGATGTTGGCGACGTCACCGTTGGCGTCGAGCTTGATGGAGACCACGTCGTCGCCGTTGGAGAACTCGGCGACCAGGAGGTTGCCGAACAGCGCGTTGTTGAACTGGTGCGAGGTGTACTCCTTCATGCCGTCGGCCGAACGGTGCGCGCCCAGGTCGAGCGCGGGCTGCTGGTAGTCGGCCTCGGGCAGCACACCGACGGGGTACTGGGTGACCTCGTAGGGGTCGACCCCCGCCGTGGGGTTGCCACCGTTCAGGACGTAGCGGTTCACCGAGGGGTTCGGGTGCCCGTAGTACTTGCCGGGCAGGACCTTGGCCAGGAAGTCGTGGTAGTCGGGGAGCGAGGTCAGCGCCGGGGGGTTGCCACCCGGGCCGGCCGGGCTGTTGCCGCCGGCGGACTCGTTGACCGGGGCGTACAGCGTGCCGTTGGAGTGCCAGACGAGGCTGTAGGGGTTGCGGGTGCCGATGGCGTAGGTCGTGAGCGGGGCGCCTACGGCCGAGGGGTCGTACGCCGTACCCGTCGAGTTAGTCGCCGAGGTGTTGACGTCGACGGTGCCGGCGAAGCGGGCGTCGTTGACGACGTCCATCTGCAGCACCGCGGCCGACAGCGGGGTCTCGGACAGGTTGCACCAGTAGGGGTCTGGGGCGCCGTAGCCGGTCATGGCGCCCTGAGCCAGGTAGAGCTTGCCGTCCGGGCCGAAGCTGATGCCGTTGTTCATGTGGTCGTGGCACGAGCGGGGAAGGCCCACCACGACGTCACGGACGTTGGCCAGGCCGGGGCCGTCGAGCACCGAGACCGTGCCGGTGAAGTTGGCCTGCAAGTCCCCGATGGCGCCGTGGGACACCCACAGGATGGGGTTGGCCGGCGTGGACCGCGGATCAAAGGCGAGGCCGAGGATCGTTCGCTGGTAGGTCCATGGGCCGAGAGCCTGGTCGGCGGTGACGATCTGGGAGCCGGTGAGCGGGTCGACGGCCAACGTGTAGGCGTGGAGCTCGCCGGCGCCGGTCGCGACGTAGAGGCGGCCGTCCGGGCCGATCTGCATCACCGTCGGTGCGTTGAGGGTGGTCAAGGTGAACCTGTCGAACGATCCCGGCGACACGGCCAGGCCGGTCTCACCGGTCACGAAGGTGGCCGTGACGTTGGTGAAGGAGTTGCCGGAGAGGTCCTTCAGGCCGGCGTTGGTCTCGATCGTGTAGGTCGTGAAGGGGAGGAGCCGGTTCTGGGGCGTGATGCTCACCACGCCACCGGCGGCGTCGGTGTTGATGTTGGTCAGCACCGGGTTGCCGAACAGGTCGATGATCTGCACGGTGCTCTTGGTGAGCGCGTTGGCGTCGACGCTGAAGCTCGTGATCATGATCACCGAAGCGGTCACATCGATGCCGCTGGCGCCGTTGGCGGGGGTCACCGAGTTCATCGACGGGGTCGAGGCCGTCACCTCGTTGATCTCGACGTAGTTGACCGGGGCGTTGTTCGACCCGGTGAAGTCGAGGGTGAGGAACCCGTCGGCCACCGTGACGCGGGTGGTGGCCCGCTTGAAGTACTGAAGGGCGCTGGGGCCCCAGTTGGTGATGACCGGGGTGCCCTCGGCCTTGATGGTGGCCTTGGCGCCGAAGTATCGGTCGCCCACCGACACGGTCACGTCGTAGGTGCCGTTGGGCACCGCCTGCTGCCAGTTCGGCATCGCGGTGTTGGGGACGGTGATGAGCGAGCCGAGCCGTCCGTCACCGATCGAGAGCCGTCGCTTGGCCTGGGCCTTGGCCAACGTGACCGGGGTCTGGGTGCCGGCGGCGACCCATCCGTACCCGGTGCCACCCGATGCCGTTGCGGTGTACCCGAGGCCCCAGTCGGGGCTGTAGCCCGTGGGGGTCGGCCAGGTCTGCTGCTGGAAGTTCACTCGGGCGGCGAAGCCGCCGGCAGCCGATGCGGGGCTGGCGGCGATGAGCGGCACGAGGCCTGCCACGAGGATCACGAGCAAGGTCGCGACACTGAGCTTGCGGACGTTGAACATGGGGAGGTTCCTTCCGCCCAGCGGCGTTCGATGGGGGTGTGGGCAGTCGACAGATGTTACGGCGGGCACCCCAAGCCGACGCACGCGGCAGCACGCCATGATGCGACTCGGCGGATTTTTCTAGGCCGAGCGGCTCAGCCGATCGTGCCCCGGTAGGCCGATTGCCCGCCCCCGACGGGGGCACCGGCCACGTACCACAAGCCGGTGCCGTCGAACAGGAACGCCGAGCTGTAGGTGGCCCGGGGGAGCCGGGTCGGCAGCACCTTCCAGGTTCCGACGGTCGTGTCGAACCGGTACAGCGTCGCGGTGCCCCGGTTGACCGGGTTGTCCCCCGCAGCCACGAGGAGGTCGGTGCCGACGGCGACGGCGGACAGCTCGAGGTGCGAACGAGCTCCGGGCATCGGAGCCAGGGTGGTCCAGGGCGCTCCGGGGGTGGCCAGATCGAGGGCCAGCACCGAGTTGAGCAGGACGATCTGGGTGAACTTCGAGCCGAGCTGGCCGCCCATGACGTAGAGCGTCGAGCCGACGACCGCTCCACCGAGCCGGTTGCGCGGGCTCGGCAGTGGCGTGGCCGTCTGCCACGACGTCCCGGCGTCGACGTCGAGCGTCCAGTGGTCAACCTGGTCCACTCGCTGCTTGTCGTTGCCGCCAAGGAAGTGAAGCGCCCGTCCTACCAGCACCAGCGTGCCTGCCTCACGGGCCTGCGGGAGCGGTGGACCGGCGGCCCAGCTCGAGGACCAGGCGTCGTACCGCCACACGTTGGTGGTCGCCCAGACCGAGCACGGGCTGGTCCCGCAGAGCCTCGTCGGGCTGGGGGACTGGCCGCCGGCCACGTACACGTAGCGGTCGTCGACGACGGCGGTGGCGGCGTGGGCGAGCTGGAACGGTGGGGCCACCGCGTCGGTCGTCCAGCTGTCAGTCGCCGGGTCGTAGGTCATGGACGTCGTGGCGTAGGTGGGCGGGTTGAACGTGAGGTACCCCGCGAAGACGTGGAGCTTTCCGGCCACGAACGCTGTCGGTGCCTCGGCACGCGCCGAAGGCGCCGGCGAGAGTGCCAGCCAGCTGACGTCAGGGACGACGGCCGCCGCCACTGGTGGGGCCCCGACCGCCGTGGCGGAAGCGGCAACTGCCACCGCCGCGGCGAGGGCCGCCCAGCGTGATGATCGGGCCCTCATGGCAGTTGGGTCCCGTTGCTCCACGCCGTTCCCACGAAGCTGGTTCGGCTCAGGTTCAACGGCGCTCCACCGGTGAAGTAGAGCGACGACCCGTCGGTGACGATCTCGTGGGCGTAGGTCGCCCGGGGTAGCGGCGTAGGCATCAGGCTCCAGGTGTCGGTGGCCGGGTTGTAGACGTAGACGGTGCTGGTGCCCTTGTAGCCGGGGATGTCGCCACCGGCCACCACGATCTGGCACGCAAACACCACTGTCGCGTGCATGAGGTGCGATCGGTACTGCGGGATGTCAGCGATCCGGGTCCAGCCCGCAGCTGGGTTGGCGGTATCGAACTTGAAGTTGGACTGCAGGAAGGTCGCGGCCGAGTCGACGCCCTGCTGGCCCCCGACGACGATGATCGACGTGCCGACGCCGACTGCACCCACGTGGGTGCGGGCCTGAGCGGCCGGCAGCGGTGCCTCGGCCTGCCATGCGGTGCCGGTGTCGACGTTGAGCGACCACACCTCGGTGTGGTCGTGGCGGCCGGAGTCCGAGCCGGCGATGAACCACAGCGTGCGCCCGATGAGCACGAGGCCACCTCCGGCGCGGGCCTTCGGCAGCCCGGGGGCAGCCGACCACGTGTCGGTCCAGGTGTCGTATCTCCACACGTTGGTGGTGGCCCAGAACTGGCATGGCACGCCCCCGGAGCAGACCCGCGACACGTCCGGCGAATACCCCCCGGCGAGGTAGACCCAGCGATCGTCGACGACCTCGGCCGCCGTGTGGGTCAGTGGCTGGGGCACACGGGTGGGCATCGTCGCCCACGCATCGTTGGCCGGGTCATAGGACAGCACGGTGTCGAGGTACACGGGCGGGTTCTGCGACGAGAACCCGCTGATGACCCAGAAGCGGCCGTTGGCCCAGACCGAGGCCGACTCGGCGCGTCCGTTGTTCTTCAGTGGGGCACGAGAGGACCAGCTGATGTCGGTGATGGGCGTCGTGACGCCCGCTCGTGGCTGGGCCATCGTGGCCGCTGCAGTTCCGTCCGTGGGGCTTGGCATGACCATGAGCAACATCAGTGGTCCGATTGCGGCCAGCAGCGCGGACGCGCGAATCGAGCGGTTCAAGGTGGAGCTTCTCCTTCGGGGCCTTGCCGGCAGCTGTTGCGGGGCTGGGTGCCGAGCGGGAGTGGGTACTTTCGTCGTGAAACGTCGACAGTGGCCTTGAGGGGTACGTTTCGCTTCGAGATCGTTGCTGCCGGCCCGCTTCGAGTCCGTCAGCCGAGCGTCAGTGGTAGCCGAGCTCGCTCAGCAACGTCGTCACGGCCGAGGTGAGCGCCGGCGCCAGATCCTCGGGAGACTCGTGGGCCCGGGCCGACGCATCGGCCACGAGCGCCGCATGTTCGAGCACCGCGTCGGGCGTCGACAGCCCCGCCCACGTGAGCACGTCGCGCATGGTGTCGGCCGGCTCGACGACGAGGTCCTCGTAGCGCACGAGCTTGATGCCCGGGTCGTTGCGAGCCAGCAGGCGCACTGTCTCGCTCGCGGCGAGCAGCCACTCGACGGTGCTTCGCTCGACTGGCGAGGCTTCTCTGGGATCGATCGTCGACGCCACGTCGGCGAGCGCCGGATCGCCCTGGAGCCCCTCGTCGGCCAGGATCTTCCACTTCCGATCGGCCACGCCCCACCAGTCGGCGTCGTCGACGCGATGGGTGTCGGACCACTCCTCGATGGAGCCGATCGTGTCCCAAGCCCGCCGCATCACGATCAGGAACAGGGCGTCGGGGAAGATGGCGCGTACGAAGTCGACCCTGAACAGCAGCTCCGGGTACTTGTCGACCAACCGGTCTGAGCGGCTGAGCAACAGGTAGTGCGACACGAGGCGGTGAGCGCGCTCGATGACCTCGGGCGTGGCATCTGCGGGGGTCAGCCGGAGGCGTCCGGGCTCGGTGGCGTACGAGCCGATGATGTCCTCGCCGGGGTGGATCACGTGCCACAGGGCTTTGGGTTCGTTGAGGAAGCCAACGTCAGGGTGGACGCCGAACAGGGTGCCCATGAACGTGGTGCCGCTGCGACCGATGCCGACGATGAAGACCGGCCGTTGGACGCGGTCCTTGCCGGGGAGGTGGGTGGCCAGGCGGAGCTGGCCGAGGACCAGTGGGTTGATGAAGCGACCGCGGGTGACGGCGGGGCGTCCTTCGAACAGCGAGTAGCCGAGGAGCCGGGACACGAAGCGGCCCTTGCTGGCGTCCCACGCCGCTCGGTCGAGCTGGGCGACCACGTCAGCGCCTCCGCTTGGCCGCACGGGTGGCGGCCAGCTCGCGCAGGAGGTCGGCGTACCCCCGGCACACGTCGACCCACTGGTAGCGCTCGCTGATGGTGGCCTGGCCGGACGCGCTGAGCGCCGCCCGCTGCACGGGGTCGGCCATCAAGGCCTCGATTCGGGTAGCCAGCACCGCAGGATCGGCGGGCACGGTCTGGTCGCCACCGCCGAGCACCTCGCGGTTGAACGCGGTGTCGAGCGCCAGCGTCGGCGCTCCCGCGCCGAGCGCCTGGAGCAGTGCGGGGTTCGTGCCACCCACGGAATGACCGTGCCAGTACAGGGCACACGAGCTCCACAGCTGGGCGAGGAGCTCCTGATCGTGGACGTGGCCGAGCCAGCGAACCTGTGGGTTGGCGGCGGTGATGGCGTTGAGCCGCGCCTCGATCGGGTTGTCGTAGTTGGCCGAGCCCACGATGACGGTCGGGTAGGGCCACCCCCGCTGGTCGAGCGCATCGAGGAGGAGCTCGACGTTGTTCTCGGGCGCCAGGCGGGCGACGACGAGGAGGTACGAGCCGGGCTCGATCCCGAGCGCCTTGACCTTGTCGGTCCTGGTGTCGGTCACGACGTCCGCCCCGTAGGGGAGGAACGTGCTCGGCACGCCGAACTGGTCTCGCCAGATGTCGCCGATGACCGTCGAGTCGACGACGATCCGGCTGGCCAGCTTGGCGGACAACCATGCTCCGGCTTTGAACACGGCCTTGCCCGTGGGGCTCCACTTCGCCCGCTCCCACTCGATGCCGTCGACGTTGAGGGCCACTGGCGTGCCGCCCCACTCGAGCAGCGGGAGGAAGTACCCGTTGGCCACGTTGAGCACCAGGACGGAGTCGTAGCGGCGGCGCAGCGAGTCGACCGCCGACGTGAGCCCGTAGGAGAGCGTGCTCGCCGACTTCGAGTCGACGCCCCAGGTGTCGATGCACGTGATGTCGTCGACCGTGCGCACGACGACCTTGCGAGTCGGCTCGCGGCAGTAGACGGACACGTCCATGCCGTCGTCGCGCAGGTACGGAGCGAGGCGGCGCACGAAGGTCTCGAATCCTCCGTAGGTGCTGGGATAGCCGCGACATCCGAGGATGGCGACGCGCAAGGGTCGATTGGGGGGCATGCGCTCCTCGTCCGTGGGGGGCCGTCGGGGACTCAACCCTGGAGGGTACCCGCCTCGTCGAGGACGACTTTGCGACCGACCCATTCGTCCACGGTCATGGCGGCGGCGAGCCCGCTGTCGGTCGAGGTGCCCCAGGCCCGTCGCCCATCGGCCAGGAGGCAGGCGGCGATGGCCAGCTCGGGTTCGCCCTCCCGGCCGTGCATCACCGTGTAGCCCTCGACCGTTGCCGTTCCGGCGGCCTCGGCCGGAAGCGCAAGCGCCTTGCGGGGAAGGGCATCGACCTGCGCTTGAGGCGCGTCGTGGCGGAACCCGTTGGTGGGAGGTTCGGTCGAGTACACGCCGAAGGCGTGCTTGGTGACGTAGCCGCCGTTGGCCCACACGAGGCCCCTGGCGTTCGGTCGGGCGCGGAGGTCGGTCACCACCGTGGCGATCGCGTGCATGACGTAGTTGTTCCACGGCCCGCCCGCGAACGAGAGCCCGCCGGTTCGGGTGAGCTGCCGGTCGAGGCTCAGCCCGAGTGCGGCCGCGCCGATCTGCACCGCGGCCGGGAAGCACGAGTAGAGGTCGATCACCTCCACGTCGTCGATCCCGACTCCCGCCAGCTCGAGGGCACGGCGCCCAGCGATGGCGACGGCGGGCGAGCTCCGCAGGTCCGCTCGGTGCGACACCACGTCGTGGTCGTGCGCATCGGTGCCGGCGTGGGGGAACACCCAGCAGTCCTCAGGCACGCCGAGCGCGGCGGCCTTCTCGACCGAGCACATGATGAGCGCCGCAGCTTGGTCGACGTCGTTGTTCGAGTTCATGTACTTCGGGTACGGAAAGCCGATCATCCGGTTGTCAGGCCCGGGCGTGGCGATCTCCGACGCTGATTTGGCCTCGCGCACCCAGGCGTACGGGTTCTTGCTCGCCACCGTCGAGAAGCGGGCCCAGAGCTCGGCGATGCGCGCCTGGTGCTCGTCGACGCTTTCACCCGCCGCGGCTCGCAACGCAGTTTCGAAGATCGGGTAGAGCTGGACGGGCATGACGATGCCGCGTTCGATCTCGGCGGGGTCGTTCATGACCAGTTCCTTGCCGATGATCCGGTCGGGCTGGGCGCCGTCGGGCAGCTTGGTCCACTTCAGCAGCGCATCGGACTTGCGGGCCCGCATGCGGGTGCGCCAGGCCTCCCCTCCGGTGAGGATGGCGAGGTCGAGCTCACCGCGCTGGATCTCCGACGCAGTGGAGTTCACGAGGGACTGCGGCGTGTTGCCCCCCTGCGGCGTGTAGGCGGTCTCGCGTGGGGCGAGGCGCAGCAGATCGGCCACGACTCGGGCCGGATCGACGTAGCGCCAGCTGAGGAGTGAGACGACCCGGATGCTGTCGGGTTCGGGTGGGGCCTGGAGGCCGGCATCAGCCGCTGCCCTGATGATGGCTTCGGCCATGAGGGCGGCGGGTTCGAGCGCGTCGATGACGTTCGGTACCCGCTGCACGACTTGGCCGACACCGACGATGACCGGGGTGCGAGGGTCGAGCGACATGGCTCAGGACGTTACGGGAGCCTGTCCGATGCGGTTGCAATCGCTGCGGAGAGGTTGACGAGCCCGCGCTCGAGCTCGGCGGTGCCGGGCCAGCCGTAGCCGAGCCGGAAGAAGCCAGCCGGCTGGTCGAACCAGTGCCCGGGACCGACGAAGGTGCCACGGGCGTTGAGGGCAGCCGAGAACCGCGCCGGATCCACGCTCTCATCGAGCCGGGGGAAGCACACTGCCCCTCCGCTCGGCGCCACCCATGACACCGCAGGTTCCCGCTCGACCCAGTCGCGAACGAGCGTGAGGTGGCTCGCCAGCACGGCGGCGATGCGTGGCAGCCGCGTGGGTCGTTGCTGCAACGCCCGCCAGGCCAGGTGCTCGTCGATGGTGGATCCGCAGATCACGGTCTGCTCCTTGGCCGCGAGCAGCAGCTCGCGGAGGTCACGATCTCGCGTCGTGGCCCAGCCCACCCGCAGCCCCGGAAGACCGTGGGCCTTCGAGACCGAGGACACGGCCACCACCCGCGGTGACAGCGAGGCAGCCTGGGGCAGTGGCTCGCCGTGGGCGAGCTCGCGATAGGTCTCGTCGACGAGGAGCCAGGCACGGCGCGACTCGACCAGTTGCACGAGTGCTTCCAGTTCGGCGGCCGTCAGGGTGGTGCCCGTCGGGTTGTGGGGCGTCGTGATGCTCACGAGCCCCCCGTCGGTGATGAGGTCCGCCAGGTGGTCGAGATCGAGCCGCCAACCAGCGTCGAAGGCCAGGTCGAGGAACCGCACGTCGGCGCCCATGGCCGAAGGGGTCTCGAGGTTGGTCGCGTAGTTCGGCCGCACGACCACGAGCGGCTGACCGGGCCCGAGCAGCGTCGTGGCGACGAGGAAGAGCGCGTGAGCGGCGCCCGTGGTGACGACGACGTCGTCGAGGGTGAGGCCATCGGCTCCGTCGACGATCTCGGCCCGCAACGCCGGCGCCCCGAGGTGGTCGCCGTAGCAGAGCAGGAGGTTCGCGAGCTCCTTCGGGTCGACCCCGAGGTCAGCCATCGTCGCGTCGGCGAAGGAGCTCTCCGTGAGGTTGGCGTCGATGGTGTCGTAGCCCCGCTCCTCGGGGCTCTCGATCTCGATCGGCATCCGTCGGTAGCGCAGCAGCATCGGCCCCTACACTTTCTGGTCCGGTCACCCTCTGGAAGGATCCCCGATGCCCTGGCCCTCCGACACCGATCCGGACACCGAGCTGTTCGCCATCATCGACGCCGAGCTCGAGCGGCAGTGCACCACGATCCAGCTCATCGCGTCCGAGAACTTCACGTCTCCGGCGGTGCTGCGGGCAACCGGGTCGGTGCTGACCAACAAGTACAGCGAGGGCTACCCGGGCAAGCGGTACTACGGCGGGAACACGTTCATCGACCAGGCCGAGGACCTCGCCCGCAACCGGGTCAAGGCGCTCTTCGGGGCCGAGCACGCCAACGTGCAGCCCCACTCCGGGGCCAACGCGAACATGGCCGTGTACCAAGCGCTGCTCGAGCCGGGCGACACCGTCATGGGCCTCAGCCTCGACCACGGCGGCCATCTCACCCACGGCTCGCCCGTCAACGCCAGCGGCAAGCTCTACCGGTTCGTGTCGTACAAGGTGTCTCCCGGCGACGAGCGCATCGACTTCGACCAGGTCCGCGACCTCGCGCTCGAGCACCGGCCCAAGCTGATCGTGGCGGGAGCCACCGCCTACGCCCGCCGCATCGAGCCCGAGCCGTTCCGCGCCATCGCCGACGAGGTGGGCGCCTTGTTCATGTTCGACGCCGCGCACATCGCCGGACTGATCGCCGGTGGCGCCCATCCGTCCCCCGTCCCCTTCGCCGACGTCGTGACGTTCACCACGCACAAGACCCTCAGGGGCCCGCGAGGCGGTTGCATCCTCAGCCGCACGGCGCACGCGGCAGCCATCGACAAGGCGGTCTTCCCCGGCCAGCAGGGTGGCCCCCTCGAGCACGTCATCGCGGCCAAGGCAGTGGCCTTTCGCGAGGCAGCGACTCCGGACTTCCGCGAGTACGCCCACCAGATCGTCCGCAACGCGTCGGCCCTCGCCGCCTCGCTCACCGCCGGTGGCTTCCGCTTGGTGTCAGGTGGCACCGACAACCACCTCGTGCTCGTCGACCTGCGGACCTTCGACGCTGACCTCACGGGCAAGCAGGCCCAGGTCGTGCTCGACCGCGCTGGGATCACCCTGAACTTCAACACGATCCCCGACGATCCGCGCACGCCGTTCCAGGGCAGTGGTGTGCGCATCGGCACGCCTTCGGTGACCACCCAAGGCATGCGCGAAGCCGAGATGGCCACGATCGGCGAGCTGATCGGGCGGGCGCTGCGGGGTCGCGCCGACGACGCCGAGCTCGCGGCCGTGCGCGACGAGGCCGCCGTCCTGTGCTCGAAGTTCCCGCCGTACCCCGCAGGCTGAGCCGGCGCCCGACGGAAGCGAGGGCCGTCTTGTAGCGCTGGCCTTCGCCCGACGGACATCGCCCGGATCACCGTCGCGTGCTCGCCGATGGCGGATCCTGTTGTTGAGCCGACCAGGGGCGTAGAGCACGACACCACCGTTGACGATCACTGGCATCACTTCCCCCTGGCCCGCCAGTTCGACCAGCACGGCCCACGGCACCTCGACCGGCAGTCCCCAGTCGACCACCGCTTGCCCGGCGGGGTTCAACGTGCGGGTGTCGATCAGGGCCACGAGCTCGGCCGTGATCGACGCCGGACACCGGGTCGTAGGCGCCCGAGAGGCGCCACATGCCGTCGCGGTCCACCCAGGTCCGGAGGCGGGTGGCGCGCCGTTGACGCTCGAGGCGGGCCGTGCCGCCGTCGGCGTCCAACCGGGCGATCTCGGCCTTGACGACCAGTTCGAGCTCGGCGGCCGTCGAGTGAGCCGCCACCTCCCCCAACCGACCCGCAGCATCGGCCAGCTGGGGCCGCGGCGCGGGCTCGAGGCGACGCCACGCCCGGCTCATGACGTCGAGGTGCTCGGCGTTGACCGCCCCGCCGGCGAGCGCTGCTCCGAACGCGGGCAAGGCGGCAGCGGTCGCTGTCCGCTCGGCGACTCGATCGGCGTCTCGCATGGAACGATGCCCGGCCGACGCCAGAACCGCCTCAGGACACGACGTCACCCCGGCCAACAGAGCCGCCACCGCCACCTCGGACGACTCGACCCAGGCCCGCACCCGCCGCAGCCGATCGACCGCGGCCGTCAGCTCATCGCGGTCACGGCAAGCGGCAGCGACGACCGCCGCCACCTCCACCACCAGCTCGTTCACCTCCGCCACATCCATACGAACAAACGTACGTGAGGGGTGTAACAGAGTTACTGAGGCAGGACGACGGCGCCGGGGGACGGCGAGATCAGCCAGACTGCAAACGATCACCAACAGGATCCGACGGGGGAGATCCCGCGTTGGGCAGCAGCCCGAGACGGTGATGACGCACGCTGCAGTGACGGTGTCCGTCGCCGGTGCGCCGGCGCCGGCGCACCGCTGGCCGAGGTTCGCTGTGCTCGCGGATTAGCCTCGCCCAGATGCCGGATGTAGGGGCCTACGCCGTTGTCGGCGGTGTCGCCGGCGGTACGACCCTTCTTGCCACCCCGGTGGTGCGGATGCTGGCGATCCGGTGGGGATTCGTCGTGCAGCCCGACGAGCGGCGGGTCCACACGGTGGCCACGCCCGACGTCGGCGGCGTCGCCATGTACATCGGGTTCCTGGCGGCCATGGTGGTGGCGTGGCGGATGGACCAGTTCAGCTCGGTGTTCTCGGCGTCGTCGGAACCGCTCGGCATCCTGCTCGGAGCGACCGTGATGTTCGCCGTGGGGCTCACCGATGACGTCCACGAACTCCCGCCAGTGGCGAAGGTCTCGGGTCAGGTGATCGCCGGCTGCGCCCTGTTCCTGTTCGGCGTCGTGATGTTCTACTTCCGGATCCCGTTCCTCGACTTCGTGATCCTGAGCCCCGACCTGCAACCGATCATCACGGTGGTGTGGGTGCTCCTGATGGCCAACGCCATCAACCTCATCGACGGCCTCGACGGGCTCGCGGCGGGCATCGTGGCCATTGCCTCGGGCACCTTTTTCCTCTACGGCCAGCACTTGACGCAGCTCGCTGAGCCGCTGCTGCCCGCGGACAACATCGGCCCCCTCATCGCCATCATCGTGTTCGGGATGTGCCTGGGATTCCTGCCCTTCAACATCAACCCCGCCCGCATCTTCATGGGCGACTCCGGGGCGCTGCTCCTCGGCTTGCTCATGGCGGCCTCGACCATCGTGGTGGGCGGTCGGGTCGACCAGCCCTTCAGCGGCTCCACCTACTTCTTCTTCGCCCCCTTGTTCATCCCGCTGGTGATCCTCGGGGTGCCCATGCTCGACACGGTGTTCGCCGTCGTGCGTCGGGCCACCGGCCGCAAGGGGCTGGCCACCGCCGACAAGGACCACCTCCACCACCGGCTGATGCGCCTCGGGCACGGCCAGCGCCGGAGCGTGATGATCCTGTGGCTCTGGACCGCGATCTTGTCGGGCTTCGTGCTCTACCCGACGTTCACCGGTGACGGCAACGCCATCGTCCCGCTCGGCGTCGCGGCCCTTGGGCTCGCCCTGTACACGGTCCTGCACCCCCAGATCCGCAACCGGCCCCAGTGAGCTCGCCTCGCGGCAGCGTTCGTTGGCGCGAAGCGACTCCTACAAGGCAGAGTTGCACGCTCATCCAGGCTCACCTAGATTGAGAAACGAATCACAAGCCCTTGCCCGCCCTGCCTCACGCGACCCTGAAGGCGACGTGGACCTCTTTCGGCCGAAGCCCTATGCAGCAACCAAGGTTGGCGATGGGCTGTCGCGCGGCTTCGAGCTGGTGGCGACCACGGCGATCTTCCTGGGCATCGGGTGGTTGGTCGATCGCTGGCTTGGCACGCAGCCGGTGTTCATGCTCCTGCTGACTGTGTTCGCGCTGGTCGGCCAGGGCTTCTTGTTGTACGTGCGCTACGAGCAGGAGATGCGCGGCCATGATGCCGTGCGCGCCGAGCAGCAGCGCCAGCTCGGTGCCGGCTCCGACGCCGAGGTCGCCCGATGACGGCGACGTACGTCACCAGGGTCGAGGGCGAGGCCACCGAGAGCATCATCGCCCGTGACATGGTCCGCCGGGCCGCGTTTGCGGCACCGGTGCTCATCGCACTGTGCGGTGCCATCTGGGGCATGGCCGGCGCCATCAGCGCCGCCTTCTCCATCGCGCTCGTCTGCTTCAACTTCCTGCTCTCAGCGTTCCTCATCACCGTGACGGCGCGGATCTCGCTCGCCCTGATGATGGGCGCAGTGCTCGGCGGCTACCTGATCCGCCTGGCGCTGATCTTCGGCGCCGTCCTGCTGGTCAAGGACATGTGGTGGGTCGAGCTCATGCCGCTCGGCCTCTGCCTGATCATCACCCAGTTGGGGCTGCTCCTCTGGGAGATGAAGTACGTGTCGGCCTCGTTGGCCTTCCCCGCCCTCAAGCCCACGCATCGAACCAAGTAAGGATGGTCTCGAACGTGAATGTCGTCTTCGGCCTGGACTTCCCGGCGATCAGCGAGGTCTTGATCTGGCCGGACATCCTCCCCGGCCTCAACAAGATCGCCCTGATCAGCATCGTCTCGGTGATCGCCACCACGGCCCTGTTCGTGGTCGCCGGCCGCCGCGATCCGCTGGTGGCACCGCGAGGGGCTCGCAACGTCGCCGAGGCCAGCATCGACTTCATCGAAGACGGCGTCGTGATGCAGACCATGGGACCCTCCGGCCTGGGCTGGACGCCGTTCCTGCTCACGATGTTCTTCTTCATCTTCCTGAACAACATCACGGGCATCATCCCGACGTTCCAGATGCCCGCCACGGCGCGGATGGCCATCCCGGCCTTCCTTGCCCTGCTGGTGTGGGTTCTCTACAACGGCGCCGGCATCAAGCACCAGGGCCTGGGCGGCTACCTCAAGTCGAGCCTGTTCCCGCCCGGGGTGCCCAAGGCCCTCTACATCCTCGTGACGCCGATCGAGCTCATCTCGACGTTCCTCGTTCGGCCCTTCTCCCTGGCCGTCCGGCTCTTTGCCAACATGCTGGCGGGCCACATCCTGCTCGTGACCTTCGCCGTGCTGACCCAGGCCCTGTTCGTGGGCGCCTGGTACGCCGTGTTCCTCCCGCTGCCGTTCATCATGCTCGTGTTCCTCACGGGCTTCGAGGTCCTGGTGGCCTTCCTTCAGGCCTACATCTTCACCATCCTGACCGCCGTGTACATCGGCGGCGCCGTCCACCCCGAGCACTGAGCAACAGGAGCCCAGACACACCATGGAAGCAATCTCCACCCTTGCCGAGATCTCCGGCGCTGACCAGATCAAGTTCGGCGCCAACATCTCGGCCGGCTTCGCCTACGGCCTCGCAGCCATCGGCCCAGGCATCGGCATCGGCTACCTCGTTGGTCAGGCCGTCCAGGCCATGGCTCGCCAGCCCGAGTCCGCCGGCATGGTGCGCACCACGATGTTCCTCGGCATCGCCTTCACCGAGGCGCTCGCCCTGATCGGCTTCGTGGTCTTCATCCTCCTCAAGTTCGCCTGATCCGCCACTTCCCTCCGAAAAGGAGCTCGACGTGCGCGTCGAACTGAGCTTGGTCTCGGGGCAGCCGGTGACCGTGGTCCTGCCTCGTGCAGACGCGACCACGACCACCGTCGCCACCACCGAGGCCCCCGCCAAGGATCCGCCCAACCCCATCCTGCCTGTCGGCAAGGAGATCCTCTGGGGTGCGGGCACGTTCCTGGTGCTGTTCCTCATCATGCGGCTGTACGCCTTCCCCAAGGTCCGCCAGGGGATGGATGCCCGCGCCGCCAGCATCAGTGGCGACCTGCTGGCTGCCACTGCCGCGACGGCCGGCGCCCAAGAGCAGTCGGTTCGCTACGAGGCTGCGCTGGCCGCCGCTCGGGCCGAAGGGGCCAAGGAGATCGACGCGGCCCGTCAGCGCCTCGACGCCTATCGCGGTGAGCAGTTCGGGGTCGCCAACGCGGCTATCGCCGGGCGGCGGGCCGAGGTGACGGCTGAGATCGATCAGGCACGGGCCACGGCGATGGCCGGCATGGAGGGTGCGGTGCTCGACGTCGCCCACAGTGCGTCCGAGCTGATCCTCGGCCGCTCCGTCGATCGGGAGGCGCAACGCGACATCGCCTCGCAGGTGCTGCGCGGCGCGGAGGTCCTGTCATGAACCTGTTCGTGGTCGCTGAAGCGGGCGCTGCGACGGAAGCCCACAACCCCTGGCTCCCGGCGACCGACGAGATCATCTGGGGTGGCCTCGCGTTCCTCGTCGTGGGCTACATGCTCTGGAAGTACGCCAAGCCGGCGATCGTCAAGATGCTGAACGACCGGACCGACCGCATCCAGCGGGACATCGACCGGGCCCAGGGCGCGCGGAGCGACGCCGAGGCCGACGCCGCCCGCATCCAGAGCGGACTCACCAACATCGATGGTGAGACAGCGCGGATCATCGCCGGGGCGGCCGACGCGGCCGTTCTGATGGAGCAGGAGGGCCGGGTTCGCATCGACGCCGAGGTGGCCGAGCACCTGGCCGCGGCCGAGACCGACCTCGAGCAGGCGCGCCGAAGTGCTGGAGCCGACATGCAGCACCAGGTGGCCAACCTGGCGCTCGAGGCCACCGACCGCATCGTCGAGCGCGAGCTGACGCCCCAGGCCCAGCAGGACCTCGTCGAAGGCTTCATCTCGAAGGTGGGAGCAACCGCATGAGCACCGATCGCATCGATGGCTACGCCACCGCGATGTTCGAGGTGGCCAAGGCCGAAGGAACCATCGACGAGGTCGAGGACGAGCTGTTCCGGTTCGGACGCTCGCTCGAGGCCTCCGACGAGCTCCGTTCCACGCTCACCGACGAGCTGATCCCCGCCGACCGCCGCCAGGCGATCGTCGAGACGCTCATCGGCTCGCGGGCGTCGCGCACGACCACGCAGCTCGTGTCGTTCGTCATCGGCTCGGGTCGCGGCCGGGACCTGCCGGCCATCATCGCCAAGCTCGTCGATCGGGCGGCCGCCGAGAAGGACCGGGCCGTCGCCGAGGTCCGCTCAGCCGTGCCGCTCACCGAAGACCAGCAGACCCGCCTCGCCGCCGCCCTCCACAACGCCACCGGGAAGCAGGTGGCCCTCAAGGTGGTCATCGACCCCTCGGTGCTCGGGGGCCTCGTCGCCACCGTCGGCGACACCGTGATCGACGGCACCGTCCGGTCGCGCCTCGACCAGCTCAAGACCGTGCTCTAGGAGACCTGATGGCAGAGCTCACCATTTCTACGGCCGACATCGCGTCGGCCCTCAAGAAGAACCTCGAGGGCTTCGAGCCCTCGTTGGCTGCCCGCACCGTCGGCCGCATCCTCGAGGTGGGCGATGGCATCGCTCGCATCTCGGGCTTGCCCGGCTGCGGCGTCAACGAGCTGCTCGAGTTCGACGACGGCACCATCGGCCTGGCCCTGAACCTTGACGAGGAGTCGATCGGCGCCGTCATCCTCGGCGATGGCGACCACATCGAGGAGGGCCAGCCCGTCAAGGCCACCGGCCGCATCTTGTCGATGCCCGTCGGTGACGCCTTGCTCGGCCGGGTCGTCGACGCGCTCGGCACCCCGATCGACGGCAAGGGCCCGATCGTTGGTGCCATCTCGCGCCGCATGGAGATCCAGGCGCCCGGCATCATCGGCCGTCAGCCGGTGCACGAGCCGTTGCAGACCGGCATCAAGGCCATCGACGCCATGACCCCGATCGGCCGTGGCCAGCGCGAGCTGATCATCGGCGACCGCAAGACCGGCAAGACCACCATCGCCATCGACACGATCCTCAACCAGCGTGGCCTCGGGGTGAAGTGCATCTACGTCGCCATCGGCCAGAAGGGCTCGACGATCGCCCAGACCGTCGAGACGCTGCGCCAGCGCGGTGCACTCGAGTACACGGTGGTCGTGGCGGCTCCTGCCTCCAACCCAGCCCCGTTCAAGTACCTGGCGCCCTATGCCGGCTGCGCCATCGGTCAGCACTGGATGGAGAACGGTGAGCACGCCCTCGTGGTGTACGACGACCTGTCCAAGCAGGCCGAGGCGTACCGTCAGATGGCGTTGCTGCTGCGCCGTCCGCCGGGCCGTGAGGCGTACCCGGGCGACGTCTTCTACCTCCACAGCCGCCTGCTCGAGCGAGCCGCCAAGCTGAGCGACGCCAACGGCGCCGGTTCCCTCACGGCGCTCCCGATCATCGAGACCAAGGCCGGCGACGTGTCGGCCTACATCCCGACCAACGTGATCTCGATCACCGACGGGCAGGTCTACCTCCAAGACGATCTGTTCAAGTCAGGCATCCGGCCCGCCGTCGATGTGGGCATCTCGGTGAGCCGCGTCGGGGGCGCCGCCCAGATCAAGGCCATGAAGGCCGTATCCGGCACGCTCAAGCTCGACCTCGCCCAGTTCCGCGAGCTCGAGGCCTTCGCCACGTTCGGCTCCGAGCTCGACGCGGTGTCCAAGGCCCAGCTCGAGCGGGGCTACCGGTTGGTCGAGCTGCTCAAGCAGCCCCTCAACTCGCCGATGCCCGTTGCCGAGCAGGTGGTGACGATCTTCGCCGGGACCAACGGCTACCTCGACGACTTGCCCGTCGCTGACGTCAAGCGCTTCGAGAGCGAGCTGCTCGAGTCGTTCCGCACCCGGTACATCAGCCTCCTCGACCACATCCGGGTCGAAAAGACGGTGCCTCCGGGGCTGGCCGACGCCGTGGCCGAGGTGAAGCGGGCCTTCGTGGTGACCGGTGCCGGTGGTCCGGTGGCGAACCCGGCGGCGAGCTTCGCCGAGGCCGTTGGCGAGCCCACCTCCCACAAGACCCTGGTCACGGAGTAGGAGCGACTCACCATGGCCGGAGGTCAGGAGCGCATCCTCAGGCGCCGCATCAAGAGCGTCCAGGCGACCAAGAAGATCACGCGCGCCATGGAGCTGATCGCGGCGTCGCGCATCGCCAAGGCGCAGCAGCGAGTCATCGCCGCCGTCCCCTACAGCGAGCGCATCACCGAGGTGGTGCAGCAGCTCGGTGCCGCGGGTGCCGCGTCCGAGAGCCCGCTGCTCAACGCCCGCCCCGAGATCCGCACCGTCGCCTACGTGGTGATGGTGGCCGACCGTGGCCTCTGCGGTGGCTACAACTCCAACGTCATCCGTGCGGTGGAGGCCGAGCTTCGGGCCGACGTGCTGGCGGGCCGGAACTACCGCCTCGTCATCGTCGGGCGCAAGGCCGAGTCCTACTTCCGCTTCCGTGGGTACACCATCTCGGCGGTGTTCAGTGGGTTCACCGATGCCCCGACCTATGCCGACGCGCGCAGCATCATCGGTGCCGTCCAGCCGGCCTACCTCGCCGGGGAGGTCGACCGCATCCGACTCGCCTACACCCGCTTCGTGAGCGCGGGGTTCCAAGAGGTCGTCCTGCGGCCGCTCCTGCCCCTCGAGCGCGAGCTCATCGGTTCGGCCGATGAGGGGTCAAAGGAGGCCGCGGCCTCCTATGAGTACGAGCCGTCTCCCAGCGCCATCCTCGACACCCTCCTGCCCCGCTACGCCGAGGCCCGCGTGTACGCGGCCCTGCTCAACGCAGCTGCCTCCGAGCACGCCGCCCGCCAGCGGGCCATGAAGGCCGCCACCGACAACGCCGAGGAGCTCATCAAGACGTTGTCACGCGTCATGAACCGGGCTCGCCAGGACGCCATCACGACCGAGATCATGGAGATCGTCGGCGGCGCCGAGGCACTTGGCAGTGACAAGGACCAATCGACTACGAGCACCGCCACGATGGGGACGCTCGAGACCCCCGACCACCTGGGAGCGCTTGCATCATGACCATGACGGACCCCACCACGGACCGCAAGGACGGGCGTGTCGTCGGCATCGCCGGTCCCGTCGTCGACGTCGAGTTCCCCCGCGGGGCGCTGCCCGAGCTGAACGGCGCCGTGTCGATGACCATCAGCATCGGGGGCAACGAGATCGAGGTGCTGGCCGAGGTCGCCCAGCAGCTCGGTGACGGTCGCATCCGAGCCGTCTGCCTGAAGCCCACCGATGGGCTCACCCGCGGCACCCCTGTGCGCAACCTCGGTCACGGCCTCCAGGTGCCGGTCGGTGACCGTGTGCTCGGTCACGTCTGGAACGTGTGGGGCGACCCGCTCGACTCCGACCCAGCCGACTATGCCGACGTTCCCCGCTGGGACATCCACCGTGACGCTCCTCCCTTCGACGAGCTCGAGCCGCAGGCCAAGATGTTCGAGACCGGCATCAAGGTCATCGACCTCCTGACCCCCTACCTGCAGGGCGGCAAGATCGGCCTCTTCGGTGGCGCCGGCGTCGGCAAGACGGTGCTCATCACCGAGATGATCCGCCGTGTAGCGCAGAACCACGGTGGCGTGTCGGTGTTCGCGGGCGTCGGCGAGCGCACCCGTGAGGGCACCGATCTCCTCATCGAGATGGCCGAGTCGGGGGTGCTCGACAAGGCGGCCTTGGTGTTCGGCCAGATGGACGAGCCGCCCGGCGTTCGACTGCGCGTCGCCCTGTCGGCCCTCACGATGGCCGAGTACTTCCGCGACGTGCAGAACCAGGACGTGCTGCTGTTCGTCGACAACATCTTCCG